>JAKAZI010000047.1:8246-10093 GCA_021809495.1 Actinomycetes bacterium | reverse complement strand
CGTGTGATCGGAGCAATCGAAGCGGGCGGGACCAAGATGGTCCTCGCGGTGGGACGCACGTGGCAGGAGGTTCGCGACGCCGAGCGACACGTCCTGGCCACCACGACGCCCGAGGACACGCTGGCGCGCGTGATGGACTGGTTTCATCAGCGTGACGTCGAGACGCCGCTCGCCGCGGTTGGTGTCGCATCCTTCGGCCCCGTCGACCTGACCCGTCGCGCGATCACCACGACCACGCCCAAGATCCTCTGGCGCGGCGTCTCGTGGCCCGACGCCTTCGCCGAGCGCTTCCCTGCTGTACCGATCGGGGTCGACACCGACACCGGCGCCGCGGCCCTCGCCGAGTTCCGATTCGGTGCTGGTCGCGACAAGGACGTGGTCGTCTACGTCACCATCGGCACGGGAATCGGCGGTGGCCTCGTGGTCGACGGGCGGATCGTGCACGGACTGCTGCACCCCGAACTGGGCCACATGGTCGTGCGGCGTCGACCCGGCGATGACTTCCCCGGGTCGTGTCCGTCGCACGGCGACTGCCTCGAGGGACTCGCGAGCGGCGTCGCGGTCAAGCAGCGATGGCACCGCGGGGGCGGACCGCAACTGCCGGCCGATCACGCGGCGTGGGAACTCGAGAGCGAGTACCTCGCCGACGCGGTGCGCAACATCGTCACGATCACCGCCGCCGACGTCATCATCCTCGGCGGGGGAATCATGGCGGTGCCCGGCCTGCTCGAACGTATCCGCGAGAAGGTTCGCGACTCGCTGAACGGCTATCTCGCCGTTCCCGAACTGACGACCAACATCGATTCGTTCATCGTGGCGCCCGGGCTCGGTGCGGCCTCGGGCATCGTCGGCGCCTTCGAACTGGGCGTGGACGCGCTGTCCTAGCCGTCGTCGCCACGAAAATGTAGTGGTCCCGCGGCGACGTTTTGTCGTAGTCTCAACTCGCCGAAGCCGTGCAAGGAGGATTCGTGACCGAAGGGGATACGGCTCGGGAAGTGCGTGGCCGCGCGACGATGAAGGACGTGGCCCGCCACGCGGGTGTCTCGGTGAAGACGGTGTCGCGCGTGGTCAACGGCGAGCCCGGCGTGGTGGCCGAGATGGGAGCCCGAGTCCGCGCGTCGATCCTGCAACTCAACTACCAGCCCAACCTGGGGGCCAGCGCACTGCGGCGCCTGGACAGACGATCGTCGACGATCGCGGTTCTCCTTGAAGACCTGTCGAATCCCTACTCCGCCCGGGTGCTGCGCGCGATCGAGGCCGTCGCCCGCGGGCGCGGCGTGTCGGTGCTCGCGGCCAGCCTCGAAGAGAACCCGGAGCGCGAACGACAGCTGGTGGTGGCGATGTCGCGACACCGCGTCGACGGCGTGGTGATCGCCCCGGCCAGTGCCGACCAGCGCTACCTCGTCGATGAGCAGCGCCTCGGTGTCCCGTTCGTCTTCGTGGACCGCGCGCCACGGCAGATCTCGTCGGACGCGGTGATCGTCGACTCGCGCGTGGGCACGCGCCGAGCCGTTGACCACCTCATCGCTCACGGACACGCGCGGGTCGCCTTCATCGGCGACCTCACGCGTATCGCGACCGCCGTCGATCGGCTGAGCGGCTACCGCGAGGCGTTGAGCACCGCGGGACTCGAGATTGACGATTCGCTGGTCGCCACCGACGTGCGATCCATCGAAGAGGCGCGCTTGGTCGCGGCGGCGATGCTCGACACCGAGCAGCCCCCGACGGCGTTCTTCGCGGGCCAGAACCTGCTCACGATGGGCGTCGTCTACGCGCTGCGCGATCGGGGCCTCTCACGGTCCGTCGCGCTCGTCGGTTTTGACGACTTCGAGTTGGCCGACGTGCTC
>JAKAZI010000047.1:0-8146 GCA_021809495.1 Actinomycetes bacterium | reverse complement strand
GCGGCGGTGCGCTCGCACATCAAGGTCTTTAACGTCGACTCTGGTTCCTCGTATCAGCGCAACATCACCTCGTGGGTGACGGGCAACAACACCCAGGGTGGCAAGGCGGCCGCGGACGCGTTGGCGACGGCGATGAACTACACCAAGGACTGCACGGCGGCCAAGAAGTGCGACGTGGCCATCGGCGTCTCGTCGCTGACGACCTCGACCGACGCCGCTCGCGTCGCCGCCTTCAAGGCTGAGGTGACGGCCAAGTACCCGAACATCACGATGCTCAATGACGTGGTGAGCCAGTCCCAGCCCTCGGTCGCCCAGTCGGCGTTCGCCCAGGACATCTCGGCGCACAACCTGGCCGGGATCTTCGCGGTCGACGGCACGGACGCCGAAGGCGCCACCGCGGCGGTGAAGGCCGCTGGTTCGGCCGGCGCGTCGATCAAGATCGTCGGCTACGACGGCTACGCCAACAACATCGCGTCCATGGTCGCGGGCGGGCTCGGCTCGCTCTCGGCGATCATCTCCCAGCAGCCCACGCTCGAAGGCATGTTGATCATCAAGTACGCGGTCGCCGCGCTGCAGGGCAAGAAGGTCCCGCACCTTCAGACGCTGCCCAACATCACCCTGTTGCCGTCGACGCCCGCGTCGGTGCTGGCCAAGTACCAGTACGTCGCGAGCTAACTCTCCCCGTTGCCGGGCCGGGTCCCTGGACCCGGCCCGGCAGCCCTGGATAGAGTCGGCTGAAGCCCACAAAGGAGCCTGGTGAGTACGTCCGTTGACGTGTCTGGGAGCGAAGTCACTACCGATCGACGCCTCCGTCGCGTCGTGACGAATCAGCAGTTCGTGCTCTTCGTGGTCCTGATCGCGCTGATCTTGTTCTTCGCGTCGCGCAACTCCCTCTTCTTTCGCGTCGGCGAGTTCTCGAACCTCTTCACCGACTTCAGCGGACTGGTCCTGATCGCGCTGGCCGAGACCTACGTCATCGTCGCCGGGGGGATCGACCTCGCGGTGGGGTCGACGGCCGCCGTGTCGGGCGTGGTCGCCGCCGGCTGGATCCAGCCGCTCGTGAACCACGGCGTGAACCAGGCCGTGGTACTGCTCGTCGGCACGCTCGCCTGCGCCTTCATCGGCGCGCTGGCCGGCGGGCTGAGCGCCCTGCTCATCACCGCGTTCGATCTGGTGCCCTTCGTGGCCACGCTCGTGACCTACAGCGTCGGGGCCGGTCTGGCGTTGGTCATCTCGCACGGCGCACCGGTGGGCTACAACCCCGGCGCCATCTACTGGAGCGCGTCGGGCATCGGCATGATCACCTGGCTGGTGGCGATCGTGTTGGTACTGGCCGTCGTCTTGGGCGTGGTGCTGCACCTCACCGTCTACGGGCGCTACAACTTCGCGATCGGATCCAACGAGTTCGCCGCTCGCGCGGCGGGCATCGCCGTGCGGCGCCACCTCATTTCGGTCTACGTGCTCGCCGGCGTGCTCGCCGGTTTGACCGGCATGTTCTTCTACATTCGCTCCGGCTCGGGGGCGGCGACCACGGGCGTGACCAATTCGGCCAACCTCGTCGCCATCGCGGCCGTCGTGATCGGCGGTGCATCGCTCACCGGTGGTGTCGGGCGCTGGGCCGGCACGATGCTCGGGGCCGCCGTCTTGACCGTCGTGAGCGACGGATTGATCTTCATCAACGTTCCCCCGACGTGGATCCAGGTGGTGGTCGGGGCGCTCATCGCGGTCGCCGCCCTGCTGCAGAGCTTCCGTCGACGCTCGAGGAGGGTGACGTGACCATCGCCGACGAGCGCACGCCCGTCCTGGAGTTGCGCAACATCACCCTGCACTACGGCTCGGTCGAGGCGCTGCACGACGTCAGCATCAAGTCCTACGCCGGTGAGGTCATCGGGCTCGTCGGGGACAACGGGGCGGGCAAGTCGTCACTGATCAAGGTGATCTCGGGGGTGAACACGGCCGATTCCGGCGAGGTCATCGTCGACGGGGTGCGGCGCCACTGGCGCTCGCCGCACGACTCGATGGCGGCGGGCATCGAGACGCTGTACCAGGACTCGGGGCTCGCCCCCGATCTGTCGATCGGTTCGAACATCTTCCTCGGGCGCGAGAAGCGCCGAAGCGGGCTGCTCGGTCGGCTGGGATTCGTGGACCAGCGGGGCATGGAGCGAGAGGCGCTCGAACAACTCGCCCGCGTCGGCATCACCATTCCGGCGACCCAACGGACGGTCTCGGAACTCTCGGGTGGCCAGCGCCAGGCCGTGGCCATCGGCCGGGCGATCGCCTGGGCCAAGCACGTGATCATTCTCGACGAGCCGACCAACCACCTTGGCGCGCGCCAGTCGGCCGAAGTGCTCAAAGTCATCAAGTCCGCGCGCGAACAGGGGCTGAGCGTCCTGTTCATCTCCCACAGCCTGCCCCACGTGCTCGAGGTCACCGACCGCATCATCGTGCTGAGGCTGGGCCGCGTGGTGCGCGACGCGCCGACGAGTGAGTTCACCGTGGAGAGTCTGCTCGGGACCATCACGGGTCTGAACGAGTCACCCTCGTAACCGGGCCCCGGGGCCGCGCTCTAGAAGACGGGTAGGTCTTCGAGGAGCGATTCGATGAGCGAGTCAAAGCCGCGGCGAAGGCCCTCGCTCGGCAACACGGCGATGGAGCCGCGGGCGAGATCGAGGAATCGCTGCGCGGCGTGGATCGTTCGAGCCACGCCGTCGGTCGCGACCACCAGCTTGCGGGCCCGTTCGCGATCGTCGTCGTTGAGCGCCGAACCGAGGATGGAACGCAACTCGTCCCCGACGGTCGCGTCACGCAGCGCGTAGAGCGTGGGCAGGTTGTAGATCCCTTCGGCGAGGTCCTGACCAGCGGGCTTACCCAACTCGTTGTCCACGGCGATGACGTCGAGGATGTCGTCGCGCAGCTGGTAGACCATGCCGAAGCACCGCCCGAACTCGGTGAGCGCCTCGGTGTACTCGACGCTGTGGTCGGCCGTGAGCGCTCCGACGCGACAGCTCGCGGCCATGAGCGAGCCGGTCTTGCCCTCGATCGCCTCGAAGTAGTCATCCTCGGTGCGATCGACCGAGAAGGAGGTGCGCACCTCGGAGACCTGCCCGCGGGTCAGCCACGCCAGCGTGCGCGCCATCAGCCCGGCCACGTCGGTGCCGAGGTCGGCGGCGATCCCGGCCGATCGGGCCATGAGGTAGTCACCGGCGACGATCGCCACGAGATTGCCGTATCGGGCGTTCACGCTGTCGACGTTGCGGCGCACCTCGGCCTCGTCCATGACGTCGTCGTGGTAGAGCGACGCGAGGTGCATCAACTCGAGCGAGATGCCACCGAGCAGGTCCTCCTCGGTGGCGTCACGCTCACCGAAGGTGGCCGACGCGATCGCCAACATCGGGCGCAATCGCTTGCCACCGGCGTAGATCAGGTGCGTCGTGACCGAATCCAGGTAGGTGTCGCCGACGATCACCGACTCGGCGAGCAACGCCTCGAGACGCTCGAGGTCGTGCTCCACCAGGGGCAATTGCAGGCGCTCGTGCGGATTCACGTTCCTACAATAGATGAGCCCTGGGCGGGCGCCGGCGGGCGAGGTCGCCCCCGCACGAGTCGCCGGTACACTGCTACTTATCAGCGCATAAAGGATGAACGTTGTTCGAACGATTTACAGATCGAGCCCGGCGAGTTCTCGTACTGGCACAAGAGGAAGCCCGCGAGTTGAACCACGCGTTCATCGGGACCGAGCACATTCTCTTGGGCCTGATTCGCGAGGGTGAAGGGGTCGCCGCCAAGGCACTGGACGCCCTCGGAATCACGTTCGACGTGGTGCGCGAGAAGGTCGAAGAGGCCATCGGGACGAACTCGAACCCCTCACCCGGCTCGCCGCCCTTCACGCCCCGGGCGAAGAAGGTCCTCGAGTTGTCGTTACGCGAGGCGCTTCAGTTGGGTCACTCCTACATCGGCACCGAGCACATGCTGCTCGGCCTCGTGCGCGAGGGCGACGGCGTCGCGGCCCAGGTCCTCAACGACCTCGGGGCCGACATGGCCCGGGTGCGTACCCAGGTGATCCAGATGATGTCGGGTCAGTCCGGCAAAGAGGCCGGCGCCACGGTCTCGTCGAGCGGCCAGAAGGGCGACGTCGAGGCCACGGGCGGTTCGGCCGTGCTCGATCAGTTCGGTCGCAACCTCACGCAGTTCGCTCGCGAGGGAAAGCTCGACCCACTGGTCGGACGCGAAAAGGAAGTCGAGCGCGTCATGCAGGTCCTGTCGCGGCGCACCAAGAACAACCCGGTGCTGATCGGCGAACCCGGCGTCGGCAAGACCGCGATCGTCGAGGGCCTGGCCCAGAAGATCGTCGCCAACCAGGTCCCCGTCACCCTCGCCGACAAGCAGCTCTACACCTTGGACCTCGGCGCGCTCGTGGCGGGCAGCCGGTACCGCGGTGACTTCGAGGAGCGCTTGAAGAAGGTCCTGAAGGAGATTCGCACGCGCGGGGACATCATCCTGTTCATCGACGAGATTCACACGCTGGTCGGCGCCGGCGCCGCGGAGGGCGCAATCGACGCCGCGTCGATCCTCAAGCCGATGCTCGCCCGCGGTGAGCTCCAGACCGTCGGGGCTACGACGATTGACGAGTACCGCAAGCACATCGAGAAGGACGCCGCCCTCGAACGCCGGTTCCAGCCGGTCAAGGTCGATCAGCCCTCGGTGTCGATGACCATCGAGATCTTGAAGGGTCTGCGCGAGGTCTACGAAGAGTTTCACGCGGTCAAGATCACCGATCAAGCCTTGATTGCGGCGGCGAACCTCGCCGACCGATACATCGCGGACCGCTTCTTGCCCGACAAGGCGATCGACCTCATCGACGAGGCCGGGAGCCGCCTGCGCATCCGCCGGATGGATGCGCCGCCGGCGGCCAAGCGCTTCGACGAGGACATCGCGCGCGTGCGCGCCGACAAGGAGACCGCCATGGAGCGCGGCGCCCTCGAGCAGGCCAAGGCGCTCGAGGAGCAGGAGCGCGACCTGGTCGCGAAGAAGTACGAGCTCGACGCCACGGTCGCCTCGTCGGGCGGGGCGACCTTTGACCTCGTCGACGAAGACACCATCGCCGAGGTTCTCGCCAACTGGACCGGCATTCCGGTCTACCGGCTCACCGAGGAGGAGACCTCCAAGTTGCTGCGCATGGAGGACGAACTCCACAAGCGCATCATCGGCCAGGACGAGGCGATCGCCGCGCTCAGCCGCGCGATCCGGCGCACCCGCGCGGGCTTGAAGGACCCGAAGCGTCCCGGTGGCTCGTTCATCTTCCTCGGACCGACCGGCGTGGGCAAGACCGAACTCGCCAAGACGTTGGCCGAGTTCCTCTTCGACGACGAGGACGCGTTGATCCAGCTCGACATGTCCGAGTACATGGAGAAGCACTCGGTCAGCCGGCTCGTGGGCTCGCCCCCGGGCTACGTCGGCTACGACGAAGGCGGGCAGTTGACCGAGGCCGTGCGACGCAAGCCGTTCTCGGTGGTGCTCTTCGACGAGGTCGAAAAGGCCCACCCCGACGTCTTCAATACGCTGCTTCAGATCCTCGAGGACGGCCGCCTGACCGACTCCCAGGGCCGCGCCGTTGACTTCAAGAACACCATCTTGATCATGACGTCCAACCTGGGCACCGCCGACCTTCGCAAGGCCGCGATCGGATTTGGCAAGGTGTCGGACCTCGCGACGCACGAGCGCATGAAGGAGAAGGTCAACCAGGCCCTCAAGGCGCACTTCCGTCCCGAGTTCCTCAACCGTATCGACGAGACCATCGTCTTCCACGAGTTGACCAAGCCCGAGGTCATCGCCATCGCCCAACTCTTCATCACGCGCCTGCGCGACCAGTTGTCGACGCAGGGGCTGGGCCTGGAGTTGTCCGCGGCGGCCCAGAGCTTCCTCGCCGATAAGGGCTACGACCCCGAGCTGGGCGCTCGGCCACTGCGCCGCGCCGTCCAGCAGTACGTCGAGGACGTGCTCAGCGAGAAGATCCTCTTCAAGGAGTTCCACGCGGGTCAGACCATCGTCGTGGACACGACCGAGGGACCCGACGGCCCGACGCTCACCTTCGAGGGGGTCGAGGGACTGCCACCGTCGGTGGACTTCGAGGACGTCGCGCCCGAACCCGAGGCGTGACAGTCGCCGTCTAACGTTCGTCGGGTGAAGACCCGATCAGAGTTCGTGTGCGAGAGTTGCGGGGCGCGTAGCGCCCGCTGGGTCGGGCGCTGTGCGTCGTGTGGCGCGTGGAACGCCGTGTCCGAGCGCGGCGCGGCCGAGGGCCGGATCGCGGTACCCGCGCCGACCCCGATCATCGCGGCCCGGATCGACGACGGCTTGACGATGCCGACGGGGGTCGGCGAGCTCGACCGGGTGCTCGGCGGGGGATTGGTCAGCGGATCGACGACCCTCTTGTTCGGCGAGCCCGGTGTGGGCAAGTCCACGCTCGCGCTCCAGGCCATGCGCTCACTCGCGATGGCCGGTTCCGTGGTCGTCCTCGTGGCGGCCGAGGAGTCGGCGGCTCAGGTCGCCCGGCGCGCGCGACGGCTCGGGCCCGTGCCCGCGGACCTCGCGGTGGTGGCGACCAACGACGTCACGACGGCCGAACAGGTGATCGAACGGTATCGACCAGCGCTCGTCGTCGTGGATTCCGTGTCGGCCCTGCGAGACGACGCGATCAGCGGCTCATCGGGATCGGTGAACCAGGTTCGAGCCGCCGCCGAGCGGCTCTGCGTGATGGCCAAGGCCACCGAAACCGCGCTGGTGCTCATCGGACACGTCACCAAGGACGGTGAGCTGGCTGGTCCCCGCGCGCTGGAGCATGTGGTGGACACGGTGCTGCGCATCGAAGGTGACCGCCACGGGTCACTGCGCGTCGTTCGGGCCCTGAAGCACCGGTTCGGTCCGACCGGTGAGGTCGGCCTCTTCGAGATGGTGGGCGACGGACTGCGTGAGCTGCCCGACGGGACGCTCAACCCGCCCGGCCCGGCGCTCGACGTGCCCGGTGTCGTGTGGAGCGTCACCAACGACGGCAGTCGGTCGCTGTCGGTCGAGATCCAGGCCCTGGTCGCCTCGAGCACGGGCTCGCCCCGCCGGGTCGCCCACCAGGTCTCATCCCAGCGACTCTCGCTGCTACTCGCCGTGCTCGAAGCCCGCTGCGGGGTCGAACTCGCTGGCTGTGACGTCTTTGCGACCACGGCGGGGGGTCTGCCCGCGATCGAACCGGGCGTCGACGCCGCCCTGGCGCTCGCCGTCGCCTCGGCGGCGATGGGGTTCGTGGTGCCGGCGAACCTGGCGGTCGTGGGCGAGGTCGGCCTCGCGGGCGAGCTGCGTCCCGTCAGTGGGCTTAGCCGCCGGCTGAGTGAGGTCCGCCGGCGCGGGGCCGAACGGGTCGTCGTTCCGGCCGGATCGATGCCCGAGTCGGAGTCGGGACTGGACCTCATTGGCTGTCGGCGACTGGTGGACGTCATCGAAGTCGTTCAACCCGTCACGGTTTGATCGAAGTTTGGTAGAATGGATAGTCCCCACGAACGCCCGCTTGGCGTCGGTCGGCTAGGAGCTACTGCGCAATGACTGTCCGGAAATACAAGAAGGGCGACCGTCTCGTTTACCCGCACCACGGTGCCTGCACGGTCGAGAAGATCGAGAAGATGACGGCGTTTGACGTCAAGCAGGACTACCTGAAGCTGAAGGTTGCCTACACCGACCTCGTGCTGATGGTGCCGGTCGCCAACGCCGAGTCCGTCGGGTTGCGTGACGTGATCAACGACGAAGAGGTCGAAGAGGTCTTCGCGGTGCTTCGCAAGAAGGAAGCGCGCATGCCCACCAACTGGTCGCGTCGCTTCAAGAATCACTCCGAGAAGCTGCGCTCCGGCGACATCTACCAGGTGGCCGAGGTCGTGCGGAACCTTTCGATCCGCGACAAGGACAAGGGCCTCTCGGCGGGCGAGAAGCGCATGCTGACCCGGGCGCGCCAGATCCTGGTCTCGGAACTGACGTTCGCGCTGAACGTCGACACCGAAGCGGCCGAAGAGAAGCTCGCCTCGGTCCTGCCGTAGCCATGACCGTGGCCGCCGTCGTCGTCGCCGGCGGTCGAGGGACGAGGTTCGGGGGACTCAAGCAGTTCGCG
>JAKAZI010000046.1 GCA_021809495.1 Actinomycetes bacterium | reverse complement strand
CGGATGCGCCGTCAGGCCGAGCGCTACGGCGTCGAGATCCTCCAGGCCGTCGCGGTGAGCGGGTTCGCGCCGGTCGACGAGTCCTGGATCACCGTGACGACGTCGACCGGGGACGAGTATCAGGCCCACGGCGTCTTACTCGCCACCGGCTCGCTCTACCGACGCACCGGCGCCATCGGCGAGGCCGATCTGATCGGTGCGGGCATCCACTTCTGTGCGACGTGTGACGGTCCGTTCTACCGCGGCGCCGACGAAGTGGTGGTCATCGGCGGCGGCAACAGCGGCTTCGAGGAAGGACTCTTTCTCACCCAGTTCGCCTCGCACGTGACCATCGTTGAATACGCCGACGCCGTGCGGGCGAGCCGCCTGCTCCAGGACAAGGTGAGCGCCCACCCGAAGATGTCCGTCGTGCTCGGCACGGAAGTCGTCGCCTTCGAGTCGGGTCCCGGGGCCACGTTGTCGGCCGTGGTGCTCGAGGACCGCGCGACCGGTGAGCGTCGTACCCACGCGGCCCAGGGCGCCTTCGTCTTCATTGGTCTTGATCCCAACACCGGGTTCCTCGACGGCGTGGTCGACCTCGACGACCACGGGTTCGTCGTGAGCGACGAAGCCTTCCGCACGTCCATGCCCGGGGTCTACGTCGCGGGCGACGTGCGTCGCGGTTCGACCAAGCAACTGGCCTCGGCCGTCGGCGAGGGCGCGGCGGCCGCGATTGCGCTGCGCTACCACCTCGACCGCGCGCGTGCGTGAAATCTGGTAAGACCGAGCAATGCTCGCCTACGAACGACTTGGGTCCGGATCGCCGCTCGTGCTCATTCACGGGCTCACCGACTCCCGACGGGTGTGGGACCCGCTCCTCGGACCCCTCGCGGCCAACTTCGACGTCATCAGTGTCGATCTGCGCGGTCACGGTGAGTCCTTTGCCGCTCCGCCCTACGACGGCGTGACCCTGGCGAGCGACGTGCACGACGTGGTCGTCAGCCTCGGCGTGGACGATCCGCTCGTGGTCGACCACTCGCTCGGCGGCTTCGTGGCCACGGCCTACGCGTCGCGATTCGATTGCGCGGGCGTACTCAACATTGATCAGTCCCTCGACCTCTCGGCCTTCCAGGCGCTGGTCAACCCGTTCCGTGCCGAACTCGCCGACCCGGCCCAGTTCGAGCCGATCATGCTCATGGTCTTTGCCACCATGCGCGGGGCCCTGAGTGACGAGGAGTGGGACCGACTCGCGCGCGAGCGACGACTGAACCAGTCGGTGGTGCTCGGAATCTGGTCGTCGTTCTTGGACCTGGACGCAGCGGGCCTGGACGACTTCATCGACTCGTTCACCCGGCCGATCACCGCGCCCTACCTCGCGCTGCACGGTTCGGCCCTCGCCCCCAACTACGAGTCGTGGCTCGCGTCGCGCGTCGCCACGTCGCGTCTCATCGAGTGGCCCGAGCTCGGGCACTTGCCGCACCTCGTCGAGCCGGACCGTTTTGTCTCCCTGGTTGAGCGCTTCGCCGCGGCGGTCGCAAGACCCGATGGGTGGCGTGACGCCGAGTTGGAGGCGAACTCCTAGAGGTCGGCGAGCGACTCGGCGATGATCGAGCCGACCTGGTCGGTCTCGATCAAGAAGCCGTCGTGTCCCGCCGGTGAGGTGATCACCCTCACCAGACCGGCCCTCGGAATCAGGCGCGCGAGTTCCTCCTGGAGTTCGCGCGGGTAGAGCCGGTCCGAGGAGACTCCCGCCACGGTCACCGCGACGCGCACACTCTTCAGCGCGGCGACGACGCCGCCACGGCCCCGTCCGACGTCGTGGTGGTTCATCGCTTCGCTCAAGACGACGTAGCTGTTCGGGTCGAAACGCTCGACGAGTTTCTCGCCCTGGTGGCGCAGGTACGACTCGATCGCGTAGCGACCCCCGTCGAGCACCGCGCGGTCGTCCTGGGCGACTCGGCCGAAGCGATCCTCGAACTCGGTCCACGTGCGATAACTGAACTGGCCGATGCCCCGGGCGATCGCGAGACCCGTGCGCGGAACGGTTCGCTCGTAGTAGTCGCCACCGAAGAAGTCGGCGTCGGCGCGGATCGCTCGGACCTGCAGGGAACACAGGGCGATCTGGTCGGCGGTTCCGGCCGCTCCCGCCGCGATCACGACGGCGCGTTCGAGGCGGTTGGGGTGGCCGACCGCCCACTCGAGGGCCCGCATGGCGCCCATCGACCCGCCCACGACCGCCGCCCAGCGGTCGATTCCCAGGTGGTCGGCGAGCATCGTCTCCACGCTCACCATGTCGCGGATGGTCACCACCGGGAACCGTGAACCGTAGGGGCGTCCGTCGGGCGCGCGACTGGACGGACCCGTCGTTCCCTGACAGCCGCCGAGCACGTTCGGGCAGACCACGAAGTACCGGTCGGTGTCGATCGCGAGCCCCGGGCCGACCACGCCGTCCCACCAGCCCGGCGTCGGGTGGCCGGGTTCGACCGGTCCGGCGACGTGGGAGTCGCCGGTGAGTGCGTGCAACACCAGCACCGCGTTGGTGCCCGCGTCGTTTCGCTCGCCCCAGGTCTCGTAGGCGATCGTGACGCTCTCGAGGCGGGCCCCGCCTTCGAGGTCGATGCCGTGTCCGGCTCCGTCGACCTCGACGAACTGGCGCCGTCCGGGGTCGTCCCCCGGGCGCCAGTAGGGGGCGTCGCTCACGCCCGTCGAGCGGCCTCGAACCCCACCGTCAGGTCGGCCAGGATGTCCTCGATCGACTCGATGCCAACCGAGAGGCGCACGAGGTCCGGGGTCACCCCGGTCGTGAGCTGCTCGGACTCGGTTAACTGCGAGTGGGTCGTGGAGGCCGGGTGGATGGCGAGGCTACGCACGTCTCCGACGTTAGCCAAATGACTGAAGAGTTCCAGGCCCTCGATGAACCGACGTCCGGCCTCGGCGCCGCCGTCGATACCAAAGGAGACGATCGCGCCGCCGCCGCGGGGCAGGTAGCGCTGCTGACGCTCGTGCCACGGGCTCGACGCGAGCCCGCTGAAGGCGACCCAGGTCACGTCCGGGCGCGCTTCGAGCCACTCGGCCACCGCGGTCGCGTTGGCGACGTGGCGCTCCATGCGCAGGCTCAGCGTCTCGAGTCCCTGCAACAGCAAGAAGGCATTGAAGGGCGAGATCGCCGGGCCCGTGTCGCGCAGGTACTGCAGTCGGGCCTTCAAGACGAAGCGGGCGCGAAAGAGCGCTTCGGGCAACGAGCCGAAGACCAGCCCGTGGTAGCTGGGATCGGGTTCGGTGAATGCGGGGAAGCGACCGCTGCCCTCGAAGTCGAAGGTGCCGCCGTCGACGATCACGCCGCCGATGGACGTGCCGTGGCCGCCGATGAACTTGGTGGCGGAGTGGATCACGATGTCGGCCCCGTGTTCGAGGGGCGTCACGAGGTAGGGGGTGGCGAGCGTGTTGTCCACGACGAGCGGGACCCGGTGCTCGTGGGCGACTCGGCTCACGCCCTCGAAGTCGAGGACGTCGCCCTTGGGATTGCCGAGGGACTCGGCGTAGAAGGCGCGGGTGTTGCTGCGCACCGCGCGCGCCCAGGCGTCGAGGTCGTCGGGGTCCTCGACGAAGGTCGTCTCGATCCCGAGCTTGGGCAGCGTGTAGTGCAAGAGGTTGTAGGAGCCACCGTAGAGCGAGGCCGACGCCACGATGTGGCCGCCGCCCTCGGCGAGGTTGAGCAGCGCCACGGTCTCGGCCGCCTGGCCCGAGGCGACCGCGAGGGCGGCCACGCCGCCCTCGAGCGAGGCGATGCGCTCTTCGAAGACGGCCTGGGTCGGGTTCATGATCCGGGTGTAGATGTTGCCCAGCTCGGACAGGCCGAAGAGCGCCGCCGCGTGATCGGTGTCGCGAAAGGTGAAACTCGCGGTCTGATAGATCGGCACCGCGCGCGCCCCGGTCGTGGGGTCGGCGACCGCCCCCGCGTGGATCTGACGAGTCTCGAATCCCCATGCAGTCATCGGTGCTCCTTGGTCGTGTCGGGAAGCCGACGTGGTGACTGGTAATAGTAGAGAAATATGATGGAACTTGTCAACTATTACCGAGGCGCCGCCACACGACCACGGTAACGGTCGTAGTGGGCTCGCTAGTCGAAGAAGGCGAGCCAGGTCGTCTCGGCCTCGTGCAGCGCGCGCAGCACGCCGTCGAGTTCAAGGCCGAGACGCGTCTGTTCCTCAACGGTGGTGACGACGGCGAGCTTGGCGCTGAGGGTCTGCTTGCGCCGCTCGAGACGGGTCATCTCCTTTTCCGCGTCGCGCAGTGCCCGGCCCCGCGGGACCGAGGACTCGTCGCGCGGGGCGGCGGCGCCCGGCTCGAGCGAGCGCGCGATCCAGGCGTCGATGCCGCCCGGCACGTCACCGACGCGTCCGTTCGCGTGGACCTCGAGCAGCCGGTCCGTCGTGCGACTGAGAAAGGTGCGGTCGTGCGAGGCGACGACGAGCGTGCCCGGCCACTCACTGAGGAAGTCTTCGATGAGCCGGATCGTCTCGAGGTCGAGGTCGTTGGTCGGCTCGTCGAGCAGCAGGACGTTCGGACGCTGGGCGAGTGCGAGCAGCAGTTGGAGCCGGCGTCGCTCGCCACCCGAGAGCTCACCGGCCTTGGTGGCCGGCAAGGCGCCCGTGAACCAGAAGCGCTTCATCAGCGCGACGTCGGGCGGCGAGCCGGGAACGCCGTGCGGGCCGGCGACGAGTTCTTGGACCGTCTTGGCGACGTCAATTTCGGTAGCGTGCTGTTCGAAGTAGGCGGCAACGACCGTCGGCCCCGTCTTGATGGTCCCGCTCGTGGGTATGCGCCGTCCCGCGAGCAGGTCGAGCAGGGTTGACTTGCCCGCGCCGTTGGCCCCGACGATGCCGATGCGGTCGCCGGGCCCGAGGTCGAGGTCGACGTCGTGCAGCAGGGTGGCGCCGTCCTCGTAGGCGAAGGCCACGTGGTGGGCACGGATGACGGTATTGCCGAGTCGCGGCGTCTGGGTGCTCAGGTCCAGGGTGCCCGAGCGCGCGGACGCGTTCGGGCGCTGGGCGAGGAGTCGGTGCGCGGCGTCGATCCGGGCTTGGGGCTTGGTCGAGCGAGCCTTCACGCCGCGGCGCAACCAGGCCAGCTCGGTTCGCGCGAGGTTGCGCCGGACCTGCTCGGCCGAGGCCGCCTGGGCTTCGCGTTCGGCCTGGGCCTCGAGGAGTTGACCGTACCCGCCGCCGTGGACGTAGGTCGCGCCCCGGTCGATCTCGACCATGCGCGTGGTGACCTGGTCGAGGAGGAACCGGTCGTGGCTGACGAGCACGACGCCACCACGGAACTCCAACAGGTGCTGTTCGAGCCAGCGGATCGCGTTCAGGTCCAGGTGGTTGGTCGGTTCGTCCAGGATCAGTAGGTCGACCGGCTGCGCGAAGAGGCGGGCCAGGGCGACACGCTTGCGCTGGCCGCCCGAGAGCTCCGTGGTTGTCGCGTCGACGAAGCCCAGCATGTCGAGTCGGTCGAGCGCGGCGTCGACCTGCCACCCGTGCCCGAGCGCCTCGCGCACGCTCGTCACGGGCAGGACCGGCTCCTGCTCGAGCACGCCGACGCGCACGTCGCGACCGCGGCGGATCTCGCCGCCGTCGGGGGCGAGGGTCCCCGCCACGATTCGCAGGAGGGCCGTCTTACCCGTCCCGTTGATGCCGACGACGCCGATGCGCTCGCCGTCAGAGACGGTGAGCGAGAGGTCGTCCAGCACGGAGCGATCGGCGCCGCGCAGGCGGACGCGTTGGAGGTCGACGAGGATGGTCACGCGCGAGTCAGGTTAGTGACTCGCCGGGGCCCGGTCGCCGCGCGCCCGATCACGTGGTCGCGCCGGCGAACTGACTGTTGTAGAGCGAGTAGAAGAGCCCGCGTCTCGCCATCAACGCGTCGTGGTCGCCCTGCTCGACGATGCGCCCGTGGTCCATGACCAAGATGACGTCGGCGTGTCGGATGGTGGAGAGTCGGTGGGCGATCACGAAGCTCGTGCGGCCGACGCGCAGCCGGGCCATCGCCTCTTGGATCAAGACCTCGGTTCGCGTGTCGACGTTGCTCGTCGCCTCGTCCAGGATGAGGATGCTCTGATCGGCGAGGAAGGCCCGCGCGATGGTGAGCAACTGCTTCTGGCCCGAGGACAGGTTGGAGGCCTCGTCGTCGAGCAGGGTGTCGTAGCCCTCGGGGAGGGTGCGCACGAAGTTGTCGACGTGCGCGGCGCGCGCGGCGGCGACGACCTCGTCGTCGGTCGCCTCGGGCCGTCCGTAGGCGATGTTGTCTCTGATCGAGCCGGCGAACACCCACGTGTCCTGGAGCACCATGCCAAAGGCCCGACGGACCGCGTCGCGGGTCAGGTCTCGGTAGTCCACGCCGTTGAGCAGGATCCGTCCAGCGTCCGCCTCGTAGAAACGAACGAGGAGGTTCACCACCGTGGTCTTGCCCGCGCCGGTGGGTCCGACGATGGCCACGGTCTCGCCGGGGGCGACGTCGAGCGAGAAGTCCTCGATGAGCGGGTGCTCGGGCTCGTAGCGGAACGAGACGTGTTCGAGCCGTACGCGGCCGCCGCGCTCACCCGACGGCGCGTCGGCCGCGACGAGGACGTCGGGCGACTCCTCGTCGGCGTCGAGGAACTCAAAGACCCGCTCGGCTGAGGCCAAACCGGACTGGAGCATGTTCATCTGCCCGGCGATCTGCGTGATGGGCATCGTGAACTGGCGTGAATACTGGATGAAGGCGGTCACGGCGCCGAGCGACAGGAGTCCGGACGCGACCCGATACCCACCGACGACCGCGATGACCACGTAGTTGATGTTGGAGAGGAACAGGATCGACGGTTGCACGATTCCCGAGAGGAACTGCGCGCGGAAGCTCGAGCGGTAGAGCAGTTGGTTCTGACGATTGAACTCCTCGACGGTCGCCTCGCCTCGACCGAAGACCTGCACCAACTCGTGCCCGCTGTGGGTCTCCTCGACGAGTCCGTTCAGCGCACCGGTCTGGCGCCACTGGTCCGCGAACTGGACCTGCGAGCGCCGCGCGATGAAGAGCGTGACGACCAGCGCGAGGGGGATCGTCACCACCGCGACCACGGCGAGCAGGGGCGAGATCCAGATCATCATCGCGAGCACGCCCACGACGGTCAGGACCGAGTTGAGCAGCTGGCTGAGTCCCTGTTGGATCGTGGTCGTCAGGTTGTCGATGTCGTTGGTGACCCGGCTGAGCACGTCGCCGTGGGGGTGACTGTCGAAGTAGCGCAGCGGCAGCTGGTTCATCTTGGTCTCGACGTCGCGGCGCAACCCGGACATCACGCGCTGCGTGACGCCGGCCATCGTGTAGCCCTGGAAGTAGTTGAACGACGCGCCGAGCAGGTAGACGATGGCGGCGACGCCGAGGATGGCGCCCATCCGGCCGATGTTGACCCCGACGCCCGGGGTGAGGTGCAGTCCGGCGATCATGGTCGCCGTCTGGGCGTGCCCGTGGTCACGCAGGAACCGCAAGGTCTGGGCCATCGTGGTGCCGGCGGGCAGGCGTTTCGCGATGATGCCGTCGAAGAGGACGTTGGTGGCGTTGCCGAGTATCTGGGGCCCGGACACCATGAAGGAGACCGCGGTGATCCCGAGCACGAGCGCTCCGAGGAGTCGCCACCGATCCGGGCGCAGCCGCCCCACGAGTCGCCGCAGCGTGGCTCGAACGTCCTTGCTCGTGCGAGGGGGCGTCACGGCGCCGCCGCGCATCGCGTGCATCGGCCCCATCGTCATCGCAGGGCCCCCTCGCCGAGCTGGGAGATCACGATCTCGCGGTAGGACTCGCAGGATTTGACCAACTCGTCGTGGGTGCCGACGCCGACGACGAGGCCGTCGTCGAGAACGATGACGCGGTCGGCGTGCATGATCGTGCTGACGCGCTGGGCCACGATGATCACCGTGGCGTCGGTCGTCTCGCTGACCAGGGCCTCGCGCAGTCGGGTGTCGGTCGCGGCGTCGAGCGCGGAGAAGCAGTCGTCGAAGAGGTAGATGCGCGGCCGTTTGATCAGGGCCCTCGCGATCGCCAGACGCTGGCGCTGGCCGCCCGAGACGTTGGTGCCGCCCTGGTCGATCGGCGCGTCGAGTCCGCCGGGCATGGCCGCGACGAAGTCTCGGGCCTGGGCCACCTCGAGGGCTCGCCACAGCTCGGCGTCGGTGGCGTCGCGCCGCGCGAAGCGCAGATTGGTGGCGACGGTGCCGCTGAAGAGGAAGGCCGTCTGGGGCACGAGTCCGATGCCGGCCCACAGTTCCTCTTGACGCTGGTCGCGTACGTCGACGCCGTTCACCTCCACCGCGCCCGCCGTTACGTCAAAGAGGCGCGGGATCAGCGAGACGAGCGTGGTCTTGCCGCTCCCGGTTCCCCCGATGATGGCGCTCGTCATACCTGGTTCGAACGCGACGGTGATCGCGTCGAGCACCGGTCGCTCGCTGCCGGGGTAGGCGAAGGACACGTTGGTCAGATGGACCGAGCCCGTTGGCACCGGTGTGATCGGCGAGGTCGGGTCGGCGATCGCCGGGACGGTGTCGAGTACTTCGGCGATCCGTTCGGCACTGGCGGCCGCCCGCGGCACGAGGATCGTGACCATCACGGCCATCATCACCGAGGTGAGGATCTGCAGGATGTAGGTGAGGAAGGCGGTCAGGTTGCCGATGGGCATCGAACCTTCGCTGACGAATCGGCCGCCGAACCAGATCACCGCCACGCTCGAGAGGTTCAAGATCACCATCATCACGGGCATCGTCAGCGCGAAGATGCGGTTCACCCGCAACGCGGTGCCCGTGAGGTCGGCGTTGGCCCGGGCGAACCGTTCGGCTTCGGACTCGCGGCGCACGAAGGCGCGAATCACTCGAACCCCCGTGATCTGCTCGCGCAAGACCTGATTGATCCGGTCGATCTTGGTCTGCATCGAGCGGAACTGGGGGATGACGCGGACCATCACGACGCCGATGAACGCGGTCATGACCGGGATGGAGACCAACAGCAGCGTCGAGAGCTTGGTGCCCTCGTGGATGGCCATGACGATGCCGCCCACGGACATGATCGGTGCGATCACCATCATGGTGAGCGCCATCTGCAAGAACAACTGGATCTGTTGGATGTCGTTGGTGTTGCGGGTGATCAGTGAGGCCGTGCCGAAGTGGTTGACGTCGCGAGCGGAGAATGACTGCACGCGCGCAAAGACCGCTTGACGCATGTCGGCGCCCGTGGCCATCGAGACGCGCGAGGCCAGGTACACGGCGATCACGGCGAAGATGCCGATCGCGAAGGTCAGCAGGATCATCCAGACGCCGGTACGGATGATGTAGTGGAGATTGCCGGCCACGACTCCGTCGTTGATGATGTCGGCGTTCAAGTTCGGCAGGTAGAGGTTGCCCACGGTCTGGGCGACGAGTAGCGCACTGAGAATGAGCACCTGCGTGCGGTAGGGGCGAAGGTGGGTTCGCAGGAGTCGGATCAGCACGCCGCTCGCCCGTCCTCGTGTGCGGGCGGGCGAAGTGCGTCACTCAGCCGGGCGATGGCGGCGTCGAAGGTCGCCGCCGGATCGAGTCCGCCGCCGCTCGCGCGCGCGGTAGTCATCGAAGCCCGAAAGGCCGCGGTGGCGACGGCCGTTACGAGAGCCGGGTACGGGTCGCGCTCACCGTCCAGACCGGTGCGCTGTTCGATCACCTCGACCAGCGTTCGCTCGTAGGCGATGAAGGAGACGAACATTCGCCCCATCAGCGCGGGGTCGGCGTTGATGGCGCGCATGCGTAGCGGCCATTCGTCACTCGACTCGTGGAAGAACTGGGCCATCACGACCCGCAGGGCCTCGAGGGGTGCCTCATCGGGGGGCCGGCTGGCGAGTGCGTCGCGCAACTGGCCGACGCGCCACGCGTCGAACCCGATGATCGCGTCCTCCTTGGAGGGGAAGTGATCGTAGAACGTTCGCACCGAGACGTCGGCCGCCGTCGCGATCTCTTCGACCGTGACGTCGCGGATCCCCCGTTCGGCGCCGAGTTGCAGCGCCGCGGTGCGCAGCGCGTGGTGGGTCGCGAGTCGCTTGCGTTCCCGTCGTCCGAGGGGCTCAGCTTCCATAGGTCCCAGTATGCCAAAGTGACTGCACGATGTGCAATTCATTCATCATT
>JAKAZI010000045.1 GCA_021809495.1 Actinomycetes bacterium | reverse complement strand
AGCGCGGGCGATATCGCGCGGGTCGTTCGCAGTCCCGTCAACCTACTGAACGAACTGGCCAACCGCGCCGACCTGCGCGACGGGATGGCCACCGCGGCCGACCTCACGCCCACCGACGTCATCGAACCCGTACCGGAACGTCCACGACCACCGGGAGGGCCCGCGTCGTCGGCGAGCCCGTTGACGACCCCCGTGACGCCGCGGGCGGCCCCGAGCCAGGACGACACCTTCCCCGTCGACCCGTCGCTGAACTGAGTCGGCGTGTCTTCGTTTCGAAAGGCCGAGTCCGGGATGACCCTGGCCGAACACCTCGCCGAGGCCCGGCGGCGCTTTCTGATCTCGTCGGCCGCGATCATCGTCTTCGGCATCGCCGCGTTCATGCTCTACTCGCCGATCCTGCGGATCCTCCAACAGCCCTACTGCCACGCCGAACCGAAACACTGCCTGTTCCTCGTGACCAACCCGCTCGACGGGTTGACGCTGCGCATCAAGATCGCCTTCTTCGGTGGTCTGCTGTTCGCCTCACCCATCGTCTTTTGGCACGTGTGGCGCTTCATCACGCCGGGACTGAAGGCCTCGGAGCGGCGCTACGCCGTACCGTTCGTCTCGGCGTCCCTCACCTTCTTCGGCGCCGGTGTGGTGGTCGCCTACTTCAGCTTCGGCCACGCGATCCGATTCCTCGTGTCCATCGGTGGTCCCTCGCTCGTCTCGTACTACAACCCGAACCAATACCTCGGACTCTTCGTGATGATGATGTTCATCTTCGGCGTGACCTTCGAGTTTCCCGTGGTGCTCGTCGCGCTCGAGCTCGCCCACGTCGTGACGCCTCGTCAACTCCTGCACTCGTGGCGCTACGCGCTGATCGCCATCACCATCGCGGCGGCCGTCTTCACCCCGAGCGGCGATCCCTTGTCGATGCTCGCGCTCGCGGTCCCGCTCACCGCCTTCTACTTCCTCGCCATCGGGGTCGGTAAGCTGCTTCGCCGGTGAAGCGCGATCTGCGATCGACCTTCGTCGACGAGCTCGGCTTCGGACTCGACGACTTCCAGCGCTCCGCGCTCGACGCCGTCGACCGCGGGGTCAACGTCCTCGTGAGTGCCCCGACCGGATCCGGTAAGACCCTGATCGCGACCTACGCGATTACCCAAACGACCCATCGGGCGCGCCGCGCCTTCTACACGACCCCGCTCAAGGCCCTCTCGAACCAGAAGTACCACGAACTGGTGGACCGATTCGGCGCCGAGCGGGTCGGACTGCTCACCGGAGACACCTCGATCAACCGAAGCGCCGAGATCGTCGTCATGACCACCGAGGTGCTGCGCAACATGCTGCTCACCGATTCCGCTCAGTTGCGCACCCTCGGTCTCGTCGTGCTCGACGAGGTCCACTACCTCCAAGACCCCTATCGCGGCGGCGTCTGGGAAGAGGTCCTCATCCTCACGCCGCCGTCGATCCAGTTCGTCGCGCTCTCGGCGACCGTGGGCAACGCCACTTTCCTCGGCGAATGGCTCACCGAAGTCCGCGGGCCGACCGAGGTCGTGATCGAGGCGAATCGGCCGATCACGTTGCACAACCACGTGGCCGTCGTGCGGCGCGGCCAGAGCGCCGCCGAGATCGATGACCTGTTGGTCGAGGGTCGCCTGGCCGACGGCGCGCGGCGCATCGACAATCTCATGAAGGCGTCACGCAAATTCCGTCCGGGTCCCAAATGGCGCGGCCCTCGCTCGTCGGCGCCGCCGCCGCCCTTTAGGACGCCGCGACGAAGTGAACTGTTGCGCGCGCTTGAGACCGACGACCTGCTGCCGGCGATCGTCTTCATCTTCTCGCGCGCGGCCTGCGACGACGCCGTCTCGCAGTGCCGGCGCGATGGGTTGCGCTTCACCTCGAGTGACGAGCGCGCCGAGATCGAGCGGATCGCCGAACTGCGGCTGTCGAGTTTCACCGACGACGACCTGCGAGCCCTCGAGTACGGCGACTTCCTCGAAGGTCTCGGCCGCGGACTCGCCGCCCACCACGCCGGCATGGTCCCGGCCTTTCGCGAGATCGTCGAGGCCTGTTTCGAGCGCAACCTGCTCGGCGCGGTGTTCGCGACCGAGACCCTGGCGCTCGGGGTGAACATGCCCGCGCGAACGGTCGCCCTCGAGCGCTTCACCAAGTACTCCGACGCCGGGCGCCAGTTCCTCACGAGCGCGGAGTACTCCCAGATGACGGGCCGGGCGGGACGCCGGGGCCTCGACGACGAGGGCCACGCCGTCGTGTGCTTCAGCCCCGAGATCGCGCTGTTCGACGTCGGACGCGTCGCCCTGGCGGCGCCGGGGGACTTGCACTCGTCGTTTCGCCCGACCTACAACTTCACCGCCAACCTCATCAATCACTTCGATCAGGAGACGGCGACCAACGTCGTCGAACGATCCTTCGCCCAGTTCGAGTCCGCGCGGCGCCCCGGCGCCTCCAAGCGATCCCTCAGTGAGCAACTGCGCGCGCGCCACCACGTCCTCGAAGCGCTCGGCTACGCCGACGGGTGGCGGCTGAACGCCGACGGCCAGCTCCTGCGCGCGCTGTACCACGAGAGTGACCTCTTGGTGGCCGAGGCCCTGCGCGAAGGCCTCTTCGACGGGCTCGACGCCGCCGCCTTCGCCGGGCTCGCGTCGTGCTTCGTCTACGAGCCGCGTCGCGCCCGCCGGGCGCCCAACGCGGCCAAGACCGTCTCGACGAAGAAGCGGCGTTCGATACCCGATCGCATCGGTAATGACCGGCGCGTCTCGCTCGACGAACGCATCCGATCGCTCGGCGTCATCGCGGCGACCGTCCGCGGGGTCGAAGACCAGTTCCAGGTGCCCCACGGTCGCGACCCCGACGGCGCCTTCGCCACGACCATCACGGCCTGGTCGAGGGGAGCGGCGCTCGGCACCGTCCTGGACGTCGCCGACGTCGAGATCGGCCAGACCTCGCCGGGGGACTTCGTTCGCATCGCCAAGCAGGTCGCCGATCTGTGCGAACAGTTGGCGCGCCTGGGCCAGCTCGGCGACCTGGCCGACCAGGCGGCGCTCGCGCGCGATTCGCTGGTGCGTAGCGTCGTCGCGAGCGCGACGACGGTCCACCCCTTGGCCTAGCGCGGGCCCTAACCTCTACGTGTCATGCACGCTTATGTCGCGGAAGAGTTCACCGAGGCCGAGCGCGTGGTGTTACGCCGGTACTTCACGAACCTCGACGGGCCAGTCTTTGCCCTGGTCAATCTGCCCGAAGTCGTCAAGGGGGCGCTGTTTGCGCGCTACTCGCGCGCCACGAAGAGCCTTCGACGACTCTTCCTCGATGAGTTCGTCGACGACCTCGACCTGACCGGCGACGCGTCGATCGACGCCACCGTCGGCGTCGGACGCGCCGACGAGCTCTACCAGCGCATCTTCTTCGAGTACGGCGACGACTCCGTGGCCCAGCTCGGTGGCGTCCATTTGGCCTGTGAACAGGCGAGCAACGTGCTGACCAAGGTCCTCGAACGCGGCCGACTGATGAGTTACCTCGAACAGTCGACGCGCTACCTCGGCTACGACCGGCGACTGCCCAACGGCCACTACCGCTTCTACCGCGACCACGACGTGCTCGAGTCGCGCTTCGGCGCGCGCTACGTCGGCGAGATGGACCGCATGTTCGACACCTACGCGGCGCTGCTGCCCCGGATGACCGAGTGGTTGAGCGTGCGCTACCCCAAGACCGCCGAGGACACCGACTTCGTCTATCGACAGGCCATCCGGGCCAAGGCGCTGGACGCGGTCCGCGGCCTCTTGCCCGCCAGCGCGCTCTCGAACCTCGGCATCTACGGCTCGGGCCAGGCCTACGAGAGCCTGTTGCTGCGCATGCGGGCTCACCCCCTGCCCGAGGTCAACCACTACGCCGGGCTGATGCAACGCGAACTCGAGAAGGTCATCCCGTCGTTCCTCAAGCGACTCGACGTGCCCGAACGCGGGGGCCAGTGGGTGACCTACCTCGCCGAGCGGCGCTCGCGAACGACGGCGCTCCTCGCGCGGTGGGGGACACCGGACGTGGCACCCGAAGACGACCAACGGGTTCACCTGGTCGCCTTCGACCCCGACGGCGAACGACGCGTCCTCGAGGCCATCGTCTTTGAGACGGCCGGGGTCTCGACGGCCGGTGCCGCGGCCGCGGTCGCGTCGCTCACCGACGTGCAACGAGGCGAGCTCATGGCCACCTACGTGGGGAAGCGTTCGAACCGTCGCCACCGACCGGGCCGGGCCTTCGAGCAGACGAGCTACGAGTTCGAGCTCGTGACCGACTACGGCGCCTTTCGCGACCTGCAACGCCACCGCCTCGCCACGATCGAGTGGCAGCCGCTGTCGCCCGACCTCGGCTACGAGGTGCCTGAGGTCGTCACCGAGGCCGGGCTCGCCCAGCCCTACGTCGAGTCCCTCGAGCGATCCGGCGAGTTCGCCCGCGACCTCGCCGAGGAGTTCCCGACCCAGAGTCAGTACTGCGTGGCGCTCGCGTTCAACATCCGCTACCGGATCCTGATGAACGCGCGCGAGGCCATGCACCTCATTGAACTGCGTTCGAGCCCCCAGGGCCACCCCAGCTATCGACAGGTCGCCCACGACATGGCCCGGCTGATTCGCACCGGGGCCAACCACGGATTGATCGCGAATTCTATGCAATTTGTAGACTATTCGGACACGGACCTCGAGCGCCTCGAGGCCGAACGCCGCGCGGAACGGGCCCGCGTCGAGCGTGACCGGACGGGACTTTCGTAACAGATTCGTCAGGGTCACGCACGCCGGCGCAAAAAGGTTCTACACTGCCAGCGCTACGGAGAGGGAATTAGATGGTGCGCGACAGCGAAAACGACGAGGTATTCGACGAAGAGGAGCTCGCGGAGGGCTTCGATGAGGAGATCGTGGGCGACGATATCGACGCCGACGAGCTCGCCGACGACGACCTTGAGGTCGACGCACTGGAAGTCGACGAAGCCGCCGATGACGCTGACCTGGTAGAGGACGTCGAAGACGGCGAGGACGTCGTCGAGGCGGTCGTCGCGGTCATTGAGGACGACGACGACGTCGTGGACGATTCGGACGTCGAATTGGCCCTCGACGAGGTACTCGCCGAGACGATCCTGCGCACCAGCGTGCCCGAGGACGACGACGAAGTCAGTGACCCCGAACTCGGAGTCGACGTCACCGAGGCGATTTTGCCCAAGCAGGACGACGAGTTCCGTTGTTCGTCGTGCCGACTCCTCAAGAAGACGAGTCAGCTCGCCGACACGTCGCACATGCTCTGTCGCGACTGCGTCTAGTCCCGCACCTGATCGCGCCATGATCGAACGCGTGCGCGAGGTTGAGCCGGGCCTAGCGAGCCTGTGGCACGACGCCCTCATCGAGGTAGCGGCGCGCCGGGGCGGGCGCCGCTACCTCGATGAGCTGCTCGACGACGAGCCCGACGCGAAACTACTCGCCTTCGCGGCCGCTGGCGCGCTGTGGCGCGACGGCGCCTCGTCGTTCATGGTCGTGTCGCACCGGGTGATCGTGGCGCTGTACGTGGAACCCGGCCATCGACGCCAGGGGAGGGGACGGGCCCTCGTGGACTTCGCTCGATCGGGCGAGCCGCGCGCGCGCGACGCCCTGGCACTCCCGGGTGACCGCGCGACCAAGTCGCTCTATGAATCAGTGGGCTGGAAGGCGCGACTGCTTACGCTGGGCGACGAGTAGCCGGTCGGCGCGTCGGACGCGCGATCGGCGGCGGCGGCGGAACCTTGATGCCGAGCAACTTCGCCAGCTCGGGGATCGCGCCGGCGTTCTTCACGGCCAGGGCGTGGCACTCGGGGTCCTCGGGGATCCCGACGGGCTTGACGTTGCGACGGATCGAGGTCTCGACGGCCAGGGTCACGATCTCGCGCCAGCGCGCGGGCTCCTGCTCGGCGGTGAGCGACGACGAGACCAGGGCGATCACCTTGGTCGCCATCTCGGCGCTGATGCGCGTCGACATGTCCGGGGGTCGGATCACGAGTTCGAGCGCCGTCACCGGGTTCTCGGCCGCGACCGCGGCCTCGAGCTTCTCCACCCACTGGGTGCGAAGCGTCTCGACGCGGGCCGTGAGCGTGGCCTGGAGCTCCTTTAACTGGGTGCGGGCCTCGTCATCCAGTGACACGGTCTTGGCCGAGGTCACCACCGCGCGCAGGTCGCGCAAACGCAGTTCGCGTCCGGCCGCGATCCCACCGGCCGCACGGTCCTTCCACATGGCCAGGTTCGTGCGCCCGAGCAAGTCCTCGGCGATGCGGTCGATGGTCACCGGGTCCACGGTCGGACGACCCTGGTCCGTGGCGTTCTTGTTCTGCTCGGCGACCGCGGTGCGAACCGCCGGGATGCCCCCGCGCAGCAGCTGCTCGGCGACGGGCAACTGCTCGGGCGACAGGGTCGCGAGCAGGGCGTTGCGGTGGGTCGTCGTGACCGGGGGACCGGCCGGACGGGCCGGGCGCTCGGGTCGCGCACCGCGGGTCGCGGGACGCGCACTGCGGCTCGGACGCTCACTACGCTCACCGCGCTCGCTGTGTTCACCACGCTCGGTACGCGCGGGGCGATCGGGGCGATCGGTCCGGTCAGGACGGTCGCCGGGCGCGGCCCCGTCACGAGCCGGTCGGCTCGAGGGTCGCCGTGACGGCTCGCGTCGCGCACCGTCACGACCAGCGCCGCGACCACGCGCGCCGTCGCGATCGTCGTCTCGACGCGGACCGCGACCCTTGGTCGCGTAGGTGACCACGACGTCGGGCACGGGCTTGGTGCTCGGCAGCAGTTCGATGCGCTCCTGGCGCGGGTCGAGCGGCGAGGCGGTCTTCGGCGGCATCACCGAAATGACCTCGAGTCCCTCCATGTATTGCTCGATGTCAGCCCGGTAGACGCCACCGACGACGGGGCCACCAGGCACCAAATCGACGTTGAGCACCCCCTTGGGCATCTTCGCGCCGGCGGCGCGCCACGTGGCGACCTCACCCTGCAAACTAGTAATTTCGATCTCGATGCGACGAGGCATAGGGCACTAATCTACTCGGTTTCGTCATGGCGAACATTTCGTTCCCGTTTAGTCGTTTATTACTTTGCGGTGTCTAGCATGACCACGTGAGTGAAATTCCCCCGTCACCTGAAGAGAGTGCTCGGCCCACCGCCGGGCCCGCGTCGTTCGACTATCTCGCCTCGTGGGCAGCACCCGCCCTGCCCGACGACGCCGAAGTGCCTGCGCCAACGGCAGCGAGCGTGACCGAGGACGCGTCCGCGAGCGTCGGGGCCGAACCTATGGACGCCTCGGCGTCCGTAGCGCCCAGTGAGCCGCCCGCCGACGGCGCGGCGAGTCATCCCATCACCACCGGTGAGCCCTCAATCCCGATTCGCTCGTCACTCCGTTCACCGTGGTCCTCGCGCATCTCGTTGTTACTGGTCGCGGCCCTCGTCGGGGGACTGGCCGGACACTTCAGCGCGTCCACGTCCTCGAACACGCCCGGGGTCACCATCAACGCGGTCTCCAACGCGCCGACCGGCGCGGTCCTGCCCACGGGCCTCACGATCCCAACCCTGGTCCAGCGGGTCCTTCCCTCGGTCGTCTCGATCGACGTGAAGGGCCAGGGGACCGAAGACCAGGGCACCGGCATGATCATCTCGTCCAACGGGCTCGTCATCACGAACAACCACGTGATCGCCGCCGCGGTCAATGGGGGATCGATCACCGTGACCCGATCCGGCTCGACCAAGAGCCTGCCCGCGACCCTGATCGGCACCAACCCGATCGATGACGTCGCGTTGATCCGCATCAACGGCGCGTCGGGTCTGCCGACGGTGACCTTTGGCAACTCCAACGCCCTCGTCGTCGGTGACGCCGTCGTCGCGATCGGTAACGCGCTCGGCCTCGCGGCCGGGACGCCGACGGTGACCCAGGGCATCGTCTCGGCCCTCGGGCGCACCGTGACCGCCGGATCGTCGTCGAGCTCGGAGACCCTGAGCAACATGATCCAGACCGACGCGGCGATCAACCCCGGTAACTCGGGCGGACCGCTGCTCGACGCCCGCGGCGACGTCATCGGGATGAACACCGCCGTCGCCGGCACCCTGCCCGACGGCACGAACGCGCAGAACATCGGGTTCGCGATTCCCGTCTCGACGATCGAAGCGCTGCTCAAGTCCCTCGAGGCGGGCCAGAGCGTCGTCAACCACGGCGCCTTCATCGGCGTCGAGGTGATGTCGATGACCCCGACCCTGCAACTGCAGTACGGCTTCACCGTGTCGAGTGGCGCGGTGGTCATGAGCGTCATCGCCAACAGCGGCGCCTCGCGCGCCGGCGTTCGCCAGGGTGACGTCATCGTGTCCTTGAACGGCACCACGATCAACAACACCCAGGACCTGACCAGTGTGCTCTCGGGCCTGCACCCCGGCGACACCATCAAGCTCGGCGTCGTGCGCGCGAGCAAGCACCTCACCCTCACGGTTACGCTCGGCCGCCAGCACGGCTAGTCCGAGGTCGCGTCCTAGCCCAGGGTGGCGATGCCTCCGTCGACCGGCAAGATGGCGCCGGTGATGTAGCTCGCCGCGGGCGACGCGAGGAAGATCGCGGCGCCGGCCATGTCCGACGGCTGGCCGATGCGCTGCATCGGGGCCGCCTGGGCGATCTGCTCGCCGAACGCCTCGAGGGTGGCGTGCATCATCTTTGACTCAAAGGGACCCGGGGCGATCGCGTTGACCGTGATCGCCGGGGCGAGCGCCTTGGCGAGGTGACGGGTGAGGTGGTGCACGGCGGCCTTGGAGGCCGAATAGGCGTAGGTCTCCATCGCCGGCACGCGCAGCCCGTCGATCGAACCGATGTTGATCACGCGCGACGGGCTCGCCGCGCTGCCCGACGCCTCGAGCAGCGGACGGGCGAACTTGGTCATGTGAAACACCCCCTTCACGTTGAGCGCCAACACCCGCTCGAACGCCGCCTCGTCGTAGTCGGCCAGGGGAGCCCCCCAGGTCGCGCCGGCGTTGTTCACCAGCACGTCGAGTCGGCCCGTTCGGCCAACCTCGTCGGCGAGACGCTGGCACTCGCGCTCCGTGGACAGATCGGCCGCGACGGCTCGGCAGGGACCGAACGCCGACAGCTCCTCGGCGAGGGCTTCGCACACGTCCGCCTTGCGCGAGGAGATGATGACCGACGCGCCGGCCTCGACGAAGCCCCGGGCGATCATCGCCCCGATTCCGCGGCTGCCGCCGGTGACGAGTACGACCTTGTCCGAGACGTCAAAGAGTGCGTTCATGTGCGAAGTGTAGAACGCTCCGAGGGCCGCCCCGATGGGACGACTGGTCGGCTCGACTGAGTGACGTTTAGAAAGGAGTTCTAGAACACGGCTTTAGAACGCGGCGTTAGAACGGCGTCGTCGTGGGACGAGCGCAGGCGCGGATCGATCAGTCGCCGACGCGGATGTTCGTGCCGGTCGTCAGGGCGATCGGCGACGAAAGGTCCGTGGCGTACTGCGCGCGAATCGACCACGTGCCCGCCACGCTGAAGGTGAAGCCGCACTCGACGCGACTCTTCAGCACGTTCTGGAAGCGGCACACGAGGTTTGGAACCCCGGCGTCAGCCGGCGCGATGGCGATCATGCGCACGTAGCCGCGCGTGCCCTCGGGCAGTACGTCGGCGGTGATGTGAAAGACCCCGTTCGAAACGGCCGGCGGATTCGAGTTGTCGCTGAAGTCAAAGGACAAGACGACGCGCGCCGACGGCGGGTCGGCCGCTACGGGGGCGACGGCGAGGCCGAGCGAGGCCGCAATCAGCACAACTGTCGCAATGAACCGACGCACGAAATAAGTATACCAGGACCGGCCACCCCAACCGCCGATAATGTACGTTATGTCAAGTTGCCCGAGCATTAATGAATCAGATGCACGAATAGTCTCCGAACACCCCGCCTCCACTGGATGAACCGTGCACTTCTGTGTCCCAGGCGAAGGACTTGCGCGCTCGCTATGCCCGCCAGCGTCTGTACGATTCTTTGGGTGGGCACGCTTAATAACTTTCTCAGGCGATCAGGCTGGAGTCTTGCAACGGTCGCCCTGAGCTCCTTTGCTTTGTGGCTAGCGCCTCCTAGCACCATGAGCTCCGGCGCGGCAGCTAGCACGGTTCCAACTTGCAGACCCCATCAACTTGAAGTAGCCGTCGCTTGGGGCCCTGGTGCCGCAGCTGGCAATTTGGGCATTCCATTTCTCGTTGTGAACACGAGCAGGTCGGCATGCAGTCTTCGGGGCTATCCCTTCGTCAAATTCTCTCCAGGCTCATACAAAGGACGATCGATTAAGGTCACACACCGCGGTGGCATGGTATTTGACTCGGTTCGCCCCCGAGTTGTTGAAATTAAGTCGCATTCAACGGCCTCTTTTGGGCTCAATTACGGCGATGCGGCAAATCAGAATGACCCATCGGGCACCCCCTGCACGTCGAGGCTTGTATTTGTCTCGTTGCCAG
>JAKAZI010000044.1 GCA_021809495.1 Actinomycetes bacterium | reverse complement strand
TGGGACGTGGTCGAGGTGTCCTGGAGCCGCCTTCACGACGAGGGTTCATCGGCGCGCCACCACGCTCGCGTCGCTCGATTCCTCCTCGATCACCAGATCGAGGCCGTCGTGGCCGATCACGTCGGCGACGGGATGGTGCGGATGCTGTCGACCATGAAGATCCAGCTCCTCGTGGGCGCCCAGGGCGACGCGCGCAGCGCGGTCCTCGCGGCACTCGCCGCCTGAACGGGGCCGTCTCGTCGGCGAGGGCCGACACGAAGCGACGACGGATCGTGACCCCGATGCGCGGCCGCGCCCGACGGCCCCGACGATTTATGGTCCCAGTTTCTCAGTTTTGACCTGAGTAGTCGTACGGGTCGGAGCAGGACCGTACTCACGAGTAACGTCTCCATATAACCTGGTCAAGAGGGTTCATTCCGGCGCAATACCCTGAACCGCTGGCCGCCGCGAGAAGAAGTTCTTAGGTGGTGCCTTGACATGTGTAGACCTATTTGATAGAAACTCTCAAACTTGATACGTCAAAGTGACGAGGTCAGGAACACCTGGGGGGGAGTGTCGTGACGCTTTTTTGGCTGTCGGTCGGCTTCGGTTTCGTTACCGCGTCCGTGCTGGCAATCTCCGCGGTGGGGTTGAGTTTGCAGTTCGGAATCACGAACTACATCAACTTCGCCTACGGCGACTTCATGGCGCTCGGCGCGTACTTCACGTACGTCCTGAACGCGGAGTTCTTCCACCTGAACATCTGGATCGCGCTCGTGTTCGGGTCGCTGTTGATGGGGATCCTCGCGGTCCTCTTGAATCAGTTCCTGTTGAGTCCGTTCGCGCGGCGGTTCTCGAAGAGTTTCTACGTCATGATCGTCACCTTCGGGCTCTCGCTGATCATCTTGAACGTCATCTACTCGATCTGGGGACCGAACGTCCGCAACTACACGATGCCGCTCGAGCACGTGCTGCACATTGGTCCGTTCCTTCTGACGAGGGACCAGCTCATCGTCATGGCCGCCGCAGTCTTGATGATGCTCGGTGTGCACCTGATGTTGAAGACGACTCGGCTGGGCAAGTCGATGCGCGCGATGTCGGACAACACCACGCTCGCCATGACCAGTGGTATCGACACCCGCCGCATCACCACGGTCACGTGGTTCCTCTCGGGCACCATGGCCGGTATCGCCGGTTCGGTGCTCGGCATCGCCGAGGGCAACCTGACCCCGGCAGCCGGCGAGTTGTTCCTGTTCGTCATCTTCGCCGCGGTGATCGTCGGCGGGGTCGGCAGCATCTACGGCGCGATGGCCGGCGCGGTGCTGATCGGTATGGCCACCGAGGTCTCCGCCGCGTTCATCAATCCCGCGTGGAAGCTCGACGTGGCATTCGTCATTTTGATCATCACGCTGCTCGTCAGGCCGACTGGTCTGTTCTCACGGCCTGGAAAGGGTTAAGGCAATGTCGGCATTTTGGTACTACGTATTCACCCTCGTCTTCTTCTTGTTCGACTACTTCATCCTCGCGATGGGGTTGAACATCCAGTACGGCGAGACCGGGATCCTCAACTTCGCCTACATCGGCTTCGTCGCCGTCGGCGCCTACATCACCGGGGTCACTGGCATGCCGTCGTCCGCGGGTACCGGTCAGCAGTACATCCTCGGCTGGGGGCTGCCGTTCCCGATCAATCTGATTCTCGGCGGATTGACGGCCTCGGCCCTCGCCCTCGTGGTCGCGCTGATCGCGCTGCGACGACTGCGCACCGACTACCTGGCGGTGGTGCTGATCTCCCTGTCGTTGGTGCTCTACGACGTGATCAACAATTACGTGCCCCTCTTTAACGGTGCGGACGGGCTCTACAACGTTCCTGAACCGTTGGCGGGATTCTTCAAGTTGACCACCAACTCCTTCGTGCCGTTCTTCGCCATGCTCACCGGCGTCGTCGCGGTCATCATGTGGTGGGTGATGAGTCGAATCACCAAGGCGCCACTCGGACGGACGCTGCGCGCGATTCGTGATGACGACGGGGTCGCCGCGACCCTGGGCAAGAGCGTCTTTCGCTACAAGTTGACCTCGATGCTCATCGGCTCGTTCTACGCGGGCGTGGGCGGCGGACTCATCATCCAGTTCGGCGGTTCCTTCAACCCCACGGCGTGGCTGCCCGGTGAGACCTTCGTCGTCTTCGCCGTCATCCTCGTGGGCGGCGTCGGCAACAACATCGGCCTACTCGTTGGGGCGTTGCTGGTCGAAACCCTGCTGATTCACCTTCCGGCGTTCCTGCCCAGCATCCCCGGTCACCCGGGGCTGATCGAATACATCGACACGATGGTTGTGGGGGTCCTGCTCATGGTGATGCTGTGGTTCCGGCCCCAGGGCGTCGTGCCCGAGCGGATTCGCCGCAGCCCCTTCACCCTCGCGAAGCGGTCCGGCCAGACCCTCGACGACCGCGCCGTCGTCGTGCCCGTTGCCCCCGTCGAGATCACCACCGCAGTCGGACAGGAGACCACCAATGGCTGAGCGTAACGAACCGGTGGCCGAGGGCGTCTTCGCCCTGCGATGCCAGGAACTGAAGAAGTCCTTCCAGGGGGTCATGGCCGTCACCGGCGCGACCTTCGACGTGCCCCAGGGCATGATCACGGCCCTGATCGGACCGAACGGCGCCGGCAAGACGACGGTCGTCAACATCCTCTCGGGGATGATGAAGAGTGACAGCGGTCACATGCAGATCGGCTCGACCGACGTCACCAACTGGGAGAGTCACAAGATCGCCCGCATGGGTCTCATGCGCACCTTCCAGCTGTCTCGGGAGCTCGGCGGGCTGACCGTACTCGAGAACCTGCTCGTCGCTCCCCAGCACCAGTCGGGCGAGTCGCTGTTCAACATCTTCTTCCGCCCCGGTCGCGCCAAGCGCGAGGAGCGCGAGAACACCGAGCGAGCGCTGGAGATTCTCAACACCTACGGGCTCTACGACCTGCGCGACAAGCGCTCTCGCGAACTGTCCGGCGGTCAGAAGAAGTTGCTCGAAATCGCCCGAGGCGTCATGGCCTCGCCAAAGATCCTCTTGCTCGACGAGCCGATGGCCGGTGTCAACCCGGCGCTGATCGACCGAATCGGCGGGTACATCATGGACCTGAAGGCCCAGGGAATGACCATCGTGATGGTCGAGCACAACTTGAACGTGGTCGAGAAGATCTGTGACCACGTCATCGTCCTGGCCGAGGGCCGGACACTCGCGACCGGTCGCTTGAGCGACCTGCGCGCCAATGAGGAAGTCGTTCACGCGTACCTAGGTGAGGTAATCAATGCCAGCACTACTCGCTGAGAATGTGACGGCCGGCTACGGTCGCACCCCGATCATCACCGACATCTCCTTGTCGGTCGAGAAAGGGACCGTGACAACGATCATCGGTCCCAACGGCGCCGGAAAGTCGACGTTCGCCAAGGCGGTCGTCGGCATCCTTCGACCGACGAACGGACGCATCGTGGTTGGTGACCTCGACATCACGCGCATGCCAGGTCACCAGATCCCGCGTCACGGCGTCGCGTACGTCCCCCAGAACGACAACGTGTTCAAGAGCCTCACGGTGCGCGAGAACCTCGAAGTCGGCGGGTTCGCCGTCAAGGGGGACACGAGCGCACGGATGGAAGAGATCCTGTCAGTCTTCACCGACCTCGACAAGGCTCGCGAGAAGAAGGCCGGTTTCTTGTCGGGGGGTCAGCAGAACCTGCTGGCGATCGCGCGAGCCTTGATGGTTGGTCCGTCGGTCATCGTTCTCGACGAACCCACCGCAGGACTGTCGCCCGCGTATACCGACGTCGTTTGGAATCAGGTCGAGCGGATTGCCGCGTCCGGAACGGGCGTCCTCGTCGTCGAGCAGAACGTTGAACGAGCGCTGCACCACGCGCACTTCGTTCATATCTTCGTCGCCGGATCAAACCACGTGCACGGTCTCGCATCCGAGATCGCATCGTTGGACCTCGCGGCAATCTTCCTCGGCCGAGCCGAGGCGAACAGGTCGTAGATGCGGGAGATCCCCGCAGGCACGAAACAGAAACAAGGGGGAAAATCGTAATGACAGTAAGCAGGCGGTTTGTCAGAGGGCGGGGTGGCACCAAAGTCGCCCTGGTCCTTGCGACGATGGCGTCGATGATCGGGGCTGGTTTGACGAGCGTCCCCGCGAGCGCGGGTACCAAGAAACTGCCCCCACTGGTCGTCGGTGCCATCTTGCCTTTCACGGGATCGAAGTCACTGCTCTCGCAGTGGGGCGTTCACGGGATCAAGGTTGGCATTTACGAGGTAAACCACGGGGGTGGCGTTCTTGGTCACCAGTTGACGAGTTCGTACGTGGATGACGCGGCCGACTCGGTCGACACGCTGCCGGCGTTCCGTAACCTCATGACCCACCACCCCACGTTTGTCGTGGGTCCGTTCTCGCCGACGATTGAGGCCGTGATCAACCAGTTCAAGCCGAACAACGTGGCTGACTTCATGATCGGTGGACTGAGCAACCTGGACACGATGCAGTACTCGTACGTGTTCCGCACCACGGCGTCGGACTCGACTGAGGCGATCGCGATGGCGTACTACGCCATTAAGCACGGCTGGAAGACGGCGTCCCTGATGTTCGACAACTCGGCGAACTCCCAGGGATTCGTTCCACCGCTGATCAAGGCCTTCAAGGCGCTCGGCGGCACCATTCAGCAGAACATCACTTTGACCCCGGGTCAGTCTTCGTACAGCTCTGAGCTGACGCAGGCCTTCGCCGGGAACCCCAAGGTGGTCTTCAACTCGATGGACTCCCAGACGTTCGCGACCTTGATGTCGGATGCTCAGCAGCTGAACTACACGACGGCGGCCCAGTGGATCGGTGACGACCTGCAGTCCGCGCCCCAGGGCGTCTACGCCAAGGCGTTCGGCTCGGCGGCTTCGACGAACATGACGGCGGCGCTGCCGGCGACTCCTACGACCGCGGACAGTGCGTACAACCACTTCCTCGCGGACTACCAGAGCGTGTGGCGTACGACGTCGATCCTCCCGACGAGTTCCAACTTCTACGACGCGATCGTGATCGCGTCGCTCGCGATGACGTTGGCCAAGTCGACCAACCCGAAGGTGTGGGTCGGTGACGTGATGAAGGTCTCGGACCCGCCGGGCATCGTGTGTGGGACGTACGCATCGTGCGTGTCGCTCATCAAGGCGGGCAAGAAGATCAACTACAACGGCGCCGGTGGTAACGAGGACTTCAACAAGTACCACAACGTGTTCAGTGGATTCCAGATGGTCGGGTTCGACGCGAACCTGAACTCCGTGGTCCGAGACTACGTGACGGCCCAGGACCTTGCGACCGTCGTGTCCAAGGAAAGTAAGTAGGCGGTACAAAGCGGTCGTCCCTTCGTCGTGGCGGTTCGCCGCCACGACGAAGGGATCCCCATTCGCCGGTCGCCACGGCGCCCAGCGGTGGTTCCGGTGTCACATGAGGCGTCGAGCGACGCCGGTTAGGAAATTTGATCATGGTTGGGCTGCTCGACGGCGTGCGTGTCCTCGATGTAACGACGGTGCTCGCGGGGCCGTTCGCGGCCTATCAACTCAGTCTTTTCGGCGCCGACGTCATCAAAGTCGAGATCCCCGGGACGGGTGACCTCGCCCGCGACATGGGCGACGACGAATACCTGAAGTCCGAAGCGATGGGCGCGGCCTTCATCGCCCAGAACAGTGGCAAGCGCTCGGTGACCATTGACCTCAAGACCGAGGGCGGTCGCACGGTCTTCACCCGACTCGTCGATACCGCCGACGTCTTGCTCGAGAACATGCGCCCGGGCGTGCTCGAACGGCTCGGGTTTTCGTGGGCGGCGCTGCACGAACGTAATCCTCGACTGATCTACTGCGCGGTCTCCGGGTTCGGACAGACCGGACCGTTGGCCGGCCGAACGGCGTACGACCAGATCATTCAGGGCCTAGCCGGCATGACCGATATAACGGGTGAACCCGATGGCGGTCCGTTGCGCGTCGGATTCCCCATCTGTGACACCCTGGGCGGGTACGCCGCCGCGATGGCGATCTCGGCGGCCCTCGTGCGCCAGATTCGTGACGGTGTCGGCACGTTCCTGGACGTCTCGATGCTCGAAACCGCCTTGACCGCGATGGGTTGGGCCGTGTCCGAGCAACTGATCACGGGCCGCGAGGCACGTCGCTACGGCAACCACAACGCGGCGTCTTCTCCGTCGGGGGCCTTTCAGACGGGCGATGGACTCATCACCATCGCCGCGAATACCCAAGTCCAGTTCGAGTTGCTGTGCGCCGTCGTGGGTCGCTCCGATCTCGTGGACGATCCCCGGTTCGCCACGCGCGCGCACCGCAAGGTCAATCGGTCGGCACTCACCGCTGAACTCGAGTCTGCCCTCGCGGCGAAGAGCGCAAAAGAGTGGGAGGCGCAACTAGCGACCGTGAGTGTGCCGGCCGGTCAGGTGCTGACCCTGGGCGAAGCACTCGACCAGAATCAGATTCAGGAGCGGTCTCTCATCCACGAGGTCCACCTCGACCTGGCTCAGCGATCGACAGTTTCGGTGGTCGGGAGCGGCGTTCACGTCGACGGGGCCAGCCTGGCGCCGATGGCCCCTCCTCCGGCCCTCGGAGAACACACGGTCGCGATCCTTTGTGAATTAGGTTTTTCATCAGACGAGATTGAGGATTTACGTGACGACCGCGCCATCTGAGTTCGACCACGGTGTTCCGTGGCGCAAGGTAGCCGGTCTACCCCAGGTCGAGATCGTCGAAGAGGGAATGCGCGAGGGGATGCAGATCGAGAGCGCCGACATCTCGGTCGAGCGCAAGCTTGAGCTGCTCGACGCGCTCTCACAAACGGGACTTCGCACCATCGTGGTGGGATCGTTCGTCAGTCCATCGTGGACCCCCCAGATGGCGCACATCGATGAGCTGGTCTCGCGTTTCACGCCGGTCGACGGGGTGACCTACACCGCACTCGCCCTCAACGAACGCGGCCGCGAGCGGATGCGCCACTTTCCCTTACTGCGTGACCCCGACGAAGTCCCACGGACCCTCGTACACCTCTGTGACGTATTCGTTCGGCGCAACACCAACCGCTCCCAGCAGGCTGAGATCGACGAGTGGCCGGCCGTTGTCGCGCGAGCGGTCGAATCTGGCGCGACGCACGCGGGCATCGGGATCAACGCGGCGTGGGGATCGAACTGGCTTGGTCCATTCGATGAAGCGACACGCATGGCACTGCTCGAGCGCCAGTACGAACTCTGGACCGCGGCGGGGATCACGGTCGATCGCGTGTGGATCGGTGACCCGATGGGCTGGAACCTGCCCCACCACGTCGAATCGCAACTGCGAGCCATCCGTCAACGGTGGCCCGGGATCACCCGGGTGCACCTGCACCTCCACGACGCTCGCGGCGTCGCGCTGCTCTCGGCGTACGTCGCGCTGCGCACCCTCGGCCCCGAGTGCACGCTCGTGCTCGACAGCTCGGTCGGCGGAATGGGCGGTTGCCCCTACGGGGGACACGGCCGGATGACGCGAATGATCGCGACCGAGGACCTCGTCGATTTGTTGTCTGAGATGGGGGTAGACACCGGTATCGACCTCGACCGTCTGATCGATGCGTCGATCCTCGCCGAGGACGTCGTCGGTCACCCCCTGTGGGGGCACGTCTCCAAGGCGGGCCCCCGCCCACGTCGCGGTCGGCTCTTCGCGGTGGACCTCCCCTTCATTGAGACCGAAGCGGAGGCCCAGCACTTTCGGCTGGGTGCCGCGGCGTACCCGAACGCGAGGTCGCCGTGGAAGACCGCCATCACATCACCCGCGCGTGACGCCGTCGACGGTATCGACGAGGGGACGGTGCGGTAGCGGTGGCGAAACCACGGGCCGACGGACGTTTCGAGGACGGGGCACCGTCAACGCTGCGGGGGGCAGCAATGGACAACATGATCGACGGGGACGGCGACGAAGGTCAGCTCAGTTCCGTCCGCTCACTCGACCGCCCCTTCGTGATCCTGCGGGTGCTGCGCGAACACCGCGGGCCGATGCGACTCACCGAGATCGCGACGGCGGCCCAACTGCACCTCGCGACGACCCAACGGATCATGAACCTCTTGATTCGCTACGGTTACGCCGAGCGCGAGGGACTCGACTACCGGCTGGGCGTCGTCTCGCTCCTGAACGGCAACGCCTATCTCCTGACCAACGGGCTCGTCTTGGCGGCCGAACCGGTCTTGATCGAGTTGACCGCGTCCACGGGACTGACGTCGTCGGTGTCGATTCGTTACGAGCTCAGTGCGGTCCTGCTCCTGCGGATTCAGAGCACCCCGCCGCTGCGATTCCAGCTGCCGGTGGGTGAGAAGATGCCACTCTTGGTGGGTGGAGCACGCGTACTGGCGGCCTCCCTCGATGACGATGAACTCGATGAGCTCCTCGAGGGTGTGACCACGATCCCCCTCGCGAGCGGCATCGAACTGGCGCGCTCGGAGTTCATCGAGGGACTCAGGCTCATCCGCGATCGGGGGTACGCCTTCGGCCAGGGCCAGCGCGAGGCCGGCGCCCTGTCGGTCGCCGTGCCGGTGCACGACCGCGAGCAGCGGGTCGTGGCGGCGATCCAGCTGTCGTCATTGATCGAGGACATCCCCGTGGACATCGACTCGCTCGTCGTCGAGCTGAAGCGCGCCAGTTCGGCGATCTCGAGAAGACTGCCGTGATCGACTATTCCGTGCGGTCCTACCGGAGCGACGAGGTACTCGACGTCGCGGACCAACTGGCGTCACGACTGGCCGCCCTCGCGGCCGATCCGGTCGAGGTCGACGCCGACGTGGCCGAGATGGTCATCAATCGCGTCATCGACAACGCGGCGGTCGCAGTCGCGTCGCTCGCCCGTGCTCCGGTGGCGGCCGCGCGCGACCAGGCACTGCGCCACCCCTACCGGCCGGGCTCGACCGTTCTCGGCCTCTCGCGCGACGAGCGCTACTCGCCGGAGTGGGCCGCGTGGGCTAACGCCGTGGCGGTGCGCGAACTCGACTTCCACGACACGTTCCTCGCAGCGGAGTACGCCCACCCGGGCGACTCGATCGCGCCGCTCGTCGCGGTCGCTCAGCACGTGGCGCGCGACCGCGGCGTCGGTGGCCACGAACTTCTTCGCGCCATCGTCAGCGCCTACGAGGTGCAGATCGACCTCAGCCGCGCGATCAGTCTGCACGCGCACCAGATCGATCACGTCGCCCACCTGGGCCCCGCGGTAGCCGCGGGGTTGGGGACGCTGCTCGGTCTGGACCCGTCGGTGACGGCGCACGCCATCGGCCAGGCGCTGCACACCACGACGGCGACGCGCCAGTCTCGCAAGGGCGAGATATCGACCTGGAAGGCCTACGCTCCCGCCTTCGCGGGAAAGGCCGCCATCGAGGCGGTCGACCGCGCGATGCGCGGCCAGACGTCACCGACACCGATCTACGAGGGCGAAGACGGCGTGATCGCGCGCCTGCTGGACGGGCCCGACGGGCGCTACGTGGTGTCACTGCCCGGACCGGGCGAGGCCAAGCGCGCCATCCTGCACTCGTTCACGAAGGAGTACTCGGCCGAGTACCAGGCCCAGGCGTGGATCGACCTCGCACGACGACTCCACGACCGGTACCCGTCGTGGCGCGACGGCACGGCGATTGCGTCGATCGTCCTGCACACCTCGCACCACACGCACCAGGTGATCGGCTCGGGCTCCGGTGACCCTCAGAAGTACGACCCGTTGGCCTCGCGCGAGACACTCGACCACTCCGTCGCCTACATCCTCGCCGTCGCCCTCCAAGACGGCGCGTGGCACCACGAACGTTCCTACGCCCGCGAGCGAGCGACCCGGCCCGACACGGTCGACCTCTGGCGCAAGGTCAGCACCGTCGAGGACCCGGTCTGGACCGCGCGGTACCACGACCTCGACCCGGACCATCGCGCCTACGGCGGGCGCATCGAGGTGCACCTCGTCGACGGCACGACGGTCGTTGACGAGATCGCGGTGCCCGACGCGCACCCCCAGGGCGCGCGCCCCTTCGCGCGGCCCGAGTACGTCGCGAAGTTCAAAACGCTCGCGCGCGGGGTGCTCGGCGACGACGAGGTCGAACGCTTCCTCGGCGTGGCCGAGCGGCTCGCGACCCTTGGTCCCGACGAACTCGGTAGTCTCACGGTCACGGCGCCGGACGATCTTTCGGTGCCGAGGACGAAGGGGATCTTCTGATGCTGCACTCGCCGGTCAGCGCGTCAGCGAAGCGGGCCCGACTTCGGGCCCGTCTCGCCCAGGGCCCGATCCTGGCGTTGCCGGGGGCCTTCAATCCGTTGTCGGCGATGCTCATCGAGCGCCACGGCTTCGAGGGGGTCTACCTCTCCGGTGCGGTCCTCGCCGCCGACCTCGGCTTGCCCGACATCGGGCTCACCACGTTGAGCGAGGTCGCCGCGCGCAGCGCCCAGGTGGCGCGCGTCACCGGCGTCGCGACCATCGTCGACGCCGATACCGGTTTCGGCGAGCCGATGAACGTGGCTCGCACCGTCCAGATGCTCGAGGACGCCGGCGTGGCCGG
>JAKAZI010000043.1 GCA_021809495.1 Actinomycetes bacterium | reverse complement strand
GCGCGGCGGCGCTGCACGACGCGAGCGAGCGTGACGTGGCGACATTGCACGCGTGGGGCGTCACGCTCAACATCGATCTGCGCGACCCCGCGGAGATCGCCTTCACCGGTCGCGGCCGCCTCGAGTCCGCCGAGATCGACTTCGTCAATCACTCGCTCTCCTTCGACCGGTTGATGCAGCGCGCGGCGGACCCGAACGCACCCCTCGCGCCGCTCGCGACCCGCTACCTCGACTACCTCGAACAGGGCCCGTCGGCCATCGTGGCGGCCGTCGAGGAGATCGCCGTCGCGTCCAACCACGCCGTGCTCGTAAACTGCTTCTTCGGCAAGGACCGCACCGGGGTGCTGATCGCCCTCGTGCTCGAGGCGCTCGGCGTCGAGCGCGACGCCGTCGTCGCGGACTACGCGCGCTCGGCCGCCCCGGTGGCCGCCATGGTGGCGCGTCTCGCGAGCGACCCCGTCTACGCCGAGACGATCGCGCGCACCGACCCGTCGCGCTTCGCCGCCGATCCGCGCACCATGGTCGACTTTCTCGAAACACTGGATCGACGAGATGGCGGCGCGCTCGGCTGGCTTCGCAACGCGGGCCTCGCCGACGAGACGGCCGACCGGCTTCGCGCCGCCCTGCTCGAAGCGAGCTAGCGGAGTCCTCGCGGCACGGCTGCAGCGACGGCGTTGCCCGGTCCCGGGGCCACCGTCGCGCGACCTCAACCGGTGAGTTCGATGATCCGGGTCGCCACCGCGACGTCTTCTTCGCGGTGCGAGATGATGACCAGGCCCTCCGCGCGATCGACGAGCGTCGTAAGCACCCGTGACGCCGTGACGCGGTCCAGCCCCTCGGTCGGCTCGTCGAGCACGACGATCGGCCACGCGGCGAGCAGCGCCCGCGCCACGCCGAGGCGCGTGCGCTCGCCGCCGGAGAGTCCGAGCGACGCACCGCCCAACTCGCGCGCGAGGCCGGCCGGCTCGAGCAGCGCCGACAACCCCACCGCCTCGAGGACCTCGAGGAGCTCGTCGTCCGTGGCGTTGGGCGCGACGACGCGCAGGTTGGCCGCGAGGGTCGTGGCGAAGACGTAGGGCGCGTCATCGACGAAGCCCACGCCGGAGCGAACCGTCGCCGCACTCAGCGCCGCGTACTCGTGTCCGGCGAGGCTGATCCGTCCGCTCGAGGGATCGACGAACTTGGCGAGCGCCCAGGCGAGCGTGGTCTTGCCCGCCCCGCTCGGCCCGCGGATCATCACCACCTCGCCCGGCGCGACGGTGAGTGACACGTCGGCGAACGCGTCGCGCGCGCCGAAGGCGACGCCGAGGTGTGACGCGCGCACCTCGCCGCGCAGGTCGACGGTGGCGGCGTCCACCTCGGCGACCGGGGCGACGCGCGTAGCGAGCGACTCGAGTCGCGCCAGCGCCGCGCGGTCGCCCCGCCAGCCCGTCATCGCCCCGCTCACCCCCCCGACGAGGTCGAGCGCCGCGAGCGTCGTGACCACCGGGACCGCGACGAGCGCCGCGGCCAGATGTCCGTGACGCGCGCTGGCGGTCGCGAGCAGGGCCAGCGCCGCGCCGAGCCCGCCGACGGCGCTCGCCGAGCCCGCGACGAGTCCGCGGACCCGACTCGCCCTGACGCGCGTTGCGTCGCGCTCGACCTCGAGGGCGCCGAGCCGTCGCGTCACCGCCGCCACGCCCTCGCCCATCGCCACCCCCTCGGGGTCGCGCGCCACCTCGGCGACGAGCGAGACGAGCGCGGCGCGCGACTCGTCGAGTTGCCCTTCGCTCGAAGCACCCGCCCGCGCGCCGGCGAGCGCGACCGCGAGGCTCGTGGCGACGACGCCGACGAGCGCGGCCGCGGCGACGGGGGTGACGACACCACTCACGGCCGCCGCGACGACCGCGGCGACGACGCCACCCGCCAGGGGCGCCGCCACCGCGGTGAGCAGCTCCTGGACGCGCTCGACGTCACGAACCGCCAGGTCGACCACGTCCGCGCTGCGCGGTCCGAGACCGGCCGGCACCAACGGTTCGAGGCGCCGCGCGATGGTGGCGCGCACCCGCGCCATCACCGAGAGCGCGGCCCGGTGCGTCGCGGTGCGCTCGAGGTAGCGGCCGGCGGCCTTCGCGAGCGCGAAGAGTTGCACGAGACCCATCGGGACGGTGAGCGACAAGATCACCGGTCGGCCCGCCGCGCGCACGATGAGCCACGCCGACGTCGAGGCGAGTCCGATGGTGCTCACGCTCACCAGGCCACCGGCCCACAGCGCCCGCGCGATGGCCGGCCGCTCGGCGTCGAGGGACTCGCCGAGCGCCGTCATCGGCTGAGCACGATCTCGTCGTCCCCGGCGACGCGACGATGGGTCACGATCAGACGCGTGGCGTCGCTGGCGTCGATCGCGGCGAGGACCGCGGCCTCGCTCGCCGCGTCGAGGTGCGACGTCGGCTCGTCGAGCACCAGCACGAGGGGCTCGCCCACCAGACAGGCCGCGAGCGCGACGCGACGGCGCTCGCCGGCCGACAGGGTCGCCCCCTCATCGAGCGGTCGATCCAGGTCGACGTCGAGGTCGAGCGCGGCGAGCATCGAGCGCACGACGCGGTCCTCGAGGTGACGACCCTGGGTCACCGCGTCGCGAATGGTCGCCCCGCGAAGCACCGGCTCCTGGGCGAGCCAGCCGACCCGTTCGTGCCACGCGTCGGCGTCGATCTCCGCGAGGTCGACGCCGTCGACGACGACCGACCCCGAGACGGGTTCAGCGAGGCGCGCGAGGATCGCGGCCAGGGTCGACTTGCCCACGCCCGACGGACCGCGCACGGTGACGAGCGAGCCGGGCTCGACGCGAGCGCGGATGGGCTCGGCGCGCGCGCCGACGACGAGGTCGATGAGTTCGATGCGCGGCGCGCTCGTCGGCGCCGGTCGGGTCCCCGCCGAGCGGTCCCGCTCGATCAGCGCGAGCACGTCGGTCGCGGCGGCCACGCCGGTTGAGGACGCGTGGTACTGCGACGCCGCCCGGCGCAGCGGCACGAACACCTCGGGGGTGAGTAGCAGCACGACGAGCGCGGCGTCGAGCGAGATGGATCCGCGCACGAGGCGCAGTCCGAGCGTGAGTGCGACGAGCGCCGTCGCGAGCGAACTGAGCAGTTCCAGCGCGAAGCTGGAGAGGAACGCGACGCGCAGGGTCGCCATGGTCGAGTCGGTGAGCGAGGCGCCGACCGCGTCGAGGCCCTCCACCGCGGCGCGCGACCGGTTCACCGACTTGAGCACGATCATCCCGCGCACGACGTCGCCGAAGTAGGACGCCAGGCGCTGCTGGTCGCGCCAGCGCTCGTCCATCGCGTCCTTCGCCGCGAGACCGAGTAGCCACATGAAGACCGGCAGAAGCAGCGCCGACGCCGCGACGATCACCCCGCTCAGCCAGTCGCGCGCCGCGAGGTAGGCGAGCAGCGTCGCCGGGGCGAGCGCCGCGAGCACCAGGGCGGGCACCGAGGCGACGAGAAGGGCCTCGACCTCGTCGATGCCGCGGGTGATCAGCTGCACCGTGGCGTCCACGGTCGAGGTTCGCCCCCGGCGAACGAGCTGGCCCAGGGCACGCGTGCGCAGGTCGCGTCGCACGGGGGCCGCGAGGGCGGCGCCGACGGGCTCGCTCAACCCGACGGCGAGCGCGCGCAGCGCGGTCGCCCCGAGCAGCCAGGCGAGGTAGCCCGTCACCCCCGCCAGCCGATGCGCGACGAGCGTCGAGATCGCCCCGGCGATGGCGACCGCCTGGGCGACGAGCCCGATGGTCGCGACGGCGCCCAGTACCCCGGTGGCGACCAGCGACCGCGTGACCAACGGCGAGGCGCGTCGCAGCCGCGCGAGCAACGCCGCCGGTGATTCGCTCACACCTCGCTCGAGCGCGTCTCGACCGACTCGGGTCGACTCACCCGCTTCTTGAAGACCCAGTACGTCCAGCCCTGGTAGAGCAGGACGAAGGGGGTAAAGACGAGCGCCACCCAGCTCATGACGGTCAGCGTGTAGGGGTGCGACGCGCTTGCAGCGACCGTGATGTCGTAGCTCGAGCGCACCGAACTGACCAGCACGTTCGGGTAGAGGTTGAGCAGCAGGGTCGTGAAGAAGGCGACGACGACGAAGGCCGTCGCGATGAAGGCCCAGCCCTCGAGGCGGTCGTGGACGAGCCAGCCCACGGCCGCGAGCGCCCCGACTCCGAGGATCGGCAGCAGCGGTGGCACGAGCCCCGTGTGGTGCCAGGCGTGCGCGCTCAGGTAGGTCCACCCGAGGAAGGCCGTCACGACAACCGTGGTAGTCGGCGCCAGCCACCGCGCCACCTCGCGGGCCCGCTCGCGCACGGGTCCGTCCGCCTTCAGTCCGAGGTAGGTCGCCCCGTGGAGTGTGAAGAGGCTGAGCGTGGCGAGCCCGCCGAGCAGCGCGTAGGGCTTCACCAGATCGAAGAAGGTCCCCGTCCACTCGCCGCCGGCCACGATCGGCACGCCGTGGACGAAGTCGGCGAAGGCCACCCCCCAGAGCAGGGCCGGCAGCGCCGAACCCCAAAACAGCGCCCGGTCCCACCACCGCCGCCACCGGTCGTCGTCGCGGCGGTGACGAAGCTCGAAGGCCATGCCCCGAAAGATCAGCGCCGCGAGCAGGACGAAGAGCGCCAGGTAGAAGCCGCTGAAGACCGTCGCGTACCAGAGCGGGAAGGCCGCGAAGGTCGCCCCACCGGCCGTGATGAGCCACACCTCGTTGCCGTCCCAGACCGGCCCGATGGTGTTGACCACCACGCGTCGGTCGACGTCGTCGTGGCTGACGAAGGGCATCAGGACCCCGACCCCGAAGTCGAAGCCCTCGAGGAAGAAGTACCCCAGCCAGAGCACCCCGATCAGCGCGAACCACAGCTTCTCGAGCCCGCTGGGCGAGGTGGCGAGCAGTGCGAGCATGACGCCTCCTAGTAGATGAGTTCCGGTGCCCGGTCGTCGGCGGCGATCGGCTCGGACGGGACCTTGGCCAGGCGCACCATCAACCCGATCTCCACCACGGCGAGCAGGGTGTAGATCGCCGTGAAGCCGATCAGCGAGGTCGCCACGTAGCCCGGGGCGATGAGACTGACCGCGTTGGAGGTCTTCAAGAGTCCGTAGACCACCCACGGCTGACGGCCGATCTCGGTGAAGATCCAGCCCACCGAGTTCGCGAGGAACGGCGCGAGGATCATCCACGTCGCGAATCGCAGGAACCACGTCGAGCGCTCCAGGCGGCGCTTGCGCATCAGCCACAGGCCAACCGCGCCGAGCGCGAGCAGCAGCACACCGAGTCCGACCATGATCCGGAAGGTCCAGTAGAGGACCCAGATCACCGGCACGTAACTACCCGCGCCGTACTTCTTGGTCGCCTGGGCCTGGAGCTGGTGGATGCCCTCGACCCTTCCCGACCAGGTGTTGGTCGCGAGCACGCTCAAGATGTGCGGCACGCGAACCTGGAAGATCGGGTTGCCCGCCAGGTCCCCGATCGTAAGCAGCGAGAAGCTCGCGCCGCTGGTCGTGTTGTAGAGCGCCTCGGCCGCGGCCATCTTCATCGGCTGCTGGGTCTCCATCTGCTTGGCCTGGGAGTCGCCGAGGAAGATCGTCCCGACGGCCGAGACGAGCACCACCACGATCGCCACCCGAGCGGCCTTGGCGAAGGCCGCCGTGTCGTGTCCCTGGCGCAGGTGCCACGCCGAGACCCCGAGCAGGAAGGTCGAACCGGTGAGCAGCGCGGCGAAGAGCACGTGACCGTATTCGAGCACGAAGGTCGAGTTGGTCATCACCGCCCAGAAGTTGTTCATCACGGCCTGGTGGGTCGCCGGGTCGATGGCGTAGCCGACCGGGTGTTGCATCCAGGCGTTCGCGGCGAGGATGAAGGCGGCCGACAGGATCGTCCCGAAGCTCGCCAGCCAGATGGCGAGCAGGTGCACCCGGGGGCTCACGCGGCCGCGGCCGAAGATCCACACCCCGAGGAACGTCGACTCCATGAAGAACGCGAGCAGACCCTCGATGGCGAGCGGCGCGCCGAAGATGTTGCCCACGAAGACCGAGTAGCGCGACCAGTCCATGCCGAACTGGAACTCCTGGACGATGCCGGTCACGACGCCGATGGCGAAGTTGACGAGGAACAACTTGCCAAAGAAGCGCGTCGCCCGTTCCCAGGACTCGTCGCCGGTTCGAAAGGAGGCGGTCTGCAGAATCGCCACCAGCAGACCCAGTCCGATGGTCAAGGGGACGAACAAGAAGTGAAAGACGGTCGTGATGCCGAACTGCCAGCGCGCGAGCGACAGCGTCGAGATACTGCCCAGCAATGCACTCATGCCCTCAACCTATCGACGTGTGATCAGGACACCTATCGACGATCGGGGTACAAAGTCACAATTCGAGGCGCGGCTACGAACCGGAGTGGTCCCACCAGATGGTCGTGAGCGAACGCGTCCCCGGGGTCGGGTTGGATTCGAGGAACGCGCGGACCTCGGGCTCGCGCGACGCGGGTAGACAGAGCCGGATTCGGGTGAAGTGCGCGGCCTGGTCGAGGTCGGTCTCGGTGCGCATCGGACCCTCGAATGCCGTCGACGCCGCGTCGATGCCCATCTGGTCGAGCACGGCGAGCAGGTCGGTGGGCGTGGGGGCCGTCGGCCGCTCCAACGCCCAGAAGTGGCGCCAGGCCGCCGTCAGGCTGGCCAGGGGGTGGTGGTTCGGCAGCTCGAGCACGACGCGCTGGCGCGCGTGGCGGTCGAGCGCGGCGAGGAACGGCACGATGTCAGCGACGTTGTAGACGACGTGGTGCGCGGTGACGACGTCGGCGAGCGCGGTCCTCGGCGCCACGGCCGGCCAGAAGCCCTCGATCGTCTCCACCGCGACGCCGCGGGCGATCGCGTTGGCCCGGAACATGCTCAGCATCTCGACCTGGTGGTCGACGCCGATCACGCGGGCCGCCGGGGGCGTGAGCGCGAACGCGGCGATACCGCCGCCGCACCCGACGTCGAGCACCGTGCCACCGACCGGCATCGCCTCGCGGGCCCGATCGTGTGACGGCGACGACTCGATCGTCGTGGGGACTTCGAAGAGGACCGGTGGATGGATCCACGGACTCTCCGGCGCCGAGGCCAGTATCTCCTCGGGGATGGCCCACGCTTCGAGCGCCGCTCGCCACCGATCGGCCGCGTTCACGGTCTAGCGACCGCGCAGGCGTGACATGAAGCCGCCACTGGCAGCGCCCGACGCGCCCGAGCCGCACTGGCACCGGTCGCTCTTGGGCACGCCCGCGAGGGCCTGCTCGATGTGGTTGCCACAGCCGCTCCAGGTGGGCTTACTGCAGGTACGACAGGTAACTCGACTGCACATTTGGGATGTTTCCTTTCAATCGTTGCTTGGTGGTGATGGTTGGATTAAGAATTCGCTCGATCAGGCGACGAGCTCCGCCGCGGGCGACTTGTGCCACGTCTGATAGCCGCCGCTCAAGTTCTTCGCGTTAAAGCCGAAGTCGCGCAGTAGTCGCGTGGCCACGTGGCCGCGCTGGCCCACCTGGCAGATCACGACGACGTCCTTCTCGCCCAGTTCGTCGAGACGCTCGCGCAGCTCGTCGACGGGGACGTTGATCGCGCCGGGCAGCGAGCCGCGAGCGAACTCACCGGCGGTGCGCACGTCCACGAGCAGGTAGCCCTGATCGGTGTGGTCTTCGACCTCGTTCCAGTGGACCGATTCGACGAGCCCGCTGAGCAGGTTCTCCGCGATGTAGCCGAGCATGTTGACGGGGTCCTTCGCCGAACTGAAGGGCGGCGCGTAGGCGAGCTCGAGGTCGGCGAGTTCCGGGGCGGCGAGCCCGCCACGCATGGCGGTCGCGATGACGTCGATGCGTTTGTCCACGCCCTCGGTCCCCACACCCTGAGCACCCAGGATGATCCCGGTCTCGGGGTCAAAGAGGAGCTTGAGCGCCATCTTGGCCGCACCGGGGTAGTAGCCCGCGTGGCTCGCGGGGTGGGTGTGGATGGCGAGGTAGGGACGGCCCTTCGCGGCGAGGCGCTTCTCGTTCCAGCCGGTGGTCGCGATCGTGAGGTCAAAAACTTTCACGATGGCGGTGCCGATGGTGGTCACGGGGCGCACGCGGCGTCCGGCGATGTGGTCGGCCACGACGCGGCCCTGACGGTTGGCGATGTTCGCGAGGGGCACGAGCGACGCCTCGCCGTCGAGGGCGTCGGTCTTCTCCGCGGCGTCGCCGATCGCGTAGATCGCCGGGTCGCTCGTGCGGTTGAACTCGTCGACCGCGATGCCGCCGAGCTCGCCAATGCGTAGACCGGCGTCGCGCGCGAGCGCGGTGTCGGGACGGACCCCGATGGCCACCACGACGAGTTCGGCGTCGAGTTCGACACCCGAGGCCAGTACGACGGTCCGATCGGTGATGCGAACGACGGAGTCGGCGAGGTGCAGGCCGACGCCGTGGCGACCCAGCTCGTCGGCGACCAGGCGCGCCATCTCGGGGTCGAGGGGCGCGAGGACTTGGGGCGTCGCCTCCACCAGTGTGGTCGGGATCGACCGGTGCGTGAGGTTCTCCGCGATCTCGACGCCGATGAAGCCTCCGCCGATAACGACGGCGCTACCCGAGAGATCCTTCACCGCATCGGACATGCGCTCGACGTCCTCGACCGTGCGCAGCGCCAAGGCGCGCTCGATGCCGGGGATCGGGGGCACGACGGGCGTCGCGCCGGGGCTGAGCACCAGGTGGTCGTAGCCGAGCTCGTAGGTCTCGTTGGTGGACAGGTCGCGCACGCGCACCACGCGCGCGGCGCGGTCGATGGCGGTGACTTCGCTGGCGACGCGCACGTCGATGCGGAACCGATCGTTGAGCGACTCCGGGGTCTGCAACAGCAGGTCCTCGTGGTCCGCTATGACCCCACCGACGTAGTAGGGCAGTCCGCAGTTCGCGTACGACACGTACCCGCTGCGCTCCAAGACGACGATCTCGGCCTCAGAATCGAGGCGCCGAAGCCTCGCCGCCGCGGACATCCCGCCGGCCACTCCCCCGATGACGACAACTCGCATGTTTCTCCTTAGGCCAGGCTCAAAAAGAGCTTTTGTAGTTTGGTGGTGACGTCGTCGGAGTCGATCGCGGGATCGATGATGCACTCCTTCAGACTCGATGAGATGAGGGTGAACGCGGCCGTGTTGATGGCCTTGTTGACCGCGGCCATCTGGGTGATCACGTCCTCGCAGGATCGTCCCTCTTCCAACATGCGCACCACGGCGCCCATCTGGCCGTGCGCTCGTTTGAGCCGGGTGACGATGGCGTGGAGCTGGGCTTGGTCGTGGAGCACGTGGGTGTCGGGACTCGCGCCCGCCGCGGCGTGAGTGAGGTTCTTGGGCATTAGTGGTCTCCCTTAAAGATCATCGTGACGAATCGCACGTTCAGCGCGACGAAGCGCCACAGCTGGAACGCGATGTGGTTGCGCCGCCGAAGCGTCTGGGCGGTGGGGAGCGGTGAGTTCTTGATATCGGCGATGGCGTTGTCCATGGTGGTTCTCCTTCGTTCGTTGGTCGACTATTCGGGGATCAGGTACCAGAGCGGGCGGGCCTTGGCCTTGTAGATGAAGAGCACGTGGAGCATGTACTTGATCCAGTGCCCCGCGAGACCGATCTCGCCGAAGGTGTCTTTGGTGCTGCGACCCGTCGCCGGGAAGCGCTCGTAGTCCGGCACGACCGGGTACATCGTCATCGAGGCCGCGGTGCCGCGGTGCAGCCCCATCCCCGAGGACGCGACGCAGGCCGCGCCCATGTCGGCCATGGAGGCCTCGCGCGAACGCGACGTCGGGCCGTTCGTGATCCGATCGACGATGGTGAGCGCCGCGGTCTTGCCCATGACCCCCGACGGCATGCCCGTGCGCGGCGGCGAGGGCGTGATCACCGTGCCGTTCGTGCTCGAGCGCGGTTGGGAGATCTGGTGGGGCGGGGCGAACGCGATGCCCACGGCGAAGACGTTCGCGAACCGGCTCGACTCGTAGGTGCGCGGCCAGTCAGCGGCGCTCCACTCGCCGTAGGGCTTGGCGGTGTAGTTCGCGTCGACCTTCATGAACCCACTCGGCAAGAACACCTCGCTCGTGATGTCCTCGCCGGCGCGGTCAAAGGATTTCAAGTCGACGCCGCGGAACGGGGGCAGCAGCATCGCGAAGTCGAAGGGCAGCTCGTTCTTGGACCCGTCGAGCTGCTCGTAGTGGATGACGCCGGGCTCGACCTGCTCGACGTGGGCCTGGACGACGGCCTTCACCTCACGCTCGCGGAACAGCGATTCGGTCCAGAGCTTGCTCGTCGTCTCGAAGCCGTTCTGGGTGAAGACCATCCCGCCGACCCCGAAGTCACCCAACTCGTACTCGTTGGTCAGGTAGGTCACGTCGGCCATGTCGCGCACGCCGGCCATGCGAATCTCGTGCTCGACGTTGAAGGTGTACTCGAACGCGGCCCCTTCGCACGTGCAGGTGCCGTGACCGACGCCGACGACGATGCGCTGGCGCTGGCCCTGACGCATCTTGGCGATCGCGTCGGCGAGCGCCGACGAGGCCTGCACCGCGTGGGCCGGGGTGCACACCGAGACCGTGTTGGCGTCGGGTCCGAGGC
>JAKAZI010000042.1 GCA_021809495.1 Actinomycetes bacterium | reverse complement strand
CACGAGCAGTCCCGCCATCGCGCCCGCCAGTGCCTCGACGAGACCGAGGACGAGCACGGTCGTGACGGTATTGCCCCAAAAGCCGGTCGGATGGTGGGCGTGGAACTTCAGGTGCAGCGCGAGGTGAAGGTGCCGGTCGGTGATCCGGTTCGCGATCGAGGTGAGCGTGCTCCACATGTCGATCACCGCGACGATGACCACGGGGATCCACACCCAGCCGCCCAGGCGCCGATAGAGGGTGCGCGAGGCGACGAAGCGGGCCAGCGCCTCGGGGTCCTCGAGTCGGTCCGCGTCGGCGCGGTCGGCGCGGTCGGCGGGCGCGACGTCGACGACGTTTTGGCCGGCGGCGATGCCGACGTCGCGCACGTCGTTGGCCGTGGCGACCTGGGCCATGACGTCGTGGGCGAGCTCGACGCCGAGCGCTTCGAGGCCGGTCGCGGCGCCCGGTTCGGCGAGGGCGGCGTCGTCGGCCCCGGGCAGCACGATGAATCGGTGACCGGGCTTGTCGGTGAAGGCCGACAGCGCCGCGCTGAGCGAGGGCAGGGCGCGCAGCGTCGCGGCGAGGAAGGCCGCCATGTCCTGGCTCGCGTCGGGGTGCAGCAGGTTGCCCGCGACCACGACGACGGCCGAGTCGTCGAGGTCCTCGAGCAGCGCGATCAACTCGCGAACCGACCGGGCGGCGGGGTTCGTCGCGGGCGAGAGCGAGAGGTCACTGACCACGTAGAGGTGCTGACCGTAGGGGATTGGTAGCGTGTATCGATCGGTCGCTCCCACTGCTCCAGTCTCGCAGAGTTCTACGGACCGGCCGGGAGGAATCGTAATGGCGAGCACTCGTGAGAACTGGCACTGGCGCGCCGAGCCCTCCACGGGTGAGGCCGTCATCTTCGACATCGACGGCGTGCTCGCCGACGCCGCCGGACGTCAGCACTACCTCGAATGGGGTGATTGGCGCCGGTTTTTCGAGGCGTGCGGGGACGACCCGGTCGTCGAGGAGATCGAGCGTCTGCTCGAGCTGCTCGATCCGGACCTGACGATCGTGCTGCTGACGGGCCGGCCCCGTCGGGTCCAGCCGCACACGCTGGGCTGGCTCGAACGGTTCTCGATCCGCTGGGACCTACTCATCATGCGCGAGTACGGCGACTACACCGGGGTCGACCAGTTCAAGCGCGCCGCCCTCGCGGACCTGCGCGACCACGGCTTCGACATTCGCCTCGCGCTCGACGACGACCCGAAGAATCACGCGATGTACGTCAACGAGGGCGTGCCCTGCATCTACATCCACTCGGGCTACTACCGGTGATGGTCCCCGGGACCCGCTAGGCGAGTCGCGCGAGCGCGCTCGCGCCGGCGCGCCGACCCGACCCGATGCTCGCCGGGATGCCGACCCCGTCGTAGGTGCTGCCGGCGAGCTCGATCCCCGCGCGTGACGCCGCGGCCTTGGCGGCACCGACCAGCCGGTCGTGGCCCACGTAGTACTGGGGCAGGCCCTCGGGCCAGCGCTGGACCATCGTCGCGAGCGGGTCGCCGGTGCTTGCGAGGATGAGCCGGACCTCCTCGACGACGCGCGCGACGAGCGCGTCGTCGTCGAACTCCTCGAAGCGACGGTCGTCGATCCGACCCACGTGGGCGCGAAGGATGACGTCCTCGTCTCGGTGCAGGTGGGCCCACTTGCGGTCGAGGAAGGTGAGCGCGGTCACCAGCATCGAGCCGCCCGCGCGCCACGGGGTGGCCAGCGGCACCAGCACGCCGGTGCCGTGCTCGGGTAGGCGCAGGGCCGCGCGGCTAAAGACGAGGGTCACCATCGCGGCCCCGGCACTCGGGATCGTGCCCAGGGCGGCGAGGTCGGGGTCGAAGGAGCCGGTGAGCCGGGCGGCGACGCCCGCCGGGGTGGCGACGACGACGACGTTGGCCGGGGTCGTCGTCGTGTCGGTGTCGACCTCGAAGCGGTGGGTGCTCTCGACGCGGCGAAGCGCGGTGACCGACGTCGAGCGGCGGATGACGACGCCGCGCTGAACGAGCTGGCGGGCCAGTTCGACCGGCAGCGAACCCATGCCGTCGAGGAGTGAGTAGAAGAGCGGGGTCGCGCCGGGGCCCGGCGACCCGGCCGGCGCGACGGGACGCATGGCCTTCATCAGGGAGCCGCCGCGGCGAGCCGCCTCGAGCAGCAACGGGAAGATGGACTTGGCCGAGAGGTCGTCGATGCGTCCGGCCTGGATGCCCCCGACCATCGGCTCGACGAACTGGTAGGCGAGCTCGGCGCCGAGTTTTCTTCGCACGATGGCGCCGATCGACGCGTCCTCGCCGACCTCGAGGCGCCGCGGCAGGAACTGGTCGCGTCGCGCCGCCACCCTGGCGCGCCAGCTGAGCCCGCGCATCGCGGCGACGGCGTCGTAGGAGGTGGGGACCCCGAGCGCGAGCCCGCTCGGGATCTCGTGCAGCGCCCCGCGCAACCAGAGCGACGCCCCCGACGCCCCGATCGGTTCGAGCCGGTCCGCCCAGCCGAGCTCGCCCACGAGGGCCGTTGCCTCGGGCCGACGCGCGAGGAACCCGTCGGGTCCGAGGTCGACCGTTCGATCGGCGAACGTCGTCGTGGCGAGCGAGCCGCCGAGGCGCTCGCCCGATTCGATCAGCTCCACGCGCGGGGTCGCGTCGTGGGGTCCGTCGGCCCCGCCGCTCAACTCCCAGGCGGCGGCGAGACCGCTGATGCCCCCGCCGACGACGACGACCGAGTAGCGGCTCACGAGTGGGCGACGACCACGTCGCCGAGCACGTCGATGAAGTCGGTGGCGTCATTCAGCGAGGCCGTTCGGATCAGGTTGAGCCCGATCTCGCGCGCCACCCCCGCGGCCTCGACGTCGATGTCGAAGAGCACCTCGAGATGGTCCGCGACGAAGCCGATGGGACAGGAGACGACGTCGGTGATCCCCGCGGCGCGCTTGGCGCGCAGCACCGCCAGGATGTCGGGCCCGATCCAGGGATCGGCGGTGCGCCCGGCCGACTGCCACGCGACGTCAAAGGCGCTCACCTGGGCCAGGGCCGCGGCGCGCTCGGCGCTCTCGCGCAGCTGGTCCGGGTACGAGTCGCCCGTCTCGAGTATCCGCTCGGGCAGGGAGTGGGCCGAGAAGATCACCTCGGTGGTCGCGCGGCGCTCGGGCGCGATCAGGGCGAGCGCGTCGGTCACGCGCCGCGCGATGAGCTCGAGAAAGCCCGGGACGTCCCACCACGCGCCGACGGGGTGGAAGTCGACGCCGGCGCCGAGTGCGCCGCGCGCGCGGCTCATGTACTGCTCGGTGGACATCGAGGACGAATGCGGCGCGAGGGCGAGACCGATCACCGTCTCGAGTCCGTCGTCACGCATCGCCTCGGCGACGGACTCGAGGAGTGGCGGTTCGTACTTCGATCCGAAGCGCACGTCGTAACGACCGGGGTGGCGCGCCTCGAGGTTCGCGGCGAGCGCGCGCACCTGGTCGTCGGTGCGCGCGGCGAGTGGCGAGGTCCCGCCGATGGCGTCGTAGCGCCGCGTGAGGTCCGCGAGCAGCTCGGGCGTCGGCGCGCGTCCGTGGCGGATCCGGGTGTAGTAGGCCTCGATGGCCTCGCGTGTCGAGGGTGTGCCGTAGGCCATCACCAGCACGCCGACGGGTCGGCTCACAGTCCCGCCCGTCCTTCCTCGTGCACGACGCGCACGATCGCCTCGAGCACGTGGGGGTCGCTCGACGGCAGCACGCCGTGGCCGAGGTTAAAGATGTACCCCGGCTCGCGTCCGGCGCGATCGAGCACTTCGCGCGCGGCGCGCACGCCCGGGGCGACGCCGCCGAGGCATCGGGCGGGGTCGAGGTTGCCCTGTACGGGCCGCCCGCCGACGCGTCGGCGACCCTCGTCGAGGTCGACGTGCCAGTCGATGCCCATCACGGTGCTGCCGGCCGTCGCCATCAGGTCGAGCAGCTCGCCGGTCCCCACCCCGAAGAGGATTGTCGGCACGGCGAGGTCCGCGATCCCGGCGAGCACCCGGGCCGTCGGTTCGAGGGCGAAGCGCCGGTATTCGTCGCGGGTGAGCGAGCCGGCCCAGGAATCGAAGAGTTGCACGGCGCGCGCTCCGTGGGCGACCTGCAGGCGCAGGAACGCGATCGTGATCGCCACGAGCCGGTCGACGAGGCGATCAAAGAGCGCGGGGTCGGTGTGCATGAGGGTCTTGATGAGCGCGAAGTCCCGGGTGGGCGCCCCCTCGATGAGGTAGCTCGCGACGGTGAACGGCGCTCCGGCGAAGCCGATGAGCGGGGTGTTGGACGCCGCGAGGTCCGCGACGACCAGGTCCACGGTGCGCGTGACGTGCGCGACGTCGACCGCCTCGAGGTCGCGCAGTCGTTCGAGGTCGGCGTCGCCGCGAAAGGGCTCGGCGATCACCGGACCGCGCCCGGGCACCACGTCGACACCGAAGCCGATGGCGTGGTAGGGCACGACGATGTCCGAGAAGAGGATCGCCGCGTCCACGCCGTAGCGACGCACCGGCTGCATCGTGATCTCGTGGGCGAGTTCGGGGTCGGCGATCGCCTCGAGGATCGAGCCCGAGCCGCGAAGCGCGCGGTACTCGGGCAGTGAACGGCCGGCCTGGCGCATGAACCAGACCGGGACGTGGTCGACCGATTCACCCCGACAAGCCCTCAGCAGTACCGGCTCCACCACGCTCCTTTGCCGCCTCTCAATCTAGGTGCGGGGCCGACGGGCCGACGCCGATGCGCCGGTCGGCGGGGGTCGAGCGAGCAAGTAAGATTGTCGAACCCCATTTTCGGGATCAGGAGACGTGGCTATGGCACACCAGCGCGAGATCGCGGAGGAACAGGCCTTCCTCGATCGGGCCCTTGACGCGCTCGATCACATGCGCGCCGAGGCGCGGTCACTTCGTGACAGCGCGGCGGTCGCCAACATGCGCGGAGCCGGCGACCTCGTCGAGCGCGACGTCGTCATGGGCACCGCGCTGCAGCGTCTCGACCAGCTCGCCATTGGCGACCAGCCCCTCTTCTTCGGCCGGATCGACTACGCCCCCGACGGCGCCGGCGTCGCCGACGTCTACCACGTGGGTCGCCTCGCGGTCTCCGACGACCAGCTGAACGCGCTCGTCGTGGACTGGCGCGCGCCGGTCGCCGAGGCGTTCTATCGGGCGACGGGCGTCGAGCCGCTCAAACTGATGCGTCGGCGTCACGTGGCGATCCGTAGCCGCGAGGTCACCGGTGTCGAAGACGAGTACTTCGCCGACGCCAACGGCGACCTCGCCCTGCCCGACGCGGACGTGCGCGAAGCCACGGCCGAGGGTCTGATCGACGGGGGACTGGCCCTCGGTGGCCCGGGGGCGTTGCTCGCGGCGCTCGGTCAGGCGCGCACGGGACGCATGGGCGACATCGTCGCGACGATCCAGGGCGAGCAGGACCGCATCATCCGCACGCCGTTGCCCGGGGTGCTGCTCGTTCAGGGCGGACCAGGCACCGGCAAGACGGCGGTCGCGCTGCACCGCGCCGCCTACCTGCTCTTCACCCATCGCGCCACCCTCGAGCGACAGGGCGTCCTCGTGGTCGGCCCGAACCCGCTGTTCCTCAACTACATCGAGAACGTCCTGCCGTCGCTCGGCGAGTCCGGGGTCACGCTGTCGACGATCTCGGGATTGGTGACCAACGTCACCGTTCGCGCGAGCGAGTCCGACGAGGTCGATCGCCTCAAGGGCGATGTTCGCATGGTGACCGTGCTCGCCCAGGCGGTCTCCACCCGTGAGCGGGCCCTGCGCGCCGACGTCGAGGTACCGGTGGGGCGCGCGATCATGGTCCTTCGCGCGCGCGAGACCCGCGAGGTGATCGAGCGGGCCCGTCGCCGACCGGGCAACCACAACCAGCGCCGCTCGGCGATCGGTCGGGAACTCGCGAGTCGGCTCGCCTCGCAGTACTACCAGCGATTCATCCGCGACGAGGGCGAGGGGGCGAGCGGCGTGGGCGAACTGGCCGACCAGATCCGCGCCACGCCCGAGTTCCAGGCGGCCCTGCAGCGGATGTGGCCGCGCCTGACCGGCCAGGAGCTGCTGCACGACCTCTTCGGCGCGCCGGCCCTGGTGCGCGCGGCCGGCGCGGGCGTGCTCACCGAGGCCGAGTGCGAGCTGCTGGTTCGACCCCGTTCGGCGTCGCTCGACGACGTCGCTTGGACGAAAGCCGACGCGGCCCTGATCGACGAGGCGCGCGTGCTGCTCGGGCCCCGGCGCCGGCCCCGGGCGGTCGTAAAGGCCGTGGACCCACTGGTGCTCGACGGCGTGGACCTCGACAGCTACCGCGGCGACGTGCGCGCGGCCGCGCTGCGCGAGGCCGCGCGCCAGAACGTGACCACGACGGTCGAGTTCGACGAGGCCGAGTTCGTCACCTACGGCCACATCGTCGTGGACGAGGCCCAGGACCTCTCACCGATGGAGCTGCGGATCCTGCACCGGCGCGACCTCACCGGCTCGATGACCATCGTCGGGGACATGGGCCAGGCGACGACGGCGTCCTCGAGCGCTTCGTGGGACACGGTGCTCGCGGTGCTCGACCCGCGCCGCCCGCCCACGAGGGTCGACCTGACGGTCAGTTACCGCACGCCCGAGGAGGTGCTGCGCTTCGCCGCGCCGGTGCTCGCGCTCGCCGCGCCCGACCTCGAGCCCCCGCGGCCCGTGCGGCGCGTGGGTGTCGATCCCATCGTCGAGGTGGTGGCGGCCGAACAGTTCGATCGCGCGATCGTCGCGGCCGCAACTCGCGAACGCGCGGCCGTCGACCCTGGTCGCACGGCGGTGATCGTGAGCGAATCCGAGGTCGAGCGCGTCGTGGCGATCCTGCGCCGCGGTGGGCTCGCCGCGGTCAACCCGCGTGAGGACGAGTCCGTGGGACTCGCCGCGGACCTGGTGGTACTGGCCGCCGAGAGCGCCAACGGCCTGGAGTTCGACGCCGTCGTGGTGCTGGAGCCGCTTCGCATCGCGCGGCGCGGCTCAGCGAGCGATCAGCTCACCAACCGGGGACTTCGTACGCTCTACGTGGCGATGACCCGCCCGACCCGGCGGCTCGCCCTCGTCACGACGGAGGCGCTGCCGGCCTCGATGCTGTGAGTCATCTCAGTGGCCAGATAGCGGTTGGACCCGTATAGCAAGTAGAAATGTGGGCGTGAGTCAGGCGATTCCCCTCGAAAGCCTGGCGAAGCCGGAGAAGATCGTCCATGATCGTCCGCCGATGCTGGCCATCGGCGTGATGATTTGGCTCGGCAGCGAGTTGATGTTCTTCTCGGGGCTCTTCGCCGCCCTGTTTACCATCCGCGCGCACCTGGCCGCGTGGCCACCCGTGGGCACGCACCTCGACACGATCCAGGCCGGTATCTTCACGGTCGTGCTCGTGGGGTCGTCGTTCACGATGCAGTGGGCGGTGTGGCTGATCGAGCACCGCCGACGCGACGAAGCGCGCCGGTGGGTGATCGTGACCATGATCATGGGCGCCCTGTTCGTCTCCAATCAGGCCTACGAGTGGGTCCACCTGACCACGCGCTGGTACACGAACTCCTACGGCTCGGTCTTCTACATCACGACCGGTCTGCACGGACTGCACGTCTTCCTCGGACTCGTGGCCATGGCCTTCTTGTTGTTCCGCATGCGCGGACGCGACGGCGACCCCGGCGAGCTCGCGGCATTCCAAGGGGTCAGTTACTACTGGCACTTCGTTGACGTCGTGTGGATCGGCCTGTTCTCGGCCCTGTTCCTCCTCAAGTAGATGGCCGTGTCCACGTTCCGTCGCTCCCGGATTCTCGCGTGGGGCCTCTCGGCCTTTGTCGTCGCGGTGCCGCTCGCCTGGTTCACCCCGGCGCACGGCTCGACGCTGCCGCCCTACCAGACGGGCCGGCGCAACGCGGGCACCCCGAACTCGAGCGTCGTGGTGAAAAAGCACGGCGTCGTCACGTCCTACGGCGACAGCGCGATCACCTACACCGCGCCCTCGCCGGCCCTCGCCGCCCTCGGCCAGGCCCTCTACCTGCAGAACTGCGCCTCCTGTCACGGCACCGAGGCCAACGGCGTGCCGGCCGCCGGCACGACGGGGGCCTACCCGAACCTCGTCGGACTCGGTCCCGCCACGATCGACTTCTGGATCGAGTCGGGTCGCATGCCCGCCGCGGACCCTCGTTCGGTCCAGGCCCCGCGGCGCACGCCGCGGCTCACCCACGACCAGGCGCTCGCGGTCGCGGCGTGGATCAACTCGCTCTCGCCGGGCTACCCCTACATCCCGACGGTCAACGTGAAGGACGCCAACGTCGCCAACGGGGCGGCCCTCTTCGCACTCAACTGCGCGGCCTGTCACACGATCGAGGGCGACGGTGACGCCCTCGCTCGAAGCACGTTCGCGCCATCGCTGCGCAACATCCCCGCGACCCAGGTGGCCGAGGCGATCCGCACCGGCCCGGGCAACATGCCGCGCTTCACCGGCAACCTCAGCGACTTCCAGGTCGCCGACATCGTCAAGTACGTCACGACCGAGATCCAGCACCCGCGCAACCCCGGCGGGTTCGGCCTGGGCGGACTCGGCCCGGTGGCCGAGGGCTTCGTGGGCCTGCTGCTCGGGGTCGGGCTGCTCGCCCTCGTCGGATTCTGGGTAGGAGAACGCCAGTGAGCGAACGCCACGAACACCGCACCGCCGTCAGTCTGAACGGACTGCGCGAGGATGACCCGCACCTGCAGCCCGCGGCGCGCAACCCCCAGCTCGTCGAGCGCGTCATCGCGCTCACGCTGCTGGTGGGGGTCGTACTCGTCATCGGCTTCGGCGCCGCGTACTGGGTGAACGCCGCGCCCTGGACGCTCGGGGCGACCATGGGCGGCGGCCTGTTCTTCCTCGGCGTCGGTCTCATCGCCTGGGCGAAGTACCTCATGGCCCGCGGACCCTTCGTCGAGGAGCGCCACGTGCTCGCCGCGAGCCAAGAGGACCGCGACGCCTTCGCGGCGGCGATCGTCGAACGCGGCGGCGGCGTGGTCAAGCGGCGTCGCCTCCTCGGCGGGCTCGTCGGCGGGGGACTCGGCGCCTTTGGCATCGTGGCCCTGTTCCCGCTGCTGCGCAGTCTCGGTCCGCTGCCCAAGGGCACCCTCTTTCACACCGACTGGCGCGCCGGCAGCTTCGCCGTGGACATCACGGGTCGTCGGGTGCACGAGAGCGACCTCGCGGTCGGCTCGATCGTGACGGTCTTTCCCGAGGGCACCCAGAACACCGACCGCGGCCAGGCCGTGGACCAGACCGTGCTCATCCGGCTGTCCAATGAGAACTTCACCACCCAGAAGGGCCGTGAGTCCTGGGGCCCCATGGGCTACATCGCGTACTCCAAGCTGTGCACGCACCTCGGTTGCCCGGTCGGGCTCTACGAACAGCAGCTGCAACTGCTCGTGTGCCCGTGTCACCAGTCGATGTTCAACGTGAACAACGGGGCCATCCCGAATTTTGGTCCGGCGCCTCGGCCGCTGCCCCAGTTGCCGCTCTACATCGACGCGGCCGGGTTCATCCGGTCCCAGAGTGACTACCACGAGCCCGTGGGGCCAGGATTCTGGGAGCGCGCATGAGCAACGCCGTGGTGACCAAGCGGTCCAAGAAAGAGGCCCTCGGCCGGTACGGGCGCGTCGGCAAGGCCCTCGACGAGCTCGACGACCGCCTGGGCGTGGCCAAGGGCGGGCGCGGCCTGCTCGACAAGATCTTCCCCGACCACTGGTCCTTCATGCTCGGCGAGATCGCGCTCTACTCGTTCGTCGTGCTGCTCGCGACGGGGGTCTTCCTCTCGCTCTACTACATCCCGAGCGCGGCGCTCGTGACCTACCACGGCAGTTACCTGCCGCTGGACGGCCAGTCCATGACCGAGGCCTACGCGTCGACGGTCAACCTCTCCTTCGCCGTGCGAGCGGGCCTCTTGATGCGCCAGATGCACCACTGGGCCGCCGACATCTTCATCGGCGCCATGGTCGTGCACATGGCGCGCGTGTTCTTCACGGGGGCCTTCCGCAAGCCGCGCGAGCTGAACTGGACGATCGGGGTGACGCTACTCACGCTGGCGATCGTGAACGGCTTCCTTGGGTACTCGCTGCCCGACGACCTCGTGTCGGGCACCGGCATTCGCATCGCGTACTCGATCATCCTCTCGGTGCCGGTCGTGGGGACCTACCTCGCCTTCTTCGTCTTCGGCGGCAACTTCCCCGGCACGGCCGTGCTGCCGCGTTTCTTCATCCTGCACGTGCTGATCGTGCCCGGGATCATGCTGGCGCTGGTGACCGCGCACATGATCCTGCTGGTGCGCCAGAAGCACACGCAGTTCCCCGGCGAAGGTCGCACCGAGGACAACGTCGTGGGCACGCCGATGTTCCCGGTCTTCATGGCCAAGACCACGGGCTTCATGCTGATCGTCACCGGAGTGACCGCGCTGCTCGGGGCCTTCGCCCAGATCAACCCCATCTGGCAGTTCGGCCCCTACGACGCCTCGCGCATCTCCTACGCCGTCCAGCCGGACTGGTACATGGCCTTCCTCGACGGGGCCCTTCGCATCTTCCCCGCGTGGTCGTTCCACAGCTTCGGCCACACGATCCCCCTCGAGGTGACGATCCCGGCGGTGATCTTCCCGGGCCTCGTCTTCGGTCTCGCCTACGCCTGGCCGGCCCTCGAACGCTTCGTCACCAAGGACGTGGCGGCCCACAACCTGCTCGACCGCCCGAGCAGCCGGCCCAAGCGCACCGCGGCCGGCGTGGCGGTGCTCGCGGCGATCTCGATGCTCTTCATCGCGAGCTCGACCGACGTCATCGCGAA
>JAKAZI010000041.1 GCA_021809495.1 Actinomycetes bacterium | reverse complement strand
CCCTTCTCGGGGATCGACTCGTTCATCACCACGTCAAAGGCGCTCAGGCGGTCCGAGGCGACCATCAAGAGGTGCCGGTCGTCGACCTCGTAGAGGTCGCGGACCTTGCCCGAGTAGACCGGGCGCTCGAAGGGTTGGTCGTTCACCACGTCAGGGCCTCCAGGAATCGCCGACGATGCACGAGCAGCCGCGCCGGATCGAAGACCGCCTCCAGCGTGGCGCGATCGAGCGTGATCTCCTCGTCGGACTCGACCACCTCGCGAAACGACCGGTCCTCGTCGATCGCGCGGCGCGCGGCGCGCTGGACGATGCGGTAGGCGTCGTCGCGCGCGAGTCCGGCGTCCACGAGCGCGAGCAGCACCGACTGGGAGAAGACGAGTCCGCGCGAGCCGACGGTCAGGTTCGCCATCGCCCGCTCGGGGTGCAGCACGAGACCGTTGGCGAGGTGGGTGGCGCGACGCAGCATGTACACGGTCAACTGGAACGCGTCGGGCACGATGACGCGCTCCACGCTCGAGTGCGAGATGTCGCGCTCGTGCCAGAGCGCGACGTCCTCGAGGCCGGCCTGGAGGTAGCCGCGAAGCACCCGTGCGAGTCCGCAGAGCCGCTCGGCGAGCACGGGGTTGCGCTTGTGGGGCATCGCCGACGAGCCCTTCTGGCCGGGCGTGAACGGCTCTTCGGCCTCGCCGACCTCGCTGCGCGCGAGGTGGCGCACCTCGAGGGCGAAGGCCTCCATCGAGGTCCCGAGCGCCGCGCACGCGTAGAGGACCTCGGCGTGACGGTCGCGCGCGATGACCTGGGTCGCGGGCACCGGGGTCAACCCGAGGTTCGAACACACGTCGGCTTCGACTTCGGGGTCGATGTTCGAGTACGTGCCGACGGCCCCCGAGAGTTTGCCGACGGCGATGGCCTCGCGGGCCCGGCGCGCGCGCGCTAAATCCCGGTCGACCTGCAGCGCGAAGAGCGCGAACTTCGCGCCGTAGGTCGTCGGCTCCGCGTGCATGCCGTGGGTGCGGCCGGTGATCGGCCAGTCGATGGTCTCGCGGGCCCGGCCCGTCAGCGCGTCGCGCAGCGCGACCGCCTCGGTGATCACGACGTCCATGGCCGCCGTCATGACGTGACAGAAGGCCGTGTCCACGACGTCCGACGAGGTGAGACCGTAGTGGACCCAGGCGCCCTCGGGCATGCCGATCGCGGCCTGGACCACGTCGACGAAGGCCGCGGTGTCGTGGTTCGTGACGAGCTCGCGCTCGTTCACCGCCTCTACGAACGCGGCGTCGACCACCGGCCGGCGCGCGCGCAGCGCGGCCGCGTCGGCGCTCGGCACGAGGCCGCGTCGGCTCAGGGCCTCGGCGGCGAGGATCTCCACCTCGAGCATCGTCTCGAAGCGGTTCTCGTCGCTAAAGAGCGCCGCGACGTCCTTGGGCGCGTAGCGCGGGATCACGAACCGCTCACCGTGGCTGCGATATCTGTGCGCATGACCATCCCCTCAAAGGTTATGCGCGCGCACGCCACGTAGGCGAGCGCGCGCGCCGCGTCGATCGACGGACCCGTCGCGGTGACCGCGAGCACCCGTCCGCCGGCGGTGACGAACTGGCCCGCGTCGTCGCGCGCGGTGCCCGCGTGAAAGACGACGACGTCCGCGAGCGGCGCCGCCAGCTGTCCGTCGGCGCCGAGTCCCTCGATCACCCCGCCGGTGCGCGGGTGCTCGGGGTAGCCCGGTGAGGCGAGCACGACCGTGACGGCGTAGCCGGCGCTCGCGATCAACGGCGCGCCCTTGCCGCTGCCGATCGCGCGCAGTGGCTCGAAGAGGTCGCCATCGACGACCGCCATGATCGCCTCGGTCTCGGGGTCCCCGAAGCGCACGTTGTACTCGAGCAGCTTCGGGCCCGAGGCGGTCAGCATGACCCCGGCGTAGAGCACGCCGCGAAAGTCGATGCCCCGGCGCGCGAGTTCCGCGAGGGTCGGCACGACGATCGTCTCGCGCACGGCCGATTCGATGGGACCGCGCGCCGCGTCCATCGGGGCGTAGGCGCCCATGCCGCCGGTGTTGGCCCCCGCGTCGCCGTCGCCAACGCGCTTGAAGTCCTGGGCGGGCGCGAGCGCGGTGGCGGCGGTGCCGTCACAGAGGTAGAGCAGCGAGCACTCCTCGCCCGAGAGGCCCTCTTCGATCACGACGGTGGTGCCCGCCGCGCCGAAGGCGGCGCCGCTCAACTTCTCGCGCACGTCGGCGATCGCCGCGTCGAGGTCGTCGGTGACGAGCACGCCCTTGCCCGCGGCCAGCCCGTCGGTCTTGACGACGTAGGGCGGCGTCATCGTGGCGAGGAACGCGAGCGCCGGACCAGCCTCGGTGAAGGCGCCGTAGGCGGCCGTCGGCACGCCGGCCGCGGTGAGGAACTCTTTCATGAAGGCCTTGGACCCCTCGAGGCGCGCGCCGTCGGCGCCCGGGCCGACGACGACCTTGCCCTGGGCGCGCAGGCGATCGGCGAGTCCCTCGACGAGGGGCGCCTCGGGTCCGATCACGAACAAGTCGGCGTCGAGCTCGCTCGCCGGTACGTCCACGCAGGCGATGCCGTGCGCGGCGATGCCGGCGTTACCCGGCGTGACGACCACCTCGACACTCTGGGCGAGGCGCCACGCGAGGGCGTGCTCGCGCGCGCCCGAGCCGACGACGACGGCGCGCTTCACGCCGGACGTACGAACTGCTCGCGTCCGGGTCCGACCCCGACGACCGAGATGCGCACCCCGATCGTCGACTCGAGGAAGGCCACGTAGTCCTTCGCCGCCTGGGGCAGCTGGTCGTAGGTGGTGAAGGTCGAGAGGTCCGTGCGCCAGCCCGGCAGGGTCTCGTAGACGGGGGTCACCTCGTGCAGCACCGACTGGTGGTAGGGCGGGTGCGCGTAGCGCACGCCGTCGGCCTCGTAGGCGACGCACACGTTGACCTCGTCAAAGGTGTCGAGCACGTCGAGCTTGGTGAGGGCGATCTCGGTGAGCGAGTTGAGCCGGGCGGCCTGGCGGGCCATGACCGCGTCGAACCAGCCGACGCGCCGGCGTCGACCGGTGTTGGTGCCGTACTCGTGGCCCCGGTCCACGAGCAGGTCGGCGATGTCACCGTGCAGTTCCGTCGGGAAGGGCCCGGCGCCGACGCGGGTGATGTAGGCCTTGGCGATGCCGACGATGCCGGTGAGGTCGCGCGGCCCGAGACCGGACCCCGTGCAGGCGCCGCCCGCCACGGGATTCGACGAGGTGACGAAGGGGTACGTGCCGTGATCGAGGTCGAGGAACGTGGCCTGGGCGCCCTCGAGCAGGAGTCGCTGGCCGTTGGCGAGCGCTTCGTGCACGGTGCCGACCGAGTCGCCGATCATCGGCGCGAGGCGCGGCGCGTACTCGTCGAGGTAGTGCGCGGCGATGTCGGCCGCCTTCAGCGCGGGACGGTTGTAGACCTTGGAGAGCAGGAGGTTCTTCTCGGTCAGGGCGACGTCGAGCTTCTGGCGGAAGATCTTCGGGTCGAGCAGGTCCTGGACGCGCAGCCCGACGCGCCACGCCTTATCGGCGTAGGCCGGGCCGATCCCGCGCTTGGTCGTTCCCAGCGCGTTCTTGCCGAGGAAGCGCTCGTTCAGCCGGTCGAGCTCCTGGTGGTAGGGCATGATCAGGTGCGCGTTGCCCGAGACGAGCAGCCGTGAGACGTCCACGCCCTTCGCGCTGAGCGCGTCGAGCTCGGCGAGCAGCACGGCCGGGTCGACGACGACGCCGTTGCCGATGACCGGGGTGATGTGGGTATAGAGCACCCCCGAGGGCACGAGCTGGAGCGCGAAGGCCTCGCCGTCGACGACGATCCGGTGCCCGGCGTTGTGCCCGCCCTGGTAGCGCACGACCATGTCCATGTCGCGCGCGAGCAGGTCGGTCAATTTTCCCTTGCCCTCATCCCCCCACTGGGTACCGACTACGACGGTTGCGGGCACGGGACTCCTCGGGCTCGGGACCCCTCTAGCCTACTCGGCGCGCCCGGATCACTGAATGGCGAGGTCACCGTCGAGCACGTCGACACCGACCGTGTCACCGTCGTGGTAGCGCCCGCGCAGGATCGACAGCGCGATCGGGTCCTCGAGGCGACGTTGGATCACGCGCTTGAGCGGTCGGGCGCCGAAGGCCGGGTCGAATCCCTCGTGGGCGAGCAGCGACGCCGCCGCGGGCGTGACCTCGAGCACGAGGTGGCGTTCGGCGAGGCGCTGGCGCAGCCGGCCGAGCTGGATCCCGACGATGATCGCGAGGTCGGCCTCGGTGAGCGAGCGGAACCGGATGATGTCGTCGATCCGGTTGACGAACTCGGGCCGGAACACGCTGAGCGGGTCGCCCACCAGGTTGCTCGTCATGATCAGCACCACGTTGGTGAAGTCGACCGTGCGGCCCTGGCCGTCGGTCAGGCGGCCGTCGTCGAGCACCTGGAGCAGCACGTTGAAGACGTCCGGGTGGGCCTTTTCGATCTCGTCGAGCAGCACGACCGCGTAGGGCCGGCGCCGCACGACCTCGGTGAGCTGACCGCCCTCTTCGTAGCCGACGTAGCCCGGGGGGGCGCCGATCAGCCGGCTGACCGAGAACTTCTCCATGTACTCGCTCATGTCGATGCGCACCATCGCGTGCTCGTCGTCAAAGAGGAACTCGGCGAGCGCGCGGGCGAGCTCGGTCTTGCCGACCCCGGTCGGTCCGAGGAAGAGGAACGAGCCGATGGGCCGGTTGGCGTCGGCGAGCCCGGCGCGCGAGCGCCGGATCGCGTTCGCCACGGCCTCGACCGCCTCGTCCTGGCCGACCACCCGCGAGTGGAGCAGCTCTTCCATGCGCACGAGCTTGTCGACCTCGCCCTCGAGGAGCTTGGAGACCGCGACGCCCGTCCAGCGGCTCACCACGTCGGCCACGTCCTCGGCGTCGACCTCTTCTTTCAAGAACGCGCCGTGGGCCTGCAGTTCGGCGAGCTCGGCCGTGGCCGCGTCGATGCGCCGCTCGAGGTCGGGGATCGTCCCGTAGCGCAGCACCGCCGCGCCGTTGAGGTCGCCCTGACGCTCGAGCCGGTCGGCCTCGGCGCGACGGTCCTCGTACTCCTGCTTCGCGGTCTGGATCTTGGTGATGGCCTGCTTCTCGGCCTGCCAGCGCGCCGCGAGGGCGTCGGACTGCTCGCGGTAGTCCGCGAGCTCCTCGTCGAGCTTCGCGAGTCGTTCGCGCGAGGCGTCGTCGGTCTCGCTCGCGAGCGCGACGCGCTCGATCTCGAGCTGGCGGATCCGGCGGATCACCACGTCGAGCTCGGTCGGCATCGAATCGATCTCGATGCGCAGCCGCGAGGCCGCCTCGTCGATGAGGTCGATCGCCTTGTCGGGCAGGAACCGGTTGGCGACGTAGCGCTGGGAGAGCGTGGCCGCCGCGACGAGGGCGGCGTCTTGGATCCGCACCCCGTGGTGGACCTCGTAGCGCTCCTTTAGTCCCCGCAGGATGGCGATGGTGTCGGCGACCGACGGCTCGCCGACGAAGACCTGCTGGAAGCGGCGTTCGAGGGCGGCGTCCTTTTCGATGTAGCGCCGGTACTCGTCGAGCGTGGTCGCCCCGATGAGACGCAGCTCGCCGCGCGCGAGCAAGGGCTTGATCATGTTGCCCGCGTCCATCGCGCCCTCGCTCGCTCCGGCCCCGACGATCGTGTGCAGCTCGTCGATGAAGGTGATCACCTCGCCCTTCGCGTCTTGGATCTCCTTTAACACGGCCTTCATCCGCTCTTCGAACTCGCCGCGGTACTTCGCGCCCGCGAGCATCGACGCGAGGTCGAGGGCGATCACGCGCCGGCCGCGCAGGGACTCGGGGACGTCGCCCTCGGCGATGCGTAGCGCGAGGCCCTCGACGATGGCGGTCTTGCCGACGCCGGGCTCGCCGATCAGCACCGGGTTGTTCTTGGTGCGCCGCGACAGCACCTGGATGACCCGGCGGATCTCCTCGTCGCGACCGATCACCGGGTCGAGCTTGCCGGCGCGCGCGAGTACCGTCAGGTCGCGACCGTACTTCTCGAGCGACTGGAAGGTCTCCTCGGGGTTCTCCGAGGTGATGCGGGCCGACCCGCGGATGGTGCGCAGCGCGCCGAGCAGCGCCTCGCGGGACGTGCCGAGCTCCTGCGCCCAGGCGACCATCACGTGGTCGACCGACAGGTACTCGTCGCCGAGGTCCGCGCGCAGTTCGTCGGCCTGTTCGAGACCGTGACGCGCGTCGGGCGAGAGCCCGGGCTGGGTCCCGCCGATCGTGCGCGGCTCGCCGGCGACGCGCTCGTTGAGCGTGGCGGCGACGGCGACCGGGTCGAGGCCGGCCGCTACCAGCAGCGGCTGGGCGACGCCGTCGGCCTGGTTGAGCAGCGCGAGCAAGAGGTGTGACGGGGTGACGTAGGGGTTGCCGGCGGCGGCCGCCTGGGTCGTGGCGGCCTGGAAGGCCTCGCGGGTCTTCACCGTCCATCGCTGGGGGTCTAGGGTCATCACACGCCTCCTCGACGCTGACGTTGCGCCGCGACGAACAGCGCCATGGTGTTCTGGATCGGCACGAGGTCGCGGCGGTACTGGCGGTGCGTCGCCTCCACCGACGCCTGGACCGCGTCGCGCAGCGCGGCCGCCTCGCGGCGGGCCTCGTCGAGCTCGCGTTCGAGACGCAAGATGCGCTTCACGCCCTCGAGGTTCACCCCGTCGTTGGTCAACTCCTGGATCCGGCGAAGCACCTGAAGGTCCTCGTCGGAGAAGCGCCGCGATCCCCCGGACGTTCGCTTCGGGCTGAGCAGTCCCGTGCGCTCGTAGTTGCGAAGGGTCTGGGGGTGCACGCCCGCGAGTTCGGCGAAGACCGAGATGACGTAGATGGCCCGCTGGGCGTCACTCATGGTCGACGTCCTCGCGCAGGGCGTGGGCGAGCTTCTCGACGGCGGCGCGCTGATCCTTGGTGAGCTTCTCGGGGATGCGGACGTTGATCGTCACGAGCAGGTCACCGATCGGGTGCTTGCCCGCCGCGGGCACGCCGCGGCCCCGTACGCGCATCGTCGTGCCGCTCTGGGTGCCGGCGGGCACCTTCAGGGTGACGGGGTCGTCGAGCGTGTCGACCGACACGGTGGTGCCGAGCATCGCCGCGGTCACGCCGACGTCGACTGACGTCGTGACGTGGCGGCCGCGTCGCGCGAAGCGCGGGTCCGGCGCGACGTGGACGTCCACGAAGAGGTCGCCCGCCGGTCCGCCCTGCGCGCCGGGGGCGCCCTTGCCCTTCAACTTGATGCGCTGGCCGTCCACGACGCCGGCGGGGATCCGCACGTTCACGCGGCGCGAGGACGGCTCGCGACCGGTGCCGTGACAGGTCGGACAGGGCGTGACGATGCGCGAGCCGCGGCCCTGGCAGACCGGACAGACGCTCGACATCGCGAAGGGACCCTGATCGTCGGTGAGTACCCCGCGGCCCTCGCACCGCTCGCAGGTGACGTGACCCGTGCCCGGGGCGGCACCCGACCCGCCACACGTGCGACAGGTCTCGTTGCCCGGCAGACTCACCGTCGTGGTGATCCCCAGCACCGCGTCGCGGAAGTTCAGGTGCAGCGCCGTCTCGAGGTCGGCGCCGCGCTGGGCGCGCTGGCGTCGCCCGCCGAAGAGGCCGCTGAACAGGTCCCCGAAGTCGCTGACGTCACCCGGGTTGAACCGGAAGCCACCCGCGCCGGGCCCGGCGAAGCCGGCCGCGGCCGGACCCAGGCGGCGCACCTCGTCGTACTCTTTGCGCTTGGCGGCGTCGCCGAGCACCTCGTAGGCGACCGATACCTCTTTGAACTGCTCCTCGGAGCCGCTGTTCGTGTCGGGGTGCAACTCCTTGGCGAGTTTGCGATAGGCGCGCGTGATCTCCTTTTCCGTCGCACTCGACGTGAGACCCAGCACCTTGTAGTAGTCCTTCTCGAACCACTCCCGATCGGCCATCTAGCCCTTCACTCTCACCATCGCCGGGCGAAGCACGCCGCCCTTCCAGCGGTAACCCGCGCGAAGCACTTCGTCGACGTGTTGGTCAACCCCCTCGTCACCCTCGACGTGGGCGACGGCGTCGTGCACCTGGGGGTCGAACGCGACGCCGACGGCGTCGATGCGCTCGAGTCCCTCTTTGGCGAGCGTCGCGAGCAGGAGCCCGCGCGCCTGGGCGAGCGCCCCGCTCTCGTCGCCCTCGACGCCCGCGAAGTGCGCCTCGGCGAGGTCGAAGGCGTCGAGCACCGGCAGCAGGGACGCGACGAGCGAGCCGGTGGCGCGCTCCGCGGCGTCCTCGGACGCGCGCACGACGCGCTTGCGGTAGTTCTCGAAGTCGGCCTGGAGCCGCTGGAGCGCGTCGAGGTAGTCGTCGCGTTCGCGCTCGGCCTCACTGCGCTCGGCCTCGCCCTCGGGGGCGTCCACCGCGCGCTCGGCCTCGGCGAGGGCGTCCGCGAGCGACGCGTCGAAGTCCGCTTCGTTGATCGGTCGCTCGTCGCTCACTGCTCGTCCACAATCTCGGCGTCGACGATGTCCTCGTCGTTGGTCGGGGTCGACGCGCCCGTCGTGGCGTTGGCCTTGGACGCTTCCTCGTAGAGGCGCTGGCTGAAGCCCTGGCTCACCGTGAGCAACTTCTCGGTCGCGGCCTTGATGGCCTCGATGTCGCTGCCCGCGATGGCCTCTTTCAGCGCGGCGAGCGCCGTCTCGACGTCCTGGCGCTCGGTGCCCTGGAACGACTCGGCCTGGTCCTTCAGCAGTTTCTCGGTCTGGTAGACGAGGCCGTCGGCGTTGTTGCGCACCTCGGCTTCGTCGCGGCGCTTGCGGTCGTCTTCGGCGTGGGCCTCGGCGTCGCGCACCATGCGGTCGATCTCGTCCTTGGAGAGCGACGAGCCGCCGGTGATCGTCATCGACTGGGTCGCGCCGGTGGCGGTGTCCTTGGCCGAGACGTGCACGATGCCGTTCGCGTCGATGTCGAAGGTCACCTCGATCTGGGGCACGCCGCGCGGCGCCGGCGGGATGCCCACCAGCTGGAACTTGCCGAGGGTCTGGTTGTAGGAGGCCATCTCGCGCTCACCCTGCAAGACGTGGACCTCGACCGAGGGCTGGTTGTCGTCGGCCGTCGTGAAGGTCTGGGACTTCTTGGTGGGGATGGTGGTGTTGCGCTCGATGATCTTGGTCATGACCCCACCCTTGGTCTCGATGCCGAGGCTCAGCGGGGTGACGTCGAGCAGCAAGATGTCCTTCACGTCGCCCTTCAAGACACCGGCCTGCACGGCGGCGCCGACGGCGACGACCTCGTCGGGGTTGACGCCCTTGTTGGGCTCCTTACCCGTGACGCGCTGGACGAGTTCTTGGACCGCGGGGATGCGCGTCGAGCCGCCGACCATGATGACGTGGTCGATCTTGTCGATCGTGAGTCCCGCGTCCTTGATCGCCTGGTCGAAGGGCGTGCGGCAGCGCTCGACGAGACCCGCGGTGAGCTCGTTGAACTTCGCGCGCGTCAGCTTGAGATCGAGGTGCTTGGGGCCGTCGGCCGTCGCGGTGATGAAGGGCAGGTTGACCTGGGTCTCCTGGACGCTCGAGAGCTCGATCTTGGCCTTCTCGGCGGCCTCCTTCAGGCGCTGCACGGCCATCTTGTCGTTGCCGAGGTCGACGCCCTCTTGGTCCTTGAACGTCTTGATGAGCCACTGCATGACCGCGTCGTCCCAGTCGTCGCCACCGAGGTGGGTGTCGCCGTGGGTCGACTTGACCTCGAAGACGCCGTCGGCGATCTCTAGGACCGACACGTCGAAGGTCCCCCCGCCGAGGTCAAAGACCAGCACCGTCTGTTCGGCGGTGCCCTTGTCGAGTCCGTAGGCGAGCGCGGCCGCGGTCGGCTCGTTCACGATGCGCAGCACCTCGAGCCCCGCGATCTGGCCGGCCTCTTTGGTGGCCGTGCGCTGGGCGTCGTTGAAGTAGGCCGGCACCGTGATCACGGCCTGGGTGACCGTGTCGCCGAGGTAGGACTCGGCGTCGCGCTTGAGCTTCTGCAAGATGCGCGCGGAGATCTCCTGGGCGGTGTACTTCGTGCCGTCGATGTCGACGGACCAGTTCTCGCCCATGTGCCGCTTCACCGATCGGATGGTGCGGTCGGGGTTGGTGATCGCCTGTCGTTTGGCGACCTCACCGACGAGTACCTCGCCGGTCTTGGAAAAGCCGACGACCGACGGGGTCGTGCGACCACCCTCGGCGTTCGGGATGACGACGGGCTCGCCCGCTTCGAGGACGCTCACGACCGAGTTGGTCGTTCCCAGGTCGATGCCCACTGCCTTAGCCATGATGCTCCTTCGTGCCGCCACCACGTTGGACCGTCCAAGCGGGTGCGATTCGCCTCACCAGTATACAAACTTGAGTCGCTTCTTGTCAAGAAAACGGATACCAGCGCTTATAGGTAAAGGAACACGGCCGTGACGAGGGACGATGACAACGGCGGTGCGGTGTCGGACCGGCGCGCTAGCGGTGACGGGCGACGAGCTCGCCCTTGCCGATGGGTACGACGATCGCGTCGACCCGGGGGTCGGTCAGTACCCGTTCGACGAAGGGTCTCAGTTCCTCGCGGTGGCTGATCACGTTGTCGGCCACCAGCAGTCCCCCGGTGACGAGCCGGTCGACGATGAGGTCGTAACAGGCGATGTAGGCGTCTTTTTCCGCGTCGAGGAAACAGAAACCGACCCCTGACCAGCGCACGGCGTCGTCACGGAAGTCACCGTGGACGACCTCGACCACGTCGCCGATCGCGCCGAGACGAACCGTCTCGCGCGCGAGTTCGACCTTGTCGGGCGCCACCTCGTAGGTCGTGAGGCGGCGCCCGGACTCTCGA
>JAKAZI010000040.1 GCA_021809495.1 Actinomycetes bacterium | reverse complement strand
TGCACTACCTGACCCTGGTGCACCCGAGGATCATCAAGATCGACCAGTCCTTCGTCAGTCCCGCGCACGTCGACCCCCGCACCCGCACCCTGCTCGAGGCGATCGTGACCCTCGGCCAAAAGCTCGGCGTCCAGGTGCTCGCCGAGGGGATCGAGACCGATGAGCAGCTCGGTCACCTCCGGCGACTGGGCTGTGACCTCGGCCAGGGGTTCCTGTTCTCGCCCGCCGTGGACGCGGCGCAGGTGCCCGCGATGTCCGTTCGCCGTTTCGGGCCCTGAGTTGCTACGGGGCGACCTCGACGCGGTCACGGCCGTTCTCCTTGGCCGAATACAGCGCGGCGTCGGCGCGCGCGAGCAGCGACTCCTGGGTCTCGTTCAGGTGACGCATCGCCAGGCCCACGCTGACGGTGACCTTCGGCAGGTCGGGCGATGACCGGGCGACGCGTTCGCGGATCCGATCGGCCGCGTGGTGCGCGCTCACGGTGTCGACGTTGGAGAGCAGCACGAGGAACTCCTCACCGCCGAGTCGGAACGACGGGTCACTCGGTCGCACGCTCTGGACGATGGCGTGGGCGATCCGCTGGAGCAGCAGGTCGCCCGCGGCGTGGCCGAAGGTGTCGTTGACTCCTTTGAAGTGGTCGACGTCGACCATCAGCGCCGCCATCTGGGGGTCGAGGTTCCGGTCGTCGAAGGCCGCGAGCTGGTGGTAGCTGTCGGACAGGGAGGCACGATTGCGCAGACCCGTGAGGGGGTCGTAGATCGCGCGCGCGTGCCAGTCCGACAACTCGAGGTCGGTCGTGCGCCGCAGGATCTCGCGCTCGAGGCCGACTTCGACGAGCGAGATGATCTGGTTGAGCACCACGATCGTGGCGTCGCTCGGCACCCGTCGTTCACGAAAGCCCCACACCATGGCGCCATCGATGGTTCCCGAGGTCGGCGAGCGCAGCGCCAGGACGAGTCGGTGGCCCGGTTCGATGCGTTCCCCGGCGAGCACGCTCGCTACGTCCGCCGGCGGGTCGTCACGGTGACCGGCGTAGTTGTCGCCGCGTTCGAACCGGAACAGCACGCCGCTGGTGCCGGCCCATAACTCGAAGTACTCGGCGCCCAGGGTCTTGGCGGCGAGTCCCGCCAGGTACGCGGCGACCGTCGAGAAGTCGTGCTCTTTGACCATGGTGTTGATCACGCCGTGGATCGTCCGGTTGGCGGCGAAGAGAAACGAGAGGCCCGGGTCGTCGGGGGTGAGTAGCAGCGCCCCGCAGTCGAGGTCCTCCAGGGCGCCGATCGCGTTCGTGACGAACTCCTTTGCGATGACGCGACCGTGCTGGGGCGCGATCATCTGAGGCGCCACCGAGCGCACGGCGAGGAGCGCGTGGGCGAGCACGTCGCGACTCGCCACGGAGTACTCGTGGAAACGCTGGATCGCGTCGATGTCCGCGGGCGTGTCGACGAAGAGGGACTGGCCCGACTCGAAGCTCCCGAAGAGGTCCGAGCTGAAGAGGACCTTGGAGCGTTCGTCGAAGGTCGCGAAGGCGCCGGCCGAGCGTAGGTAGGGGGTGAGCAGGAAGTGGAGGGACCGATCGTCTAGCTCGAGGTGGTGATGGTCCTCGTCGATGCTGCGGTACGGCAGGGTAAACCCGGCGCGGCGCAGCGCCCCGTTGACTCGCCAGTGGGTGATGATCGAGACCTCCGGGTGCAGACCGCGAGCGAGGAGATGGGTGAGGGCCGCGACCTTGTCCACGTCGGGCTGGGAGCAGATCACCCAGCGGACGTTTCGCAGTCCGATCACCGCGTTGATCTTGTTCGCGGTCTCCTCGGCGCCGAGGGACGAGCCGGGGTCGATCACCACCGAACGATCACCCTGTTCGATGAGATAGACGTTGCTCTGGAATGTCCCGTCATCCATCGCGGCACCGACCCACCAGGTGCGGTCGTCGAGTTCGATCCCACGGTCGTAAAACTGATCGCTCACGGTGCCCGGTCCCCCCCGCCGGTGTGCGCACCGACTCCCACTGCATCACTAGCACCGGCGCGCGCCCTCGTGGGGTCACGAACGGCGCCAGACCGGCGCCGAGATCCCGGCGACGCACGGCCGAACGCTCGTCACGGGGTCGTGTCGACGCCGCCGCATCACTCCGGCGGCGCCGGTGTTCACGTGGCGCCAACCACGCCGCCTCGCAAAGCGCCGCTCGGCGTCGCGACCAATGATGGCGACTGTCACTCGACGACGGTCCGACGCGCGAGAACTGGCGCGGCGCCGGGTCGAGGGACCGAGACGGTCGGCGCCGTGAACTAGAACTGTCACGGTGGCAACGGCGCCACGTGGAGGTAGCGATGACTGCGGGTAGCGACGTTTCACTCGATGAACTGGCCGAGGGCGTCTGTGACGTCGTCACGACGATGCTGGCCGAAGCCGAGCGCCGGCGCCTCCGGCGCGACCGCGCCGCGCGCCGTCGATTCGTCGGCCTCTTTCGCGATCCCTCAGCCCTCGACGTGACGATCGCCCTGACCGACGAGGTCATGCGTTTCACCTCGCGCGAGCCGGCGCTGCGGGTTTTGCGATCCTCGGCGCGGCGCGCGACCGCGCGCGGGCTCGGGTGGGCGAACGTCGTCGGCCTGCGGGCGCTGGCCGCGCTGGGGCCCATCGCTCCGGCGACGGTGATCAGTCTCGTGCGGTGGCGGGTCCGTCGGCTCAGCGCCGGACTCATCCTTGACGCGTCACCCGATGCGCTCGGCCGTCACGTTACGGCGCGTCGCCGCGAGGGCCTCGGGGTCAACGTCAACGTCGTTGGCGAAGCCGTACTCGGCGAGGCCGAGGCGTCCGAGCGACTCGCGCGCGTGCTCGACGTGATCGCCCGGCCCGACGTCACCTACGTCTCGGTGAAGGTCTCGTCGATCGTGAGCCAGTTGACGACCATCGATCACGACGGGTCGCTCGAGCGCGTCAGCGAGCGCCTGAGGGTGCTGATGCGCGCCGCTCGCGACCACGGGGTCTTCGTGAACCTGGACATGGAGGAGTATCGCGACCTGCGGTTGACCATCGACGCCTTCCGCGCGGTACTCGGCGAGCCCGAGTTCGACCATCTCAGCGCGGGCGTGGTGCTCCAGGCCTACCTCCCGGACTCCCACGGCGCCTTCGGCGAGCTCGTCGACTGGGCGGTCGAGCGCTACGCACGCACCGGCACCAACATCAAGGTTCGACTGGTCAAGGGGGCGAACCTCGCCGTCGAGCACGTCGAGGCCGAGCTCCACGGCTGGCGGGCCGCGCCGTATGACACCAAGGCCGACGTTGACGCGAGCTACACGCGACTGATCGACGTGGCCCTGCGGCCGGCCAACGCCGCCGCGGTGCGCATCGGCGTCGCGAGCCACAACCTCTTTCACGTCGCGTGGGCGATCGCGGTCGCCCGGACTCGCGGGGTCGAGGACCAGCTGGACGTGGAGATGCTCGAGGGCATGGCCCCCGCCGAGGCGACCGTGCTCGCGGCCGCCGGCCATCGGGTGCTGCTCTACGCGCCGGTGACCAACGACGACGACTTCGCCGCCGCAGTGGCGTACCTCGTGCGTCGACTCGACGAGAACACCGCCCCCGAGAACTACCTGCGCGCGGCCTTCACGATCGCCCACGACCCCGCGGTCTACGCCGACCAGCGCCGCCGCTTCCTCGCCTCGATTGCGGACCGCCACCACCTGGACACGGATCGTCGCCGGGGCCCGGTGATCGAGGGATCGGAACGCTTCACGAACGTCGCCGACGGTGACCCGACGGACCGCATCTTCGTCGCCGCCGTACAGCACGCGATCCGCGAGGTCACCGCCGCCCGCGACACGGTCGTCGGCGACGACGCCAACGCCGTGCCCGGTGAGGACGATGACTTCGAGTTCGGCGAAGACCCGAACACCGGTGCGTCGTGGTACCGGTACCGCGTGGCGAGCGCCACGGGGGTCGACAACGCCGTCGCCCGCGCCCGCGCGGCCCAGCCGGCGTGGAGCGACCGCGGGGCCCCCGAGCGCCGGCGGTTGCTCGAGTCCGCGGCGGGGCTTTTGCTCGAGCGTCGCGCCGACCTCATCGCGGTGATGGCTCGCGACGGCGGCAAGACCGTGGCCGAGGCCGATCCCGAGGTGAGCGAAGGCGTCGACTATCTGCGCTACTACGCGGCTCACCCGGCCGAGGAGTCCTCCGTCGCGCTCGGGGTCGTCTTGGTCGTGCCACCGTGGAACTTCCCGTTCGCCATCCCGCTCGGCGGGGTGGCGGCCGCGCTCGCCGCGGGCAACACCGTGATCCTCAAGCCAGCCCCCGAGGCGGTCGCCACGGGCTGGGCGATCGTCAGCGCGCTGTGGGACGCGGGGGTGCCGCGCGAGGTCGTGCAGTTCGTCGCGACCCGCGACGACGAGGTCGGACGGCGCCTCGTGACCCACGACGGCGTCGACGCGGTCGTACTGACGGGCTCCTTTGACACGGCCGCACTCTTCACGTCGTGGAAGCCGTCGATCAACTTGCTGGCCGAGACGAGCGGCAAGAACGCGATGGTGATCACGAGCGCCGCCGACGTCGACGTCGCCGTCAAGGACCTGGTGCAATCGGCCTTCGGCCACGCCGGCCAGAAGTGCAGTGCGGCGAGCCTCGCCATCATCGACCGCGCCACGGCCGACAACCCGCGGTTCTGGTCGCAACTGACCGACGCCGTGACGACGCTCGTCGTCGGCGCGGCCGACGACCTCGCCACGGCCGTCGGACCGGTGATCCACCCGCCGGTCGGCGCGCTCGCACGCGCCCTGACCCTCGAGGCGGGCGAGCGCTGGCTCGTCGAACCACGCCGCGTCGACGAGGCGGGTCGTCTGTGGCGTCCCGGGGTCAAGGTCGGCGTGACCCCCGGGTCCTGGACGCACCAGAACGAGTGGTTCGGACCCGTTCTCGGTGTGATGACCGCGCCGGACCTCGCCACCGCGATCCGGTGGCAGAACGACATTCCCTACGGCCTGACCGGCGGCCTGCACTCCCTCGACCGCGCCGAGTGCGAACAGTGGCTCGACACCGTCGAGGTCGGCAACGCCTACGTGAACCGCGGCATCACCGGCGCGGTGGTCGCGCGCCAGCCCTTCGGCGGCTGGCGGCGCAGCAGCGTCGGTCCGACCGCCAAGGCCGGCGGACCCAACTACGTGTCGTGCCTGCGACGGTGGCCCGAGTTGAGCGACCTCGACGCCGCGAACGCCTCGCTACTCACGTGGTTTCAGCAGATGGGTGCGCGGGCCGTCGACGAGAGCGGCCTCGCGGCCGAACGCAACCTGCACCGCTACCGACGCGCCACGCGTCCCTTCGTCGTGCGCGTGGACGAGGGCGTCGACCCGGTCGTGGTCGCGTTCCTCTGGCGGGTCGTCGAGACCCTCGGGGTCACCCTGCGCTTCAGCGCCGCCGCACCGCTCGCCGCGGTACCCGGCGCGATCGTGGAGAGCGTCGGGGAACTCCTCGCGCGCGCGGACGCAATCGCCAGGGTGCGCTGGCTGAGCGCCGAACCGGCGCCGAGTGCCGAGTTCGTGGCGCTCGGGGTCACGGTCGATCGACGGCCCCTCGCCCAGAACGGCGCCGTCGAGGGGCCGCGGTGGCTGCTCGAACAGAGCGTGGCAATCACGAACCACCGCTACGGCACCATCGGCGCTGGTCCCGCGCCGCGGTGCGCCGGCCTCGGCGAGGGGGAGCGCTAACGGGCGCTTTGGTAGTGTTGCGGGGTCGCGTTCGTGACCCCGACCTCGGTTCGCGGGACTACCCACGCCGCGACCGGAACAAAAGGAGCAGGGCGTGAAGGTCCTCGTACTCGGTGGTGACGGCTTCTGTGGTTGGCCGACCTCGCTGCACTTGTCAGACATTGGCCACGACGTGACGATCGTCGACAACCTGAGCCGTCGGGCCATCGACATCGAGCTGGAGGTGGAATCGCTCACCCCGATTCGCCCCATCGGTGAGCGCATCGCGGTCTGGCACGAACTCACGGGCAAGGAGATCGGCTTCGTGCGTCTCGACCTCGCCGAAGAGTACGACCGCTTCGAGGCGCTCTTGCGCGAGGTCCAGCCCGACGCCATCGTCCACTTCGGCGAGCAGCGCGCGGCGCCGTACTCGATGCGCAATATCGCGGCGAAGCGCTACACGGTCGACAACAACGTCCGCGGCACCCACAACGTGCTCGCCGCCATCGCCGAGACGGGTCAGGACATCGCGCTCGTTCACCTGGGCACGATGGGCGTCTACGGCTACGGCTGGTCGGGTTCGGCCCCGATTCCCGAGGGCTACCTGACCGTCAAGGTCCCCACGCCCGACGGAGAGATCGACCGCGAGATCCTGCACCCCGCGAACCCCGGCTCGGTGTACCACCTCACCAAGACCCTCGACCAGCTGCTCTTCGCCTTCTACACCTCGAACGACCAGATCCGCATCACCGACCTGCACCAGGGGATCGTCTGGGGCACCCAGACACCCCAGACGGCGCGCGACGAGCGGCTGATCAACCGTTTCGACTACGACGGCGACTACGGCACGGTGCTCAACCGGTTCCTGATGCAGGCCGCCATCGGCCACCCGCTCACGGTCCACGGCACCGGTGGACAGACCCGCGCGTTCATTCACATCCGCGACACCGTGCGCTGCATCCAGATCGCCCTGGAGAACCCGCCCACGCGCGGCGAGAAGCCGAAGGTCTTCAACCAGGTGACCGAGACCTACCGCGTGCGCGACCTCGCGGCCTTGATCTCCTCGATGACCGGCGTGGCGATCGCCAACCTGCCCAACCCGCGGCGCGAGGCCGTGGAGAACGAGCTCAACGTCAGTCGCGACCAGTTCCTCGCGCTCGGGCTTAACCCCACAAACCTCTCCGAGGGTCTCCTCGAAGAGATCCGCAACATCGCCGAGAAGTACCGGGACCGGGCCGACACCACCAAGATCATCGCGCGCTCGACGTGGCGCAAGGGCATGGAGACCTCGCCGGACCTGGTCGAACATTAGCCAGCGCGTCAGCGGCGGACGTGTGAGACTCCGTCCATGAACAAAATCTACGAATACGTGCGCCACCCTCGGGCCGAGGAGCTGCGCGCCAGCCGACCGGTGAAAACGGTGGACCTGCGTCGCACGCAACACGCGAACCCGGTGGTGCGTTTCAACGCCCGTTTCGGGTTGCGCATCACCCTCGTGGTCGGCACCATGTGGGCGGCCTACCTCTTCACGTTCCTCGCTCTGCTCGCCCTACCCTCGGCGATCACCCAGGGCACGTACTTCGTCGTGGTCTGGCTGTCGAGCAGCTTCTTGCAGTTGGTCCTGCTGCCGATCATCATCGTCGGCCAGAACATTCAGGCCGCCACGGCCGACAAGCGCGCCGAGGAGACCTACAAGGACGCCGAGGCGGTCTTGAAGGAGTCCGAAGAGATCCAAAAGCACCTCCTCGCCCAAGACCAGGCGATCTCGGACATCGTCACGCGCCTCGAGCGGCTCTACGAGCACTTCGGGGTCACGGACGCCGTCGCCGACGCCCAACCGTGACCACCATTACGACCAACACCATCGTCAACCTGCACCGCGGCGCCGCGCTGCCGGCCGCTCGGGTCGTGGTGGTGCTGGTGCCCCTGGCCCTGCTCTCGATCTACCTGTGGCTGCGTCGTCGACCGTGAGTTCGAGCGCCCCACCGCGGTTTGCGGTGGGCGTCATCGTCGCGGTGCTCGTCTGGAGCCTCGCGTCGGCGACGGGGGCCTCGACGAACCCAGCGCTGCCCAACGCGCGCGTGACCCCGGGGGCGACGAACCCGGCCGTGACCCAGTCCACGATCGACTCGACGATCTGCGTGGCGGGCTACACGAGGCGCATCCGACCCGCGGAGTCCTACACCGAGCGACTGAAGTTCCGCCAGCTCGACGGGGGTTACAACCTTCACGGCGATACGAGCGCGCGCGACTACGAGGAGGACCACCTCGTGCCCCTCGAGGTCGGCGGCAGTCCGAGCGCCGTGGCGAACCTGTGGCCCGAGCCCCGTCACCTCGTCTGGGGCTCAGCGCGCAAGGACCGCCTCGAGGACGTCATGCACGCACTGGTCTGTCGGGGCGCCGTCTCGCTGCGCGCGGCCCAGCGGGTCTTCGAGACGAACTGGATCGCCGGCTACCGCCGCTACGTCGGGTAGGCGACGATCCGATCAACGGATCAGAAGTCCCGGCTGACCAATTTCAGCGTGTTTCGATCGGTGTGCATGATGATGGTCGGCCACTTCTTGTGCTCGATGACCGAGGTCTCGTCGTAGGAGAAGGTGCCGTCGCCGACGGTGACCGTCACGTCGTACCGGGTCGTCTTGGCGACGTCGTCGAGGTACTTATTCGAGAGGATGCCGTAGGTGTTGGACCCGAGGACGGCCTCGAGCTGGAACGTGGTGGCGTCGGCTTCGGCGGTGCCACCGGCGATCAACGTCGAGGCCCGCGGGATCATGAAGCAGCGCATGACCTGCTTGGCGGCGGCGTCCCACATCCAGTAGCCGATCTCGGTGTGGAAGGGGTTGTCCTGTCCCGCGCGGTAGGCCGACATGCGGTAGTCGAGCCCGTAGAGGTGCTGCTCACCGTTGTCGACCGGTCCGAACGGCTTGAAGATGATCGTCTCGCGATAGGGCGTCTCTTCGATCTTGCCGTCTTCGTTGTGATACGAGACGTCCAGTCCGTCCCAACCCGACTCCCACGTACCCACTAGCCCGCCGAGCGGACCCCACTCTTCGTACGTCATAGTTCCTCCGGTTCGTCAGTCGTCATACTACGTCCGTCGCCGAGCGATCCACTCAGGCGTTCTTGGAGTTCCCCCAGGTTCCTGGCCTGCTCGAAGGCGACGAACGCGGGGGCCACGGCGAGCCACGGCTGGACGTGGCTCGCCACGATAAAGAGCACGATCAGAACGACCTGGCCGGGCACGCGGCGCCGCGCGACGGCGGGGCCGTGGAGTCGGGTGTCGACCACGACGCTCAGGTAGAAGACGTTGAGGACGGGCACCGCGGCGAGGACGAGGCGTCCACCAAGGGACCGCGCCGAGAGCGCGTAGAGCACGCTCGCGAAGATGAGCAGCGCCGTCGCGAGGTCCGACGCGAGCAGGGCGAACCACTGGGGCGTCGGCGAGGCCGTGCCGGGCCAGTGCGCGAGTGCGCTCACGAGCAGTCCGAGACCGGCGAAGAACGCGACCACGCCCACGCGCGCGAGTCGGTGCAACGCTGGCAGGACGACCAGGGGCCCGGGCGTGGTGACGCGGTCGCCGAACGGCCGGGTCACCGCCGTCCAGTCGTGGCCGTTCCAGACCCGCCAGGACCGTGAACCGCCCGGATCGGGGTACCACCCCGGCGGCACCGGGTTCAGGGTCGCGGGCACCGAGATAGTCTCCCATGGGAGGGGGTGGGGAGTGCAACCACGAGGAGCCGCCGCGCCGACGTCGGGCGAGCAGGACCACGTCGCGTTCGACACCGCCGAGCTCGATCGCGTCGTCGAGGACGTGCGAGCGCGTCGCGAGGAGTGGACCCGACGCAGCGCGTCCGAGCGGGCCGCCATCCTCGAACGCATCGTGGCCGACACGCTCGCCGTCGCCGAGGACTGGAACGACGCGGCCTGTCGCGCCAAGGGGTACGACTCACACGGACCCGAGGGTGGCGAGGAACTCTTCAGCGGCGTCGGCACATTCGTGCGCATGGCCCAGGCGCTGCGTCGTTCGATGCTCGACATCGCCGACTCGGGGCGGCCCGACTACCCGGGACCCGTGCGTCACCGACCGGGCGGTCGCATCAGCGTCCAGGTCATGCCGACCTCGAACTTCGACCGCGTGCTCTACGCCGGGGTCAGGGGTGAGGTGTGGATGGAACCGGGCATCGGTGAGGCCGAACTGCGAGCAACCCAGGCCGCTGCCTACGCCGACCCGGCGGGACACGCCGGCGTCTCACTCGTGCTCGCCGCGGGCAACGTGGCGAGCCTCGGGCCGCGCGACGTGCTCACGAAGCTGTTCGGCGACGGTGAGGTCGTCGTGCTCAAGGCGAACCCGGTGAACGACTACCTCGTCCCCTACTGGGAGCGTTCCCTGGCGGCCCTGATCGAACCGGGTTACCTGCGCATCGTCTCGGGCGGCGCTCGCGTGGGTGCCTACCTGACGAGCCACCCCGGGATCGACGACGTGCACGTGACCGGTTCGGACAAGACCCACGACGCGATCGTCTTCGGGGTCGGCGACGAGGGCGCGCGCCGCAAGGCGGCCAACGAGCCGCTGCTCGACAAGCCGGTGACCTGCGAACTCGGCAACGTCTCACCGGTGGTGATCGTGCCGGGTGACTGGACGGCCAAGGAACTCACCTACCAGGCGCGTCACGTCGCCACGATGCTCGCCAACAACGCCGGCTTCAACTGCCTGAGTCCGCGGGTGCTGGTCACCCACGCGCGCTGGGCCCAGCGCGACGCGTTCTTAAACGAGCTCGAGGCGGTCTTCGCGAGTCTGCCCGCTCGACGGGCGTACTACCCGGGGGCCTTCGAGCGCCGCCGCGCCTTTCTCGAGGCGCACCCCGACGCCTCCCAAATCGGCGACGACAGCGAGGGCGTGATGCCCTGGACACTCATTCGCGGCGTCGACCCGAACGCACGCGACGACGTGAGCCTGAACGTCGAACCCTTCTGCGCGCTGCTGAGCGAGACCGCTCTCGAGGCCGATTCGACCGTCGAGTTCATCGACCGCGCCGTCGAGTTCTGTAACGACGTCGTGTGGGGCACGCTGTCGATGACGATCCTCGTGGACCCGCGCACCCTGGCCGTCGGCACGGTCGGTGCGGCCGTGGACCGAGCGGTCGCCAACCTGCGCTACGGCTCGATCGGGGTGAACGCCTGGCACGCCCTGAGCTTCGTGTTCGCGACCACCTCGTGGGGCGCCTACCCCGGCCACGTCGCCACCGACA
>JAKAZI010000039.1 GCA_021809495.1 Actinomycetes bacterium | reverse complement strand
CAGGCCGCGTAACCATGTCCACAAGACCGTCGGTAAGCCGTGTGCGGGAAAACCGCACGCACGGATTGAAAGGGGGATGGGGAAACGGGTCCGCCTGTTGGATACCGCGCCCCTGACAACCAATGACCCCGCTCGAACTCGCTCAACGCATCGCTCGACCCATCGGCGCCCTCGGGGCCGGCTTCTACTTCGACCCCGGCACGGTCGAGGCCGCGCTCGGGCTCGGACTCAACGTCTATGAGTTCTACGGCCTGGGCCGCGGCGGCGTGCTCGGCGACGTCGGGACCGAGGCCGTTACCGACGCGTTCTATTTCTTCCACCCGCGCACCATCGACCTGATCTGGAGTAGGGCGAGGGAGAAGGCCGACCCCGTCGCGGTCGCGCGCGAGCACGTTGCGGCCGCCTACGCCTACGCCGAGCGCACCTTCGGCGCGCTGCCGCGCGAGCTCATCGACGAGACCGCGCGCTGCGCGCGTGCGGTACTCGCCGCCGACCCCCTCGGCGCGCACCCGCTCGCCGACGGCTACCGGCGCGTGACAGCGCCCACGGACCCGGTCCAGGACGCCTACCTCGGGGTCATCGCGCTGCGCGAGTTGCGCGGCGCCCTACACATCGAGGCGGTGACGGCCGAGGGTCTGTCCCCGGCCGAGGCGTGCTACCTCGACGACCCCTCGATCTTTGCGCTCCACGGCTACCGCGACGAGGACGTTCCCGCCGTCTCGCCCGAGCTCGAGGCGAGTAAGGCCCGCGCCGAGGCCGCGACTGACGTGGCGATGGCCGAGCGGCTGAGCGTTCTGTCCGAGGGCGAGCGCTCTGTGCTCGCGCGCGGCGTCGAGGCGATGGCGGCTGCGATGGCGAACCCGGTTCCGAAGTAGCCATGGCGCGGCGTGTCCGGCTCTCGCGCGACCCGCTGCTGACGGCCCTCGCCGCCGCGGCGATCCTCGAGACCGCCTGGACCGTCTACATCGGGCTCAGCCTGCCGCGCCACTACGTCGCGATCCACTGGGCGCTCGCGTGGGTGGGCCTGGACGTCGGCGAAGTGGCGACGCTGCTCGCTGCCGCTTGGGCCGCGTGGAAGCGACGAGCGATCCTCGCGCTCTTCACGAGTTCGGCGGGCACCATGCTGCTCGTGGACGCGTGGTTCGACATCACGACCGCGCGCCACGGCGACCAGCTTCAGAGTTCGCTCAGCGCGCTACTCATCGAGATCCCGTCGGCGATCGCGCTCTACTGGGTCACCCAGCGAACGATCCGTCAGATTAACCGGCAAAGCATGGACGCGGCCGGACTGCACTCGGTGCGCCACCTCCCGCTGGACCCGATCGACCCGCGACGCGACCGCCCTCAGCGGTGACGCGAGGGGGTCTGTTCGAGGGCTAGGAGGAACTCCTTCACCGTGAGCCCGCCGGCGTAGCCACCCAGGCCGCCGGCCGCGACGACGCGGTGACAGGGCACGATGATCGGCCAGGGGTTGACGTGGTTGGCCTGGCCGACGGCCCGCGCGGCGAGGGGCCGTCCGAGCGCGCGCGCGACCTCGCCGTAGGTGCGAACTTCGCCGTAGGGGATCGTCACGAGCGCCGTCCACACCTCGCGCTGGAAGTCGGTGGCGTCGACGTCCTCGAGGGCGACGGTGAAGTCGCGGCGCTGGTGGCTGAAGTACTCGGCCAACTGGCGGACCGCCTCGGCGACCGCGCCCGGCGTCGTGCCACGCGTCGTGCGCGGGTGCTCGCTCGGCATCCAGACCCGGGTGATCGAGCGCTCGGTCCCTTCGACGCCCCACAGCCCGATGGGGGACTGCACGGTGGAGACGAAGTGCTGCACGTCTCCGTTCTACCAGTACCGTCGAGACGTGCTCGTGCGAAGCGTCAACGACGGGGTGACGATAGTCGCTGACGACGTCGGCGTCGGCGAGGCGGTGCTGTTATTGCACGGCTGGCCCGACACCGCCGCGCTCTGGGACGAGGTCGGCGCGGGGCTGGTAGCGCGCGGGGCGCGGGTCATCACCCCCGACCTGCGCGGTTGTGGCCGTTCGGACAAGCCGCGCGAGGTCACTGCCTACGCCATGGGCCACCTGGTCGCCGACGTGCTCGCGCTGCTCGACGAAGCGGGTGTCGAGTCGGCCCACGTGGTCGGTCACGACTGGGGCGCCGCGCTCGCGTGGGCCGTGGCGACCTTCGCGCCCCGGCGGGTCACCTCGCTCGCCGCGCTCGCGGTCGGTCACCCGACGGCCTTTCGCGCTGCCGGGCTCGAGCAACAACTGAAGAGCCTCTACACCCAGCTCTTCATTCGCGAGGGCCTCGGCGAAGCCTTCGTGCGCCAGAACGACTACGAACTGCTTCGCACGTGGTTTGCCCACCCGCGCGCGCCACAGGTCATCGCCGAGCTCGAGCGCGACGATCAGTTGCGCTGTCATCTCAACTGGTACCGCGCGAACCTGCCCGCCGACGCCTTCCTCGTCGAGCCGCCGCGCCTCGCCGCAGTCCTCGCGCCCACGCTCGGCGTGTGGTCGAGCGGTGACCGCGCGCTCAGCGAGTCCCAGATGGTCGAGTCGGGCCGGTACTGCGCGAACGGCTTCACCTACGTGCGCCTCGAGGACTTCGGCCACTGGTTCCCCCTCGAAGCGGGCGAAGAAGTGACGAAAGTCCTTAGTGATTTTCACTCACGAGTGGCCTAATCACGGATTTTGCGCGCGCGGTCGGGTGGTAGAAAAGAGTGATGAAAATTGCGCTCTGTAAAGAGTCGCGCGCCGGAGAGACTCGAGTCGCGCTCACGCCCGACGCGGTCAAGGCCTTCGCGCGCGACGGATGGGACGTCGTCGTCGAACGAGGCGCCGGAGTGCTCGCGCACTTCACCGACGAGGCCTACGTGGCCGCGGGGGCCACGATCGTCGACCAGGCCACCGGTGAGGTCAACCTGCGGGTGAACCCGCCGACCCTCGACGAGGTGGCCCGCCTGCCCGAGGGGTCGATGCACCTCTCATTCCTGTCGCCGCTGCTCAACCTCGACGTGGTGCGCGCGATGAACGAGCGCCGGGTCACGATCACCTCCTTTGACCTGCTGCCGCGCATCTCGCGGGCCCAGTACATGGACGCGCTCTCGAGCCAGGCCACCGTCTCGGGCTACCGGGCGGCCCTCGCGGGGGCGACCTACTTCGACCGGTTCTACCCCCTGCTCACCACCGCCGCGGGCACCATCCGTCCGGCCAAGGTGCTGGTCATGGGCGTCGGGGTGGCCGGTCTGCAGGCGATCGCCACCGCGAAGCGCCTCGGGGCCAAGGTCCGCGCCTACGACGTTCGCTCGGCGGCGAAGGAAGAGGCCGAGTCGGCCGGCGCGGTCTTTGTCAAGCTCGGCGTCACGGCCGACGCCGCGGGCGGCTACGCCCGCGAGCTCACGGACGAGGAACGAAGCCAGCAGCAGGCCGCTCTCGTGAGTGAGGTCGCCAATGCCGACGTCGTGATCACGACGGCCGCCGTCCCCGGACGCAAGTCGCCGATCCTGGTCACGACCGCGATGGTCGAGGCGATGGGCGAGGGATCGCTCGTCATCGACATGGCCGCCGACGGCGGCGGCAACTGCGAGCTCACGGTCGCTGGCGAGGTCGTCACCCACGGTGGCGTGCGCGTCGTCGGACTGGCGAACCCGCCCGCCCAGATGGGCGCGCACGCGAGCTTCATGTTCGCCAACAACGTGCTGAAGTTGCTCGCGCTCTTCGGCGAGAAGGGCCAGCTCGCCCCCGACTGGTCCGACGAGGTCGTCGTGGGCGTGACGGTGGCCCGCGAGGGCGCGATCGCCCACGCGCCGACGGCCGAAGCGCTCGGCGTAGCGGTCGTCGCGATCACGGTGCCGGTCGAGGATTCCAAGGAGAGTGCGTGATGGGTAACGTCCTGCTGCAGTACGCGACGGTGTTGATGCTGGCGATCTTCGTCGGCATCGAGATCATCGCCAAGGTGCCGAGCATCTTGCACACCCCGTTGATGAGTGGCTCGAACGCGATCCACGGGGTCATCCTCGTCGGCTCGATGCTCATCCTCGGCGGTGCGACGACGAACCTCCAGGAGATCCTCGGCTTCCTCGCGGTCATCCTCGCCACCTTGAACGTGGTCGGCGGCTTCGTCGTGACCGACCGGATGCTCGAGATGTTCAAGCCCAAGGCGAAGCCCGCCGCGAAGAAGGAAGAGGTGGCTCAGTGAGTCGCGAAACACTCATCGACCTGCTCTACCTGTTCTCGGCGACGACCTTCGTCTTGGCGCTGAAGGGCCTCGGCAGTCCCAAGCGGGCCCGCCAGGGCAACATGGTCGCGGCCTTCGGGATGTTGGTGGCGATCGTGGCGACGTTCTTCAAGTACGTCGACGGCCACCACCTGTACCACGTGCCGCTCATGCTGCTCGGGATGTTCATCGGTCTGATCGTCGCGGTGCCGGTGGCGCGCTTCGTGAAGATGACCGCCATGCCCCAGCTCGTGGCGATCTTTAACGGCGTGGGCGGCGGGGCCGCCTCGCTCGTGTCGATCACCGAGTTCGTGCACATCAAGTCGACCCACCCGGCGACCTACGTCACCCTCGAGGTGCTGCTCGGCGTCTTGATCGGCACCGTCTCCTTCGCCGGCTCGGCGATCGCCTTCGCGAAGCTCCAGGAGCTCATGACCGGCCGCCCGGTCACCTACCCCGGCCAGCAGGTCATCAACGGCATCGTCGGACTCGCGTCGGTCGCGGTCATCGTCACGATCCTCGTGACCGCGTCCGAACCCCTTCTCTGGGTGCTGCTCGCGCTCGCCTTCGTGCTCGGCGTGATCTTCGTGCTGCCGATCGGCGGGGCGGACGTGCCGGTGCTGATCTCGCTGCTCAACGCCTTCACCGGTCTCGCCGTCGCGGCCTCGGGCTTCACGCTCGGCTCGAACCTCTTGATCGTCGCCGGTACCCTGGTCGGCGCCTCGGGTATCTTGCTCACTCGCCTGATGAGCAAGGCTATGGGACGCAGCCTCGCCAACGTGCTCTTCTCGGCCTTCGGCTCGAACGTCACCGCGAGTGGCGCGACCGACCGCGCCGACGGGCGCAGCGTGCGCTCGGGCACGCCCGAGGACATCGCGATCCTGCTCGGCTTCGCGAGCCGTGTCGTCTTCGTCCCGGGCTATGGCCTCGCGGTCTCCCAGGGCCAGCACGTGCTGCGCGAGCTGGCCGAGGTGCTCGAGGAGAAGGGCATCGAGGTCTTCTACGGCATCCACCCGGTCGCCGGACGCATGCCGGGCCACATGAACGTGCTGCTCGCCGAGGCGAACGTTCCCTACGAGCAGCTCGTCGAGATGGACGAGGCGAACTCCGAACTCCAGACGGCCGACGTCTGCCTCGTGGTGGGCGCCAACGACACCGTCAACCCGGCCGCGACCGACGACAAGACGTCTCCGATCTACGGGATGCCGATCATCCACGCCGACCTCGCCGAGAACGTCGTGTTCCTCAAGCGCTCGATGCGCCCGGGTTTCGCCGGCATCGAGAACGAACTGCTCTACAACCCCAAGACGACGCTCGTCTTCGGCGACGCGAAAGACACGCTCACCAAGATGGTCGCCGCGGTAAAGGCGAACTAGGCGCGGCGCCGCCCACCGGTGGCGAGTAGGTCACCGAACCATTTGTTGTGGTCGTGTGGGCTTCACGTCGATTGGCACCGAAAGCTGGACGGCGACAGTGACGTACGCGAGTCGAAGCCGTGATTCGCAGCGTACGGGTGCAGCGTGTCGAACCGCAAAACCCACGAGTCGGCGCGGCAACGGTCAGGTGTCTCGCGATCAGACGGCCGCGAACGGTGACGTGTGATTGGCTCTCCGATCGCCTCGACGTCGGGTCTGGAGCCTCCTTCGTGTCCCCGAGATCGTGGTCACGCGGGTCACATCCCCGTTGATAACAGGAATTGTGGCGTAATCGAGTCTATTGACGTAATACAAGCAGTTCGTTACGATGTTACGTGAATAGGTTTGATAACGGGTTAAAAGACGTAATCAGAGGTCGCAGTCATGAGATATCTTTCGGTGATCGACGCTGCGGCCGAACTCGATGTCGGTCCCTCTCACGTGCGCAAAATGCTTCGAGCGGGCACGCTCCGGGGCACGCACATCGGTCGGGCTTGGGTCATCTCGGAAGACGCGCTGGAGGAACTGAGGTCCCGCCGAGTCGGGGTCGGGCGACCGCTCGCGCAAGCGCGCGCGTGGGGGTTGCTCGAGATGCTCGAGGGAGGCGATGCCGCCTGGCTTTCGATGGTGGCACGCAGTCAAGTCCGAGCGCAGATGCGGCGGTTGCGAGGTGCCGACGCGTTCGCTTGGCGCACCGCACTTCGCGGACGAGAGGACCGGTACTCCATCAGTGGACACCGCGCGGCTATCGAGCGCCTGTCAAACGACGCCGACGTGTGGCTCGTCCATCCGGCTGCGACACTCCAGGCCGGTGTGCTCGAAGTCGAGTCCACGCCAGAGTTTTACGTCGCAAGGGCGAACTGGGAGCGCCTCGCTGCTGCGTTGCACTTGCGGATCGCCGCACCGGAGACCGCCGCCTACGTACGAGTGGCGAGGATTGAGCGTTCCTTCAGCCCCGGAGGACCCGGGCGGGCCGTACTCGCCGCGTGCCTTCTCGACCACAAGGACTGGCGTGTCGCGAAGGCTGGCGCCGATGCACTGAGCGAGCTCGCCGAAAAGGTCCTGCGGTGAGCGAACGACTCATACTCCCATCGATGGGAGATCCCGTCGACGAACTGTGGGAAACGCTGCTCGAGCTGGCCGGTCAGGTCACTTGAGTAGGCCGGCCACGACTTGATGGTGTCGGCCGTGGTTCCTGACGCACATGCCAAATAGAACACACGCTGTTAGACGGGCGCTCAGTAGCCGTAGGCGCCCGATGACGTGGTGGTCGTCGGGCGCTTCGCGTTGAGACGCGCGAGCGAGAAGCCGGCGACGCCCTGGCCGGTGACGACGAAGGCCTTGGTGTCCGAGATGAATCGGTAGAGCGGCTTCTTGTTCCAGGTTACCTGGAAGGTCCCGTTCGAGCGGCGAAAGAACCCGATGCCCTTCACGCCGCGCCCTATCGGCGCGACACCCTTGGCCACGACGAGAGCCGGCCACGCGGCGAGGCACGTGCCGTTGCAGTTGGAGTGATTGGCCTTGTCCGCTCGGTAGGTGTAAAGGGCGAAGCCCTTGGTCGTCACGAGGAACGTTCCATCTTTCGCGGTGTGGTGGGTCGTGACCTCGACCTCGTGGCGCACGGCGCCGAAGGCCGGCGTGGCGGAAAAGACCGCCAGGGCGAGCAGTGCTGCGACAGCGGAACGGCGGGGAAAGCTCACGTGCATGATCGCTCCTTAGGACGTCTGTCACTACACGCGAAGCGTACGGTGACCACCCGCGGATCGGTCGTCGGGGGGTAGCGCGGCTGTGAAACTCTCAGGCGGTCAACTCGTCCAGGCGCGCGCGCACGCTCGAGTCGAGGCTGGTAACCGCCGCGACGTTGGCGCGCACCTGGTCAGCGCTCGAGGCCCCCGCGATCACCGAGGCGACCTCGGGGTGGCTGATCAACCAGGAGAAGGCGAGCGAGAGGATCGGCACGTTGATCGCCGCTGCGTACTCGAGCAGGGCGCCGACCTTCGCCTGGAACGCGTCAGAGAGCCAGTGGACGCTTCGCTCGGGGGCCATCAACGAGAGCCGGGTCCCCTCGGGGATCGGCTCGCCGGGTCGAACTTTACCCGTGAGCAGGCCGTTCGCGAGGGGGTAGTAGGGCAAGAAGCCGACCCCGAGCTCGCCACAGGCGGCGAGCACGCCGTCGCGCTCGACCTCGCGCGCGAGCAGGCTGTACTGGTTCTGGATCGAGACGAAGGCAGGGTGATCGCCGGCGGCCGCCTGGGCACCGCGCAACTGGTCGGCCGAGAGGTTCGAACAGCCGATCTGGCGAACCTTGCCCGCCTCGACCAGTTCGGCGAGTGCGCCCAGGGTGTCGGCGATCGGTACCGCCTCGTCGGGGTAGTGGAGCTGGTAGAGGTCGATGTGGTCGGTGCCGAGGCGCCGCAGCGATGCCTCGCAGGCCTCGCGCACGTAGGCGGGGCTCGCCCCGAAGTGGGCGTCGTCGAGGGGCATGCCGAACTTGGTCGCCACGACCGCCTCGTCGCGGCGCTCGCGCAAGGCCTGGCCGAGGAAGACCTCGGACTGGGTCGCGCCGTAGATGTCGGCGGTGTCGAACAGGTTGACCCCGGCGTCCAGGGCCGCGTGCACGACGGCGCCGGTCGCGCGCGCGTCGAGGCGTGTGCCGAAGTTGTTGCAGCCGATCCCGACGACCGATACCGACAGAGTCCCGATTCTGCGATGTTCCATGGCGACCTCCCGTCGTCGAGTGTACGCAGCCGCTCGGCGCGGGTCGAGCGGTACGATTAGAGGGACCAAGGAGCGAGATGAAGATCAGCGTCAACTACGACCTGTGCACGAGCAACGCCGTCTGCATGGGGATCGCCCCCGAAGTCTTCGAGGTGCGCGACGATGGTTTCCTCTACGTGCTGAACGACGAGCCCGGTCCCGAATTCGACGAGCGGATTCGCGAGGCCGTCGCGAGTTGTCCCAACAGCGCGATCTCGATCGCGGACTAAGTGACGCCGCGGGTACGGTTCGCGCCGTCGCCGACCGGGTTCTTCCACGTCGGTTCGGCGCGCACCAGCCTCTTCAACTGGCTCTACGCCCGCCACACCGGCGGCGCGTTCGTCTTGCGCATCGAGGACACCGACACCGAGCGCAACCGCGACGAGTGGCAAGCGGGGATCCTCTCGGCGATGGCCTGGCTGGGCCTCACCTACGACGAGGGACCGTTCCTGCAGTCAAGTCTGCTCGCCGACCACACCGCGGCCGCGGAGGCGCTCTACGGCGCCGGACGTCTCTACGCCTGTGACTGCACGCGCGACGCGATCGACGAGCGCACGAAGGACGCCGCGAAGCCCGGCTACGACGGCTTCTGCCGTCGCCGTGGCTTGTCGCGCTCGCCCGAGACGGCGCTGCGCTTCGCGGTGGCGCGCGAGGGTGAGACGGTCGTGCACGACCTCATCCGCGGCGACGTGACCTTCGCCAACGCGAGCTACGAGGACTTCGTCGTGGTGCGCCCGAATGGGGTCGTGCTCTACCCGCTCGCGAACCTCGTCGATGACCGCTCGATCGGTATCACCCACGTGATCCGCGGCGAGGACCTGCTGCCGACCGCACCGAAGCAGGTCATGATGTGGGAAGCGCTCAACGACTGCGACGGCGTCGAGTCGGTACCCCTGCCGCGCTACGCCCACCTGCCGATGCTCGTCAACGAGCAGCGAAAGAAGTTATCCAAGCGCAAGGACCCCGTCGCCGTCGAGTCCTACCGCGACCAGGGCTACCTGCCCGAAGCCTTCGTGAACTACCTGGCGCTGCTCGGTTGGAGCCCGCGCGGCGGCGACGAGAAGGTGAGCCGCGAGACGTTGGTCGAGCAGTTCGCCCTCGAGGATGTCAGCCACTCGCCGGCCTTCTTCGACGTGAAGAAGCTGACTCACCTGAACGGCGAGTACCTGCGCGCGATGACCCTCGAGCAGTTCGTCGAGGCGGCCCGTCCCTGGGTCGCGCCGTGGTCGAGCCCGTGGCGCCCGACGACACCGCCGCCGTGGACGGCCGAGGAGTTCGACGAGGCGCTATTCACCCGCGTGGCCCCGCTTGTCCAAGAGCGCGTTACGACCCTCGGCGAGGTACCGGCGATGGTCGGGTTCTTCTTTGGCGACGTCAACGTTGACGAGGCGGCCTTCGCCAAGACCATCGACGACGACCCGCTCGGCCAGACCATGATCGGCGTGGCGATCGAGCGCTTCGCCGTACTCACGTGGTCGGCGTCGACCTTGCACGATGCGACCGCGGAGCTCGGCGAGGCGCTGGGTCTGGCGCTTCGAAGGGCCCAGGCGCCGATCCGCTGCGCGGTGACGGGCACCCTCGTCGGTCCGCCCCTCTTTGAGTCCCTCGAGATCCTCGGGCGCGAGTCGGTGCTCGCGCGGCTGCGCGACGCGCTCGCGCGCGCGAACGCGTGATCTTCTGGCCGCTCAAGATGGCGTTTCGCATCGTGACGCTGGTGGTGCTCGTGATCGTCGGGTACTTCGCCGTGACCTTCGTGCAGATCTGGCTCACCGGTCGGCACCACTCCAGCGCGAACGCCCAGGCGATCCTGGTCTTTGGCACGGCCGAGCTGAACGGCAAGCCGAGCGCCGAGCTGCGCGCGCGCCTGAACGAGGCGCTCACGCTCTACGACGCCGGTCGCGCGCCTTGGGTGGCGGTGACCGGCGGGAACCAGCCGGGTGACGTGTACACGGAGGCCGGGGTCTCGGCGGCGTTCCTCGAGGCCCACGGGGTCCCGAAGAACCGGGTGATCGTGGGGGGCGGCGACGACACGTGGCAGAACGTCCAATCGGTCGCCGGTCAGCTGCTCGCGCGCCACCTCACCACGGTGCTCGTCGTGACCGACCCCTTCCACGAGGACCGCGCCATGGCGAATGCCTCCTCACAGGGGCTTACCCCCTTACCGGCCCCCGTTTCGAACTCCCCGACGGTCAAGTTCTCGCTCTGGCGCTACTACCTCAAGGAGACCATCGCGGTCGGGCTGGGGCGCATCATCGGCTACGGAACGCTCAGTTCGTGGTCGCGCGGGCTGCACCTGCCGCTCGCGGTTGGCGGGTCGCGGGGGCCTCGGATAAGATTGCCCAGCCCTTCGGGGGTGGTGTAATTGGCAACACAACTGGTTCTGGTCCAGTTATTCAGGGTTCGAATCCTTGCCCCCGAGCGAAGCGACGGTTCACCGTCGATTCATGGTCCCATCGTCTAGTGGCCTAGGACATCACCCTCTCAAGGTGGAGGCACGGGTTCGAATCCCGTTGGGACTGCCAAAAGTTAGCGACAGAAGTCACCCCTTCTCGTCGACAGAAGTACGTGGCAGCATTCTGTCATCGGGGTGTGACTCACATGGTCGGCGCCGATTCGAAATGACGCGAATGAAGCGAGATGGGTTGAGCAC
>JAKAZI010000038.1 GCA_021809495.1 Actinomycetes bacterium | reverse complement strand
CGGCCCAGCTCGGTGAACTCGCCGGTGTGACCGCCACCACCGTGCGCCGCGACCTCGCGGGTCTGGGCACGCTCGGCACCCGCGGCGCCGGCTACGACGTGGCCCTCTTGCACGCCTGCATCGGCGAGGCGCTCGGCCACGACCAGCACTGCGACGTGATCGTGATCGGCCTCGGCAACCTCGGTCGTGCGCTCGTGAACTCCTCGAGCTTTCTCACCCGCGGGGCGCGACTGATCGGCCTCTACGACGCGGATCCCTTGATCATCGGCACCGTCATCGACGGCCACGTCGTGCGCGCGATCGACGAGTTGCTCCCCGCGGCGGCCGTCGCGGTGATCTGCGTGCCGGCGAGCGCCGCCCAGGACGTCGCCGATCGGTGCGTCCAGGCGGGGATCCACGCCCTGCTCAACTTCGCTCCCCAGGTCCTCACCGTGCCACTGGGGACCGCTGTGCACGACGTGGACCTCTCCATCGAACTCCAGGTGCTGCTCTATCACCTGCACAACGGCACCGGGCCGCTCGGCGGCGGGCTGTTGCACGCGCTCGCGAGGGGCGACGCCCCAGGGTCGCGCAGCGCGCCGACGCTGGAGGGACCGTGTCGCTGATCGCCGTCGGCGTGAACCACGAGCAGGCGTCCCTCGACTTCCTCGAGCGCGTCACCGTGCCCGAGCACGAGTGGGGCAAGGTCCTGCGCACGCTGGTCAGTCACCGCAACATCCACGAGGCGGTCTTCGTCTCCACGTGCCTGCGCACCGAGGTGATCGCCGACATCGATTTCTTCCACGGGGCGATCGAGGACATCACGATGACCCTCGCCGAGGCGACGGGCGTCGACGTCGCCGAGTTCCACGACCGGCTCAGCGTCCACTTCGACCGCGGCGTGGTCTCGCACCTCATGCGCGTCGCCGCCGGACTGCAGTCGATCGTCCCGGGCGAGTTCGAGATCCTCGGCCAGCTGCGCCGCGCCCTCGACCTCGCCGAGGAGGAGCACACCACTGGCCAGGAGATGCGTGACCTCTTCCACCGGGCGATCGCCACGGGCCGACGCGTGCGCACCGACACGGCCATCGCGCGCGGCACGACGAGCTTCGCCTACGCGGCGGTCTCGATGGCGAACGACGAACTGGGCGCGGCGCTTCGAGGCGCCGACGTGGTCGTCGTGGGGGCGGGCCAGCTCGCGACCGGTGTCGTGAAGTCGCTGCTCGACACCGTCGACGGTCTCAACCGGGTGTCGGTCGTCAACCGGACCTACGAGCGCGCCGCGGCGCTGGTCGAGTCGCTCGGCGAGTCCCGGGTCGTCGCGCGCGACTACGGGTCGCTCGTCGAGCTCGTGGGTGCCTCGCGACTCACCATCGTCGCCGCCGAGGCGCCGACCCCGCTGCTCACCCACGACGACCTCGCCGCGGCGAGTGGCCCACTGCTCGTGATCGACCTCGGCATCCCGCGCGCCGTCGAGGCCGACGTCGCCGACCTCGCGGCGGTGCGACGCCTGGACATCGGCGAGCTGCGCTCGCGGATCGAACGAGTCATCGACGACCGACGCGACGCCGTCGAGGAAGCCCGCCAGGTCGTTGACGCCGACGTCGAGAAGTTCCTCGCCGACCGGCGGGCCCGCGGGGCCGCCAGCATCGTGCGCGACCTGCGCGCGCACTTCGACGAGGTGGTCGCCTCAGAACTCGAGCGCCGGGCCGCGGACATCGCCCTCTTTGACGAGGACCAGGCCGAGCTCGTGCGCTCGGTGGTGCGTTCGGTCGTCGCCAAGCTCGCCCACCGTCCGACGATCGCCCTGAAGGAGTCGGCCGGGACCGACCAGGGTGTGCGGCTGGCCGACGCGACTCGAACCCTGTTCGATCTATGAGCGAACTGCGCATCGCGACGCGCCGCTCGCCGCTCGCGCTGCACCAGGCCGAGTCGGTGCGCGAACGTCTCGCGCGCATCGGGGTGGCGAGTCGCCTGATCACCGTGGAGACGAGCGGCGACCGGCGCCAGGACGTCGCCCTGGTCGCCATGGGCGGCCAGGGTGTCTTCGCCGGCGAGGTCCAGCGCGCGGTACTCGCCGGCGAGGCCGACATCGCCGTTCACAGCGCGAAGGATCTGCCGTCCACGTCCCCCGAGGGCCTCGTCTTCGCCTGCGTGAACGAGCGGCGTGACCCGGCCGATGCGCTCGTCGGACGTTCGCTCGCGGGCCTCGGCCCCGGTGCGACGGTCGCCACGGGCTCGCCGAGGCGCCGGGCCCTATTGCTCGAGCGCCGGCCGGACCTCAACGTGGTGGGACTGCGTGGCAACATGGCCACGCGACTCGCGGCCGTCGGTCGCAACGGGGTCGACGCGGTCATCGCCGCGATGGCCGCCCTCGAGCGTCTCGGGGCGACCGATCTGGTCGCCGAGCGACTCGACCCGACCTGGTTTGTGCCCCAGGTCGGCCAGGGCGCCCTCGCGCTCGAGACGCGCATCGGCGACGAGGCCGTCCTCGAGCAGCTGGACGGGTTGAACGACCGTGACGCCTTCGTCGCGGTCAGCGCGGAGCGGGCCTTTCTCGCGGAACTCGGGGCGGGCTGCGCGATCCCGGCCGGGGCCCTCGCGCTCGCGCAGAACGGCGCGGTGTCGATCGCGGGCGTGATGATCGGCATCGACGGGGCGACGAGCGTGCGCGCCACGCGCGACGGCGTCGACCCCCGCGACGTCGGCGTGGCCCTCGCGCGGCACCTGCGCGACGAGCGCCACGGGGCCGAGCTGCCCGGATGGGAGCCGTGAGTGCTCGTCGTGGTGACCCGCGAAGCGGGACGAAACGACGCCCTTCGTGACTGGTTGAGCCCGGCGATGACGGTCGTCGAGGTGCCACTCACGACGACGAACTACCGGCCGATCGCCGAGGTCTCGGCCGAACTCGCGGGCGTCGCGACGCGCGGTCCCTTCGCGGTGCTGGCGGTCACGAGCGCGCGCTCACGGGACTACCTTGACGCGGCGCGGCTCGCCTGTGCGCGCGACGTCGAGGTCTGGACCGTCGGTGCGGTGACGAGCGCCGCCGTGGCGACCGCGGGCTTCGCGGTCACCGGCGAGGCACCCAGCGCCACCGCGCTGGCCGCGCACATCGACCACGGGCCCGTACTCGTGCTCGGCGCTCGCCAGATGCGTCGCGAGCTCGCCGACGAGCTCGCCGCGCGCGGGATCGCCGTCGAGACGGTCGTCTGCTACGAGACGGTGCCGCTCGCGCTCGATGACGCGTCGCGCGCGGTGTTCGCGCGCGCGGACGCCGTCGTCGTGGGCGCGCCCTCGGCGTGGCGCGTCCTGCGCGGTGAACTGTCGCCGGCGACCTGGGTCGTGGTGCCCGGCGAGACGACCGCCGCGGCCGTGCGCGCCGACCACGAGCGGGTACTCGTCGGCTGGAGCGGCGAGGTCGCCGCGCGCCTCGAGGCGCTGGTCGATGGCGAACGCACGCGCGAACGTCCGCAATAGGCTTACGGCGTGTTCCCCACTGAACGTCCCCGTCGACTCCGGCGAACGGCTGGACTGCGTCAACTCGTCGCCGAGACGACCCTCGCCCCGAGCGACCTGGTCGCACCGCTCTTCGTCGCCGAGGGTCGCGACGCGCCGAGCCCGATCCCCTCGCTGGACGGACACGTCCAGCACACGATCGCCTCGCTCGTCGAAGAGGCTCGAACGCTGCGCGACCTCGGGGTGGGCGGGGTCATCCTGTTCGGGGTCCCCGCGACCAAGGACGCGGTCGGCAGTGGCGCCTACGACCCCGACGGGATCGTGCAGGTGGCCCTGCGCGCGCTTCGCGACGAGATCGGCGACGACCTGGTGGTGATGGCCGACCTGTGCCTGGACGAGTACACCTCGCACGGGCACTGCGGACTCGTGCGCGACGACGGCACGGTCGACAACGACGCGACGTTGCCGCTCTACGCGCGAACGGCCGTGGAACAGGCGCGCGCCGGGGCGGCCGTCGTCGCCCCGAGCGGGATGATGGACGGCCAGGTCGGCGCGATCCGCCGGGCCCTCGACGATGAGGGCTTTACCGAGACCGTCATCCTCGCCTACGCCGCGAAGTACGCGAGCGGCCTCTACGGACCGTTTCGCGACGCGGTCGACGTGTCGATCGCCGACGGCGGGGACCGTCGCGGCTACCAGCAGGACCCGCGCAACCGACGCGAAGCGCTGCGCGAAGCTCGTCTTGACATCGAAGAGGGCGCCGACATCGTCATGGTCAAGCCCGCGATGACCTACCTCGACGTGTTGAGCGACCTGCGCCGCGAGCTCGACGTACCCCTGTGCGCGTATCACGTGAGCGGGGAGTACGCGATGATTAAGGCGGCCGCCGCGAATGGCTGGATCGACGGCCCGGCCGTCGCCGTCGAGCAGTTGACCGCGGTGCGCCGCGCCGGGGCAGATTTCGTGCTGACCTACTTCGCCGCCGAGATCGCCCGGGTGCTCCAGCGATGAGCGAGACGAATCAGGACTGGTTCGACCGGGCGCTTCGCGTCATACCCGGCGGCGTCGACTCGCCGGTGCGCAGTTTCCGCTCGGTCGGCGGCACGCCCTACACCGTCGTACGCGGTGAGGGCGCCTACGTCGTGGACGTCGAGGGCCGTCGGTACCTCGACTTCGTCCAGTCCTACGGGGCCTCGCTGCTCGGCCACGCCCACCCCGCGGTCGTCTCGGCGCTCACCGAGGCCGTGGCGCTCGGCACGACCTTCGGCGCACCCACGCCCGGTGAGGTGCGCCTCGCCGAACTGATGTGCTCGCGCGTGCCCGGTCTCGAGCAAGTCCGCTTCGTGTCGTCGGGCACCGAGGCCGTGATGAGCGCGGTTCGCCTCGCGCGCGGCGCGACCGGACGCAGCCGCATCGTGAAGTTCGACGGCTGTTATCACGGTCACTCCGACGCGCTGCTCGTCGCGGGGGGTAGCGGCGTCGCCCAGCTGGGACTGCCGGGTTCAGCCGGGGTCACCGCCGGCGCCGTCGCTGACACCACGGTCGCGCCCTACAACGTCGTGCCCGAGCTCGACGAGACGGTCGCCGCCGTCCTCGTGGAGCCGGTCGCGGCCAACATGAACCTCGTGGCGCCGCGAGCGGGTTTTCTCGCCGAGTTGCGCGCCGCCTGTGACCGGGTGGGGGCGCTCCTCATCTTCGACGAGGTGATCACGGGCTTTCGCCTCGACTACGCCGGCGCCTCGAACGCCTTTGGCGTCGTGCCGGACCTGTGGTGCTTCGGCAAGGTCATCGGCGGGGGACTGCCCGTGGGGGCCTTCGGCGGCTCGGCCGCGCTGCTCGCGTCGCTCGCGCCCGCCGGACCCGTCTACCAGGCGGGCACCCTCTCGGGTAATCCGCTCGCCACGGCAGCCGGTTCGACGGTGCTCGAGTACGTCACGCCGTCGCACTACGAGCGACTCAGCGCGCGCGTCGAGCGCTTCGCCGCTTCGCTCGCCGAGGCGATCTCGGCCGCGGGTCTCTACGCGCTGACGCCGCGCGTCGGTCCGTTGCTCGGCCTCTACCTGTCGCGCGAACCCGTTGACGCGCCGGCCAACTTCGCCGCGGCGAAGGCGGTCTGTGACAACGGGCTCTACGCGGGTTTCTTTCACGCAATGCTCGAACGCGGCGTCGCGCTCGCCCCGGGGGCCTACGAGATCCTCTTCGTCTCGATGGCCCACGGCGACGCCGAGCTCGACCGCGCCGTCGAAGCCGCCGGCGAAGCGGCGGCCGTCGTCGCCGCGTCGTGATGGAGCCGCTCGCCTCACCGGGCTGGTCGGTGCGTCCGAGCTTCGTGCCCCACGGCCCGACCGCGCCGGTGACGTTGCTCTTCGACGACGACGGGCTGACCCAGCTGGCCGGCGTCTATCCGGTGGCCTGGCAGACCCCGTGGTCCGAACTGGGTGACCTCGCACTGAGTCGGACCGGTTCGAGGCTCACCTTTTCCGCGAACGTCGGCGGCGTGCGCTACGAGTGGCGCCGTCGGGGTCTCGAGCCGTTCGAGGATTTGCGCGCGCTGGTGCTCGCCCGCGGCGGCGCGCTGGGGGGCCGTCGACCCCGCGCGGGGGCGATCGTCATCGCCCTCGTCGTGCTCGTCGCGTCACTGGGCGGCGTGATCGCGGCCCTGCTGTCGGGCGGTCCCGGCCTGGACACCGAGACCGTCGACGCGAAGAACGCGAATCTGACGGTGAGCGACCTACCCGTGGGGTGGTCGACGCTCGCCACGGGTTATCTCTCCTACCTCGTGCCCGCGGCCGGCCGGGTCATCACCTCGACGTCGACGACGGAGCCGGCCGTCGACGTCGTGGCCCCCGTCGTCACTGCCCAGTTCCAGCACTGCCTCGGGGTCACCAACGCCGCGGACCGGGTCTTTGGCGCGGCGGGTCAGTCGCCCGACGTCCAGGTCAGCTCGCCCATCTTTCACGTGCTTTTCCCTGCGGAAACCGAGGTCGCCACGACCTCGCAGTACTACCGCACGACCGGCATGGTTCGCCGTGACGTCGCCGAGATGTCCCGGGCCGACTTCGGCGCCTGCTTCGTGGCGGCCAACGCGACGGTCCTGCTCAGCCAGTACGCCAGCGAGGTGACACCGAGCAAGCGCGGGACCAACTGGACGCCGGTCACCTACGCCAAGGGTTGGGCGCGCGGCGGGGTCGTCTCGGTGGCCTTGCCGGGCGTATCGACCGCGTACTCACTGGTCGTCGCGGTCGTCGCCAGCGGCCACTACGAGGTCACCCTGAGCGCCCTGGTGCCGTCGTTCGCGGCGAGTCGAAACCTGTTGGACCAGTTGGTCGGCACGCTCAAGACGCGCATCGACGACGGGGGAGGCGGGGCCGCGCTCTGATCTGCGCTGGTGACCCCTAGCCGCCGGCGATGGCGACGACGATGTCGGTGAGAAATCCCGCGAGTAGTCCGATGGTGATCCCGACGAAGACGGTCGTCTGGTGCTTACTGCGACCGGCCACGTAGAGCAGCTGGCTGATAACGAAGATGATCGAGCCGCCGGCGAGGGAGAGGAAGACGATTCCGAGCGTTGGCGACGACCACCACCAGCCCACGAGGGTGCCAACCGTCGTCGGGCCGCCGCCGATCAGCGCGACGAGCCCGAGGTAGGCCCAGGACGGCCGGTTCGTCGCGCCCACGAGCGGGCTGACGATGCCGAACCCCTCGGTGGCGTTGTGCAGCGCGAAGCCGATCACGAGCACGGTCGAGAGTCCGATGGCCCCGAGGTGGGACGCCGTGCCGATGGCGAGGCCCTCGCCGAAGTTGTGCAGGCCGATCCCCGAGGCGATCATGAGGCTCATCGAGGTGGGCGTCGAGGGGACCGCCGAGCGGCCCCGCCGGGACCATCGCTGATAGAGCGCGAGACTGAGCAGCCCCACCGCCGCCCCGCCGAGCAGCAGGGCGACGTCGGTGATCGTCGTCGCGACCGAGCCGCCGCGGTGGTCGTGCAGCGACTGGAGCTGGTCCTTGATCGGCGCGTAGGCGTTGGAGAAGACGTCAACGACGAGAAAGAGCAGCACGCCGATCGCGACGGCGTTGAGCAGCGAGCGAACGCGCTCGGCCGGCGCGCGAAGCCGTCCGATCGGCAGTCCGGCGACGATCGTGGCGCCGGCGATGAAACCGAGCACCACGGTCTTGATGAACGACACGGTTTCTAGTCCTCGGTGCCGTGCTCGCCGAGCAGCATCGAATAGGCGCGCTCGGGCACCACATCGACGATGCGCGCGAGCGCCCGATAGGCGAGTTCACCCGGGCCGCGCTCGTCGTTGCGCATCAAGTTGGCCATCACCGTCAGCACTTCGCGCATGACCGGTTCGATCCGCATGCCCAGGCCGACGCACGCGGCGAGGATCTTGGGTTCAGAGATCAGACGAACGAAGGCCCGCGCGACTTTGTAGTACTCGCCGTAGGCGGCGTCGAGGCGCTCGCCGTACGCGGCGAGGTGACCCGCATCGTCCGCGAGCAGGGCCTCGGCGACGACCCCGGCCGCGAGGCGTCCCGTTTCGTAGCCGTAGGCGATGCCCTCGCCGTTAAAGGGGTTGATCGATCCGCCGGCGTCACCCACGACGAGCGTGTTGGCGCCCGTGTGGGGTCCGCGCGCGAGGCCCATCGGCAGGCGTCCGCCGGTGGGCACGCTGAGCCTCGTCGACTCACTGAGCCCCCAGGCCTGCGCCGTCTGGCTGACGAAGTACTCCTGGAGCTTGGTGGTGTTCACGCCCTTCCAGGCGCCGGCCGTCGAGAGCAGGCCGACGCCGACGTTCACCCGCCCGTCGCCGAGCGGGAAGATCCATCCGTATCCCGGCACCACCTCGCCGTTGGGGTCGCGGATGTCCAGGTGGGACTCGATCCAGGGCTCGGCGTGGCGATCGCTCGAGTAGTAGCCGCGTAGCGCCATGCCCATCGGCCACTGGCGGTTGCGCGTCACGCCGAGTTCGCGCCCGAGGCGCGAGTTCTGACCGTCGGCGACGATCACGTAGCGGGCGCGCACGTCGGCGCGGGTGCCCGTCGCCTTCTCGTAGAGCGTCACGCCGCCCGCGCCGCGCAGCCGTCCCTCGGGGCCGTCGGTGGCCTCGAGCAGGCCGACGGCCTCGACCCCCGTGAGAAGGGTCGCACCCCGTTCGACGGCGCGCCCGGCGACCAGGCCGTCGAGGTTGAAACGCGTGATGGTGTAGCCGTAGTTGGGAAAGACCGCGTGGTCGGGCCAGTTCATCTCGAGCGATGCCCCGAATCCGAAGGCGCGCAGACCGTGGTACCGGTGGCCGTGCGCGGCGACCGCGGGCTCGAGGCCCATGGCCGCGAGCTGGTGGACCGAGCGAGGCGTGAGTCCGTCGCCGCAGGTCTTCTCGCGAGGGAAATCCTTCTTCTCGATCAGGCAGACGGACCACCCCGCCTCGGCGAGCCAGTAGGCGCTCGCGCTGCCGCTCGGTCCCGCGCCGACGATGACGGCGTCAAAGAGGGGCGTGGTCGGTGAGAGATCAGCGAGCTGAGGCACGGCGACAGCATAGGACGAAGGACCTTGGGGGAGTCCGGGTTTTGGGGGGTGCGCCGTCTGGTAGAAATGATGGACGTGGACCAGTACCTACCAATACTTGGACTCCTCCTTCTCGGGGTGTTGTTCGCGTCGGGATCGTTCGTGGCGTCAGCGTTGCTGGCTCCCCACAAGCGGCCCTCCGACGCGAAGCTCGCGCCCTACGAGTGCGGAATCGTCCCCGAAGTAGAGCCGCCGCAACGGTTCCCCGTTCGCTTCTATCTCGTGGCGATGATCTTCGTGATCTTCGACATCGAAGTGGTCTTCATGTACCCCTTCGCGGTGGTCTTTCGCCAGCTCGGCACGTTCGGACTGATCGAGGTCCTCGCCTTCTCGATCACCGTCTTTGGCGCGCTGCTCTTCTTGATCAGCGAGGGCGCCCTCTCCTGGGGCCCGGTCAAGCACCTCACGGCGGGCATGCCCGCGCGAACCAGTTCCTCGACCATCGTGCGCATCGGGGTCAACTCCGAATCCGAAACGGCGGCGTAGCGCGTGGCCCTCGAAGACCTGCAACATAACTTTCTCACCGGCCGTATCGAGGACCTCGTGCGATGGGCCCGGCGGGCCTCGGTGTGGCCCGCAACCTTCGGGTTGGCGTGCTGCGCGATCGAGATGATGGCCGCCGGTGGCGCCGACTTCGACCTCGCGCGCTACGGCATGGAGGTCTTTCGCAACTCCCCGCGCCAGGCCGACCTCATGATCGTCGCCGGACGGGTCTCTCAGAAGATGGCCCCGGTGCTGCGTCAGGTCTACGACCAGATGATGGAGCCCAAGTGGGTCATCTCGATGGGCGTGTGCGCCTCGACCGGCGGACTGTTCAACAACTACGCCATCGTCCAGGGCGTCGACCAGATCGTGCCGGTGGACGTCTACGCGCCGGGCTGTCCGCCGAGCCCCGAGACGCTGATGCACGCGATCTTGACCCTGCACGAGCAGATCCGCACGGGCGAGATCCTGAAGCGCCGGTCGAACGGTGAGCCCACGCACCTCGAGCACCAGGAGAGCCCCTGGACCCCCGAGGTGCCCGTCACGGTACGACTGGGGACCCCGAAGTGATCGACCTGCCCGCCAACGCCCCGGCCGGGGTCATCACGGCCGCCGTTCTCAAGTCCGACCTCGGCTGCTTTCCCACCCGTGAGCAGTACTTCGGCCTGGTGAGCGCCTTTAAAGCCGATGGCTTCGAGCTCTGCGCCGACGTGTGCGGCGTGGACTACCTCGAGTACGCCGAACGCGCGATGCCCGAGGGGGTCGTGGCCACCCGTTTCGAGGTCGTCGTGAACCTGTTGTCGATGTCGCGACGCGAGCGTGTGCGCATCCGCGTCCAGGCCGGCACCGAGGAACCCGCCGTCGACTCGCTCTTCGCGCTCTACCCCGGGAGCGAGGCGATGGAGCGCGAGGCCTTCGACATGTTCGGCATCGTCTTTCACGGCCACCCCGACCTCACGCGCATCCTCATGCCCGAGGACTGGGAGGGTCACCCGCTGCGTAAGGACTACGGCGCCGGACGCGTGCCGGTGCAATTCAAGGAAGCCCCGGGACCACGATGAGCGAACCCACCGTACGCGCCGCCGAGCGGCTGGAACCACTGGTCGTTGAGACCTCCGAAGGCGAGCAGGGGCTCCAGCGTCGCGAGGTCACGCCCGCGGGCGAGTTGAGCCGCGAGGTCGGCTCGGTCCTGCGCGTCGACGGCCACGCCTTTGACCCATCCTCGGTCGACTATGAACGTCGCGACGACGAGACGATGATCATCAACATGGGTCCCTCGCACCCGTCGACCCACGGCGTGCTTCGCATCATGCTCGAACTCGACGGCGAGTTCGTGCTGCGCGCCAAGCCCGTCATCGGCTACCTGCACACCGGCATGGAGAAGACCGGCGAGGAGCTCAGCTACGTCCAGGGGGCGACCAACGTCACCCGCATGGACTACCTGAGCCCCGTGACCAACGAGCTGTCCTATTCGATGGCCGTCGAGTCGCTGCTCGGCATCGAGGTGCCCGAGCGTGCCACGTGGATCCGCATGATGATGTCCGAACTGAATCGCATCTCGTCGCACCTGGTGTGGATGGCGACGAACGGGATGGACCTCGGATCCACCTCGATGATGATCTACGGCTTCCGCGAACGCGAACTGATCCTCGCCTTCTTCGAGAAGACCGCCGGACTGCGGCTCAACCTCAACTACGTGCGCCCCGGCGGCGTCGCCGCCGACCTGCCCGACGGGTGGGAGGACGACGTCACGGTCATCTGCGACACGATCGACGA
>JAKAZI010000037.1 GCA_021809495.1 Actinomycetes bacterium | reverse complement strand
CGCTCGATGACGGCCGACATCGCCTCGCCCGTCAGCAGCGCGGCGAACGCGTCACGCTGCACGTCGTGAACGAAGTAGGAGGCGTCAAAGCGCGGTCGTAGGTCCGCGAAGTGCACGCAGAGCCGAAGCGCTTCCAACCCCGGCCGTGGGAGCCGACTCTGAGTCGGCCGAGTTACGGCGACGATCGGCGCGACTCGAACCTCGCCTCGGGCCTGGTCACCGACTCGCGCCCGCAGCATCGTGACGTCGAGGCGAAGCCGGTCAGCCACTTGCATGACGTACTGGTCGCGCACGAGCTCGCTCGGGTGTTCGGCGAGCACCACGATCGCACGCTCCCCCGCGCGAGCTCGACCCTCGGGAGTGGCGACGTCGGCGGAGTCCAGGACCCGTTCGAGACGGAATTGGAGAAACGGAACGGCCTCGGCCACCGACTGGCGTAGCGCCGCGGGGTCGCGCTGGGCCAGTTCCGCCGGATCCGTACCGGCCGGCATCCGAGCCACGGCGACGTCGACCTCGTGCTGGCGCTCCCACTGATAGACCGAAGCGGCCGCGCTCTGACCGGCCTGGTCCGCGTCGTAGGCGAGGACGATTCGCTTGGCGAAGTTGCGCATGGTGCGAAAGTGCTCTTCGCCGAGGGCCGTTCCGCAGGTGGCCACGGCACGAGGTAGACCCGCGCCGAAGAATGCGATGACGTCGGTGTAACCCTCGCACACGATGATCTCACCGGATCGAATGATGTCGTCCTTCGCCCAATTCAGGGCGTAGAGAGTCCGTCGCTTCGAGTAGATCGGGGTTTCGGGGCTGTTCTTGTACTTGGCCTGCGGCGTCCCATCGGGTCGCGCGGCCCCGGGCATGATTCGTCCCCCCATCGCGATGGCCTTGCCACTCGAATCGAAGATGGGAAAGATGAGACGCGCGCGCAACGCGTCCTGTTTACGTCCACGTTGGTTCACGAAGCCAAGCCCGGTGCCAGTGAGAACCGCCTCGTCAACGTGCAGGGCGTTCGCGAGCGCGTCCCATTGGTCAGGCGCCCAGCCGAGTCGGAACTGACGCGCTATGTCCCCGCTGATACCGCGACTACGGAGGTAGTCGCGCGCCACCCGTGCGTCAGGGGACTCGAGGAGTCGCTGGTGATACCAGTCGACCGCGCGCTCCATCGTCGCGAGCAGTCGCTGGCGCTCCTGGCGCTCCTTAGACGCACTCGCGTCCTCGTGGAGCTCGATGCCGCTACGCTCGGCCAGCAGTCGAACGGCGTCGACGAAGTCGAGGTGCATCGTCTCGCGCACCCACGTGATTTGGTCCCCCGCGACGCGACAGCCGAAGCAGTAGTAACGGCCCTCCTCGGCGTTCACCGAGAATGACGGGGTCTTCTCGCCGTGAAATGGACACAAACCCGTCCAGCGACGCCCGGACTTCTTGAGTGCGACCTGCTCGGTGATCAATGCGACAATGTCGGTCGCGGCGCGCACCGCCGCGATGTCACTGTCCGAGATGGCCATGGCTAGACGGTACCGCCTCGGCCGCGTTGGAACGTCGCTACCGGTACGGTCCCTAGACTGCCTCCGTGTCCGACTTCGCCGTAGAAGCCCGATCGATCGTCCGAACGTTCAAGGACGGCACCGTGCGCGCGCTCGATGACGTATCGCTGCACGTGCCTCGGGGCGAGGTCTTTGGTCTGCTCGGACCCAACGGCTCGGGCAAGACGACAATGGTCCGCATACTCTCAACCATCCTCGCCCCCGACTCCGGCTCGGCCACCGTGAACGGGTTCGACGTCGTTCACGAGGCTGACGCCGTGCGCCGCAGCATCGGACTCGCCGGTCAGTACGCCACGGTCGACGAGAACCTGACCGGATTCGAGAACCTCCGGATGATCGGTCGGCTCAACCACCTGGATCGCGCCACCGTGCGACGGCGAGCCAACGAACTACTCGACCAGTTCGGACTCGCCGACGCGGCGACGCGCAACGTCAAGACCTACTCGGGCGGCATGCGACGCCGACTCGACCTCGCGGCCGCACTCGTCGCCACGCCCCCACTGCTGTTCCTGGACGAGCCGACGACGGGCCTCGACCCCCAGAGCCGTCAAGACCTCTGGGCAATCATCGAGCAACTGGTCGAAGATGGCACGACGGTGTTGCTCACGACTCAGTACCTCGAGGAAGCGGACCGGCTCGCCAAACAGCTCGTGGTCCTCGACCACGGCCACATCATCGCTGAGGGGACCTCCCAGGAGCTAAAGACGCGCCTGGGCGCGACGGTGCTCGCCCTCACCTTCGAGTCGATCGGCGACGCCGCCCGCGGGGCCCAACTTCTGCAGACCGCGGCCGGCACCGCGATCAACGTTGAGGGGACCGTCGTGGAGTACACGGTCGACGGCGGCCCCGCCTCGGCAGCTGATGCGCTACGCCGCCTCGACGGCGCGGGAATCGCGCTCACCGGACTCGTGCTGCGCGAACCGAGTCTCGACGACGTCTTCTTGAGTCTGACCGGCCATCGGGCCGAGGACGAGTCCGTATCAACGACCCCCGACACCCGGACGACCCGGCGATGAGCGTCCCAACCCAGACCCCCAAAGGCAACCTACGCTGGGCGGTGATCGACATCGCGACGATCGCTCGGCGCAACCTGCTCACCCTGATACGGATCCCGATCTCGCTCGTCTTCGCCGTCGTGCAGCCGGTGATGTTCGTGCTGCTGTTCCGTTATGTGTTCGGCGGCGCGATCCTCGTCCCCCAGGGGCAGTACGTCAACTTTCTGATCCCGGGCATCCTCGTGCAGACGACGATCTTCGGCGCCCTCGGCACCGCCATCGGTCTCGCCGAAGACCTTCAACGGGGACTCATCGAACGCTTCCGCGCGCTGCCGATGGCCCGCACCGCGGTGCTCGGCGGGCGAACGGTCGCCGACCTCGCGCGCAACGTTCTCGTGCTCGTCGTCATCACGGCCGTCGGCTTCGCCGTGGGCTTTCGCCCGCACGGCGGTGTCGGGCCCTACCTCGAAGCGAGCCTGCTCATGCTCTTCTTCGCCTACGCGATCTCGTGGGGTTTCGCCTTCGTTGGGCTCGCCGCGCCCAACTCCGAGACCGCCCAGGCGATGACGTTTCCGATCATCTTTCCCATCACGTTCGCCTCGTCGATCTTCGTTCCCGTCCAGTCGATGCCCTGGTGGCTCCGGGATTTCGCTCGCAACCAACCGGTCTCGCAAGCCGCTGACGCGGTGCGCGGCTTGATGCTGGGCACCCCGGTCGGCAACTCGGTGTGGCTGACCCTCATCTGGGGCACCGGCGCGTTGATCGTGCTCGCACCGCTCGCGACGATGCGCTACCGGCGGGCCGCCTGAGCGATGGTCGTACTCAACGCCGCCGAGTTACAGGCCATCCTGGTCGAGGCGTTTCCGGGCAACGACGTTCCCACCGTCGAGACGGTGAGCGACGAATTCGTCATGCTGTGCCAACCGGTTGACCTCCAGCACGGACGACCCGGCGGCACACTCTCGGGTCCCACGATGATGATGCTCGCCGACACCGCCGCCTGGATGGCGATCCTCTCGCAGATCGGACCCGTGCTGCTCGCGGTGACCACGAGTCTGCACATCGACTTCCTGCGCAAGCCGGCGCTACGGGACGTGATGGCCCGAGCACGGATCTTGAAGCTCGGCCGCAAGCTCGCCGTGGTCGACGTCGAAATCTTCTCGCGCGGGGAGACCGATCTCGTCGCCAAGGCGCAGGTCACCTACGCGCTTCCGTCGTCGGAGACTTCACCGCAGAACTGAACCAGCGGCGCTACGCGACGCTCATGCGACGACGCAACTCGTCGACCAGGTCCTCGATCGCCACGCGCGTCTGACTGGTCGTGTCACGATCGCGTACCGTCACGGCGCGATCCTCGAGTGTGTCGAAGTCGACCGTGACGCAGTACGGGGTGCCGATCTCGTCCTGGCGGCGGTAGCGCCGGCCGATCGACTGGGTTACGTCGTAGTCGCACATGTACCACGGCTGCAGCGCGCCGAGGACCTCGCGCGACACACCTTCGAGCTCGGGCTTCTTCGACAGCGGCAGAACCGCGACCTGGTAGGGCGAGAGGCGCCAGTCGAGGCGCAGCACGGTACGCGTCTCTCCCTCCACCACGTCTTCTTCGTACGCGGCGAGCAGGAACGCCATCATCGCCCGCGTCGCGCCGGCGGCCGGTTCGATCACGTAGGGCGTGTAGCGCTCGCCGGCCTGCTGATCGAAGTACTCGAGGCGCACGCCCGACGCCTTGGAGTGCTGGGTGAGGTCGTAGTCGCCGCGGTTGGCGATGCCCTCGAGTTCGTCCCAGCCCCACGGGTACTGGAATTCCACGTCGGTCGTGCCGCGCGAATAGTGCGAGAGGTCTTCCTTGGCGTGCTCGTGCAAGCGCAGACGATGCGCCGGGATGCCCAGGTTCAGGTACCACTCGTAGCGCGCCGTGATCCAGTAGCGGTACCAGCCATCGGCGTCCGCGGGCGCAACGAAGTACTCCATCTCCATCTGCTCGAACTCGCGCGTTCGAAAGACGAAGTTCTGCGGGGTGATCTCGTTACGGAACGACTTGCCGACCTGGGCGATGCCGAACGGCGGCTTGCGTCGGGTCGTGGTGAGCACGTTCATGAAGTTGGTGAACATGCCCTGGGCCGTTTCGGGACGGAGGTAGGCGGTCGCCCCCTCGCCTTCGACGGGACCCGCCTGGGTCTTAAACATCAGGTTGAAGGCCCGCGCCTCGGTGAACTCGGTCCCACCGCAGTTCGGGCATACGCCGTCGATCTTGTCTTCGCGCCAACGCTCCTTACAGCGCCGACAGTCGACCAGCGGGTCGGTGAAAGTCTCCAGGTGACCCGACGCCGCCCAGACCGCCGGCGGGCCGAGGATCGCCGCGTCGATGCCGACGATGTCGTCGCGCATCTGGACCATCGATCGCCACCACGCCTGCTTCACGTTACGCAGCATGTTGACCCCGAGCGGACCGTAGTCGTACGTCGAGCGAAATCCACCGTAAATCTCCGCGGACGGGAAGATGAAACCTCGCCGTTTAGCGAGATTGATCACCTTGTCCAGCAGGTCGGGGTCCAACTCCGGGGTCGTCATCCGACCAGGCTACCGGACTAGCGAGCGTCCTTCAGGCGAACAATCACCTGATTAGCGAGGAGCCGGCCGGCCGGGGCCAGGGTGACCACGCCGTCGCGCAACCTGACCAGGTGGGCGATCTCGTCGAGAGACTCGAATGCCTCGAGGGCAACACCGGTCGTCGTGCGAAGCGCGAGTGACTCACGTTCGAAGCGACGCGTCGTCTCGTCGAGGTACTCCTCGCCGCCGAGCGGGCGCCGGCCCTCGCGCAGCATGGCGATGTAGCGGTCCGGGGTGCGCACGTTCCACCACCGGTGCCCGTCGCGGTGCGAATGCGCTGCCGACCCGACCCCGAGGTAGTCACCCTGGTTCCAGTAGAGATGGTTGTGACGACACTCGTGACCCGCTTTGGCCCAGTTCGAGATCTCCTCCCACTGGTAACCCGCCCCTTCGAGGGTCGCGGCGACGAGGTCGTACGCGTCGGCGGTCGCGTCTTCGTCGGGGTGACGGCCCGGGTCTCGACCGAGCGGGGTCGCCGGCTCGGCGGTGAGCGCGTAGCAGCTGATGTGCGGCGGCGGTGTCTCGAGGTTCACGATGTCACCCAGCGTCGCGGCCACGTCGTCGATGGTCTCGGCCCGAGAGCCGATGATGAGGTCCATGTTCCAGGTCTCGAAGCCGGCGTCGGTCACGGCCCGGGCGACCGCCTCGTGGGCCATCACGCCGTGGCGGCGACCGAGGTCGGCGAGCACGGCCGGCTGGGTCGACTGGACCCCGAAGGACATTCGGTTGACTCCACCGGCCCGGTACGCGGCGAGCCGTTCCACGGTGGCGTCTTCGGGGTTGCACTCCACGGTGACCTCGGCGCCCTCGACGCGCGGAATGGCGTCGAGGATCGAGAGGAGCTGCTCGGCCGACAGGCGCGACGGCGTCCCGCCCCCGAAGAAGACCGACGTCGCCGCCGGTGTGGCATCGGCGTAGCTCGCCAGTTCCGCGCGAACCGCTTCGACGTAGTCACCCATCAGATCGTCACGGTCGGCGTAGGTGGCAAAGGCGCAGTAGTCACAGCGATGCGCGCAAAACGGGACGTGGACGTAGACGCCGAACTCGTTCACGGCGTCACCGGCCGGCGGATCTCGGCGAATCGCGAGAGCGCCTCGCGACGCTCGACGCCGGCATCGATCATCGGAGCGCGGTAGCCACTCGCGACGAGCGTCTCGACGTCGACGCGCGCAAGATCGGACTGCGCCACGCCTGCCAGCTCGGGCACGTACCGGCGAACGTAGCGACCGCGCGGGTCAAAGCGCTCGGCTTGACGGGTCGGACTGAAGATCCGGTGGAAGGGCGCCGCGTCGGTGCCCGTACCCGCCACCCACTGCCACCCGTGTTGATTTGACGCCACGTCCCCGTCGACCAGACGCCACAGGAACCACGACGCGCCCCAGCGCCAGTCGACGTGGAGGTGCTTGACGAGAAAGGACGCCGTGACCATTCGGACTCGATTGTGCATCCACCCCTCGCGAAGTAGTTGACGCATCCCCGCGTCCACGAGCGCGAACCCGGTTTCGCCGCGCGCCCACGCCTGAAATCGCTCGACCGCGGCGGCGTCGCGGTCGACGCGCAAGGCGTCGAACCGGGATTGCAGCGGTCGCCACGCGGAATCGGGCCGGTGGCTGAGTACGTCGGCGTAGAACTCCCGCCAACCGATCTCGGCGCGAAACGCGGCTCGCCCCGCCGATGGTCCGTCGACCGCGGCGAGCACGGTTCGCGGGTGCAGCGCGCCGACGTGGAGGAAAGGACTCAGCCGACTCGTCGCGTCGAGGTCCGGTTGGTCGCGCTGTTCGTCGTAGTGGTCGACGCGCGCGACGAAGCGTTCGAGTGTCGCGTCGCCGGCCCGCTCGCCGGCCGGCGGCGCGTCGCTGGCGGGCTCGTCGGGCAGGTCGAGGAAGTATCGCGGCCGCCGGCGCGCCGCGAGCTCGACGAGGAACGCCGGGGTGACACCGTCGAGGGGCACCCAGTCGACCTCGGGCGCCGCGAGGGGCGCCGCACCGAGGTGGGTCTCCCACACCCGTCGAAATGCGCCGTAGACGCGATAGGGCGCGCCCGACGCCTGGCGAACCGTGCCGGGCTCCACCACGTAGGGGGAGTCACTCGTCACGAACGCGCGTCCCGCGGCGCCCAGCGCCGCCGCGACGTCTCGATCCCGTTCTCGTGATCGCGGGGTCCAGTCCCCGCTCACGTAGACGCTGCGCGCCCCGAGCGCGCTGGCGACCGCGGGTACGACAACCCTCGGATCCCCGACCCGGATGACCAGATTTCCGCCAATCGACTCGTTCAACGCGCTGAGGCTGGCTGCGACGTACGCCGCGCGCGTCGGTCCCACGGGCGCGACGAGTTCGGGGTCGATGACGAAGAGCGCGACCACCGCACCGGTGCGTGCGGCCGCACTGAGTGCGGGGTTGTCCGCCAGGCGCAGGTCGCGGCGGAACCAGAAGATGACGGGGTTGGACACGGGCTCCTCGATGGACGAGGGCACCTTACAGCGAGCGCGACGCCCTTCGCGCACCACAGTTCGCAGCGCCAACGTCGCTGATCGGCACCGGGGGCGCCCGCCGAGGGATCAGCGCCCCGCGTCGCGTGGTGGCGCGACGCGCGACGCTCGAAGCCGGCGGCCAAAGTGCAGTTCAACGGCCTCGTGGGCGAGCGAGGCCACCTCACCCGCTCCGGGTTCGTCACCGGCGCGCAGCACGGCCGCGAGGTCGCCCCCGGTGATTCGACGCATCAGCGCCAGCGCGTCAGACGAGATGGGGCGACCCGAACGACACTGCGAGCACAGGACCCCGCCGGTCGCCGCGTCAAAGGCCACCAGTGACTCCCCTCGTCCGCAGTTCACGCAGGCGTCGAGTACCGGGGCCGAACCGTCATAGGCGAGCAAGCGAAGGAAGAACGACGCGGGTACGAGACCGGGGTGAAAACTCGCGTCGTCAAGGGCCACGAGGACCCGTCGCAGCAGTTCGAAGATCCCCTCGTCGGCCACGTCCTCGGCGGGAATCGCGTTGACGACCTCAACGACGGCGTAGCCAGCCGCGATGCGGTCGTAGTCCGCGCGCAGCGTCGCGTATCGTTCGCGGTGTACCACGTGACGCACGACGTAGCGCTCGCCACGGCCTTGTACGAGGTCGACGCCGACGTGCGCCAGGGTTTCCAGCGACCCGCCGAGCCGACTCGACGTCTTGCGCGCACCCTTGGCGAGGACGCGCAACTTGCCGTGTTCTCGAGTCCACAGCACCGCCACCCGATCGGCCTCACCCGACGTATAGGTGCGCAGCACGATCGCGTCGTCGGCGAACTCGATCACCCCTCGTCGTCCTCGTCGTCGTCGCTCGGGAACTTCGGTCGATGGGGCGCGATGCCGACGAATCGATTGAGCGCGATGCCCGCCCAGATCAAGAGAACGAGCACCGGCGGGATCACCAGTGGCGCGATGAGGTTCGACACGCCGTTCGCCGCGAGGACCCACAGGAAGATGTAGAGCGCCACGCCCGCCAACGAGACCGCCCGTCCAAGGGTCACTGCTCGACGCCCCCGAAGCGTCGTTCGCGTCGTTGGTACTCACCGATGGCGTCGTAGAGGTGCTCGCGACGAAAGTCGGGCCAGAGGACGTCGCTGAAGACGAGTTCGCTGTAGGCCATCTCCCAGAGCAAGAAGTTAGAGATTCGAAACTCGCCCGATGTTCGTACGACGAGGTCCGGATCGGGAATCTCCGGGTGGTACAGGCGCGCGCGGATCGTCTTCTCGCTCACCGCATTAGGCGAGACGCCGTCGGCGACCAGGCGCGCGACGGCGTCGACGATCTCGGCCCGCCCGCCGTAGTTGAACGCGATGTTGAGCGTCATCGTGCGGTTCGCGTCGGTGAGCGCGCTCGCCTCGTCCATCCGCTTGAGCACCTGCTTGGGAACTCGCCAGCCCCGGCGGCCCGAGAACGTGATCCGTACGCCCTCGTCGTGCAGTTCGTACTGACGTCGTTCGAGCAGGCCCTTGTTGAAGTTCATGAGGTAGCGCACCTCGTCAACCGGTCGCCGCCAGTTCTCGGTCGAGAAGGCGTACACCGTCAGCACCGACACGCCCGCCGCCAGCGCGCCGTACGTGGCGTCCAGCAGCGCCTCTTCGCCGGCGGCGTGGCCGGCCGTGCGCGCGAGGTTGCGCTGCTGCGCCCATCGCCCGTTCCCGTCCATCACAACGGCCACGTGACGAGGCATTCGGGTTCTATCGAGCCACGCGGGCACCGGGGTGGGGCGGGGATCGGGCACGCCTAAAAACTAGTTCGTCCCACGTAATTCCACGCCGACACGTAAGGTTCTACGGTGCGTTCCTTCGATCCCGACGATGAGACGCCCTACGTCGAACCCGACGCCGAGGCCGGTGTCGAGCTCGACGCGGACGTGGTCGCGGTCGACGCGGACCGGGCAATCACCCTGCTCGACCTCATCACCGACGACCTGCCCAACGGCGGCGAACAGCGCCCGGGGCAGCGCACCATGGTGCGCCTGGTGGCCGAGGCCTTCACGCGCTCGCGCCACCTGGTGGTCGAGGCCGGCACCGGGGTCGGCAAGTCACTGGCCTATCTCATTCCCGCCGCGCTCTCGGGCCGACGAGTCGTGGTCGTCACGGCGACCAAGAATCTCCAGGATCAGTTGGCGACCAAGGACGCCCCCACGGTCGCGGCCCGCCTGCCGGGCGTGCGCGTGGCGGTGTTAAAGGGCCGCTCCAACTACTTCTGTCGCAACCGGGCTCAGGAGATGGGCGCCGAGCAGTTGCGCTTCGACGACGATACCGACGTGCCACGCACCGTGACCAACCAGATCCGCCGGGTGGTGCGCTGGTCCAACGACACCGACACCGGTGACCTCGACGAGTTGACCTTCGACCTCGACGCGCGAACCCGGCGCGCACTCACCGTGAGCGCCCAGGAGTGCCTCGGGCGGGCCGAGTGCCCCCAGGGCGCTTCGTGCTTCGCCGAACTCGCGCGCGACCGGGCGGCGGCCAGTTCGATCGTCATCGTGAACAATCACCTCTACGCCTCGCACCTCGCGTCGGGGTCCATGCTCCTGCCGAGCCACGACCTCGTGGTCTTCGACGAGGCGCACGAGACAATTGACGTCTTCGCCGAACTGTTAGGAACCTCGCTCACACCGACGCGGATCAGGGCCCTCTCCGGCGTCGCGCGGCCGCTGCTCGGACCGACCAACACCTCGACCACCGAACTCGCGAACGCAGCCGATCGTCTCGACGACGCTCTCTCGCGCCAGGTCGCGGTCCAGCGGATGACCGGCCTGGACGAGGAGGCGCGCACCGTGCTCGACCGCGTCGGCGAGCTCGTCACGTCCATCGTCGACGCGCTGCGGGGGCTCGCGACGACCGACCCCAGCCACGAGTTCCGACGTAAGCGCGCCCTGGGCCCGGCGATCCACCTCGCCGGCGACCTCCAGCGGCTGAGACAGACCGACGACGACGAGCTGGTGTACCTCGTCGCCCACGAACGCGAGGTCACCGTCGAGCTCGCCCTCATCGACGTCGGCCCTCGACTGGTCGAGTTGCTCTGGGGATCGGTCACGGCCGTGCTGACGAGCGCCACGATCCCCGACACCCTGCCGCGCGCGCTCGGTCTGGGTGAGCTCAGCGTTGAACGGGTGCCGAGTCCCTTTGACTACCAGCGTCACGCGTTGCTCTATGTTCCGAGTGGGTTTCCCGGGCGAACGGACGACGGCGCGGAGGCCGCGATCGTCGATGAACTGGTCCAGCTGATCGGCGCGGCGGGGGGTCGAACGCTGGCGCTGTTCACGAACCGGTCGGTGATGAATCGCGTGGCCGAGGCGGTCGCGCCACGGTTGGCCACCGCGGTGCTCGTCCAGGGGACGCTGTCGCGTCAACGCATCCTCGAGCGCTTTCGCGACGAGGCCGACACGAGTCTCTTCGCGGTCACGAGTTTCTGGCAGGGCGTGGACGTCCCGGGCCACTCGCTCAGTCTGGTGACGATCGATCGGCTCCCCTTCGCCGTGCCGAGCGATCCCCTCGCCGTCGCGCGCCGCGAGCGCGTCGCGCGACCCTTCTACGAGGTCGACCTGCCGCGCGCGGTCATGCTGCTCGCTCAGGGTGTCGGCCGGCTGATCCGCAGTGCGGAGGACCGCGGCGTCGTCGCGGTCCTCGACACCCGACTCGCCGAGGCCTCGTACCGCACGCAGTTTTTCCGCCG
>JAKAZI010000006.1 GCA_021809495.1 Actinomycetes bacterium | reverse complement strand
CGCGGAACGGGACCCCAGTCTCGACCAATCGCTCGGCGATGTCGATCGCCGCGAGGTAGGGATCGTTGGCCGCGCGAGCGGCGACGTCGTCATTGAACCGCATTGATTCATACGTTCCGCGCAACGCGTCGAGCACGAGCGTGACGTTGCGCAAGGAGTCAAAGAGTGGTTCTTTGTCCTCCTGGAGGTCCCGGTTGTACGCGAGTGGGAGACCCTTTAAGACGACGAGCAGCGACGTGAGATTGCCAATGAAGCGGCCCGCCTTGGCCCGCGCGAGCTCCGCGACGTCGCTGTTCTTCTTCTGGGGCAGCATCGACGAACCGGTCGTAAACGCGTCTCCCAGCGTCGCGAAACCAAACTCGGCGCTCGTCCAGAGCACGAGCTCCTCGCCCATCCGTGAGAGGTGGACGCCGAGTAGCGCGACGTCAAAGAGGGTCTCGGCCACGAAGTCCCGGTCGCTCACCGCGTCCATCGAGTTCGCGAATGCCCGGTCGAACCCCATCAGCGCGGCCGTCGTGCCGGGATCAATCGGCAGCGACGTGCCGGCGACGGCACCCGCCCCGAGTGGTGAAACGTTGAGTCGACGGCGGGTGTCGAGGAGTCGGTCGATGTCGCGCGTCAGGGCCCACGCGTGAGCGCCGAGGTGGTGAGCGAGCAATACGGGTTGGGCCCGCTGGAGATGGGTGTACCCGGGTAGGTACCGGTCGGGGTCGCCTTCGCCGATTGCGAAGAGGGTCTCGGCCAGCGCCAACACCCGCCCCGCTACATCGACGAGGGCGTCACGAACGTACAGACGAACGGTCGTCGCCACCTGATCGTTCCGGCTTCGAGCCGTGTGCAACTTCGCACCGGTCGCGCCGGCGATCTCGGTGACGCGCCGCTCGATGGCCATGTGGATGTCTTCGTCGCCTCCGGCGCGCACGAAGACCCCACGATCGAACTCACCCTCCACGTCCTCCAGCGCGCCGAGCAGGACCCGCTCCTCATCGGAAGAGAGCAGGCCCGCCTCCAGTAGTCCTCTCACGTGGGCCCGCGAGCCAACGATGTCGTGGTGATAGAGCACGTGGTCGAAGGGGTAGCTCTCGGAGAGCTGCCACAGCGAGTTCGCCATTGACGACTCGAAGCGACCGTGCCACAGCGTCATTTCGAGCGTGGCACCGTGTTCTTCGCCCCTTGTCGGGCCGCCCAAGTCTTCACGCCTAAACCATAGATGCGAACGTACCCCTCGGAATCCGCGTGGCGGAACGTGTCGGCCGCGTCGTAGGTCGCCAGACCGTAGTCGTAGAGTGCCTCGTCGCTGCGCCGACCAATGATCCGCATGACACCGGGCGCTTCGAAACGCAGGCGTACGTCCCCGGAGATGTGGCGCTGCGTCTCGGCCACGAAGGCGTCAATGGCCTCTTTGAGCGGCGAAAACCACATTCCGTCGTAGACGAGTTCGCTCCAGCGCGGCTCGAGCCGCGCCTTTTCGTGGTGGACGTCGCGTTCGAGGTTGAGGTCCTCCAGATCGGCGTGGGCGGCGATCAGGGCCAAGGCGGCGGGGCACTCGTAAACCTCGCGGCTCTTGATGCCAACCCGACGGTTCTCCACCATGTCCAACCGGCCGAAACCCGTCGATCCCGCGCGGTGATTCAGCGTGCGGATGAGATCGGCGAGGGGCGTGATGATTCCGTCGATGGCGATCGGCACGCCTTCACGGAAGGTGATCGTGAGCTCCACCGGCTCCAGATTGGTAACCCTGGTCAGCGTGTAGGGGTCGCTCGGCGGTTCCGCCCAGGGATCTTCCATCTCACCGCACTCGATCGCCCGGCCCCAGAGGTTCTCGTCGATCGAGTAGATCTTCTCCTTGGTCGCGCGGATAGGGATCTCCCATTTCTCGGCGTAGTCGACCGAGTCCGCCCGGGTCATCCCCCAGTTACGCGCCGGGGCGAGAACCTCGAGGTCCGGCGCCAGTGCGTGCGTGCCGACTTCGAAGCGCACCTGGTCGTTACCCTTGCCCGTGCAGCCGTGCGCCACGGCCGTCGCGTTGAACTTGCGCGCCTGGTCGACCAGGTGCCGCACGATGACCGGTCGCGAGAGGGCCGACACCAACGGATACTTCCCCTCGTAGCGGGCATTCGCCATGATCGCCGGCGCGCAGAACGCCTCGGCCATCTCATCGCGGGCGTCCACCACGACGCAGTCGATCGCCCCGGCGACAATCGCCCGGTGCTTGATGTCTTCGAAACTCTCCGAACTCTCCGGGTCCTGACCCACGTCAACGAGGACGCAGACGACCTCGGCGTCCCACTCTTCCATCATCCAGCGGATCGCCACGGAGGTGTCAAGCCCTCCGCTGTAGGCCAGTACCACTCGCTTCGTCATCACTGTTCCTTTCTTGATACTGCGTTCATTCCAAGCCGGCGAGTTCGCGGAAACTCTCCGCCATCGCCGCACCACCGTGTTCGTCGCTCGCAATCACGAGCACCGTGTCATCACCGGCGACGCTGCCGAGCACGCCATCGAGGGCGCTACGGTCCAGGGCGGAGGCGACCACGTGCGCACAGCCCGGTGGCGTGCGCAGGACAACGAGGTTCGCCGAACTCTCGACCGACACCACCCACTCGCCCATCATCCGGCGCAGGTGATCGAGCGGCGGTGAACTGATCTTGGGTGAACTGGCCACGACGATGCGTCGCGACCCGTGTTCGTCACGAACCTTGATCGTGCCCAGCTCCTGGAGATCGCGCGTCACGGTGGCCTGGGTCGCCGTGATCCCCTCGGACTGGAGTCGGGTCACCAACTGCGCAGCGGTCGAGATCACCTCTCGCTCAATGAGCTCGTTGATGCGATGCTGTCGTTGCGTCTTGGTCATCATTCACCGTCCTTTATCCACCGCAGCGCGCCGATCATCGCCGAACGTCGGTGCGCCACCTGCTGCCACACGAGGGACTGGGGTCCGTCCATCACGCCGTCGGTGATCTCGTCGCCGCGATGAGCCGGCAGGCAGTGCAGCACGATTGCGTTCGAGGCCGCCGCTTCGAGCAGCGCCTCGTCGATTCGAAAGGCGTCCAGATCGACCCGGCGACGGCGCGTCTCTTCTTCGAAACCCATCGACACCCAGGCGTCGGTGTACACCACGTCAGCGCCACGCACCGCCTCGGTCGCCGACGAGGTCAGGCGCAACTTCGCCCCCTCGACCGCTAGCGGGTCCTCATCGGTCCCCGCGGTGAGCTGATAGCCCTCGGGCGCACCGACCACGACCTCGACACCCAGCCGGGTCAACGCCACCGCCAGCGAGCGCGCCACGTTGGTCACGTCGCCGACGTAGGCGACACGCAGACCACCCAGTTGACCCGGGTCCCCGTTCGCGAAGTGGTCGGCGATCGTGAGCACGTCAGCGATCGCCTGGGTCGGGTGCGCGACGTCACTCAACAGGTTGATCAGCGACAGCCGTTCCATCGTGGCCCGGCGGATTCGCTGAAAAACCGAATGGTGGCGAATGCGCATGGCGCACACGGAGTAGAGCGCGTCGATCGTGCGACCGACGTCTTCGGCGGACTCGCGACTATCGAGGCCAATTTCGTCGTCACCAAAGAACGTCACGTAGCCACCGAGTTCGTGGACCGCGGTGGAACACGCGGCCCTCGTGCGCAGGCTCGGGCGCTCGAAGACGAGTGCCACCCCCTGACCCGCGAACAGCGAATCATCGATCGGCGCTCGAGCCGACTCGAGGATCGCGCGCAGATCGTCGTTGCCCAATTCGCTGATCGTTACGACGTGCCGGCTCATCGCTTCACCTCCGTGCTCGGGATTGTCCCGTTCAGTACCCCGAGCAGCGCGTGGGGGCGCGTCCCGTTGGCGAGCACGACGCGCGCCGCACCGGCGTCCACGGCATCCAGGGCGGCCTGCATTTTGGGAATCATGCCGTCCCTGATCGAACCCTCGACCATCATCGAACGTACGTCGGCGCCGGACACCGAGGTGAGTGCACTCGCGGGATCGTCGCGATCACCTCGCAGCTGATCGACGTCACTCAGCAGTACCAACGCGTCCGCGTTCAGGGCCGCGGCGATCGTTCCGGCGACCGTATCGGCGTTGCAGTTGAGCAGCTCGCCCGCGGCGTCGCTCGCCACGGGACCAACGACCGGCGTCCAGCCGCGTTCGAGGAGGTCCGTCACGAGTTGCGCGTCGACGCGGATGTCACGGGCCACCCGCCCGAGTCGACCACCCCGAGCCGTCGCCTTCACCAGCGCTCCATCGACCCCGCTCAGTCCCACCGCGTCGAGTCCGGCCCGAACCAACGCCGCCGTGACCCGCTGGTTGACCAGTCCGAGGGCCATCGCGACGTACTCCATCGTCTCGGAATCCGTCACGCGCAGCCCGTAGAGGAACTGGCTGACGAGCCCGACGCGTTCGAGTAGCGAGGCGATTTGCGGTCCGCCCCCGTGCACGATGACGACCGACGTCGTATCGCGGATCGATCGCACGTCCGCGGCGAGTCCCTCGAGGACGGGCGAGGCGGCGTCGAGTCGATCGAGTGCGTGTCCGCCGACCTTGACGACGATCCGGTTCACGGCGTCACGCCGCTTCGTGGCAGGCCGAGCGTCTCGTCGAGTCCCGAGGCGACGTTGAACGCCTGGACGGCCTGACCGGCCGCGCCCTTGAGGAGGTTGTCGATCGAACTCATGGCGAGCAGCCAACCGGTTCGTTCGTCGATGCGCGCCGAAACGAAGCACAGGTTGCTTCCGACCGGGTCCTTCAGGGTCGGTGGTTCCGGCGACACGACCATGAAGGGGTCATCGTCGTAGGCGTCGTGCAACAGGGCGAGCGGGTCGAAGGGCTCTCCCCCCGTCAAGGGTGCGTACGCACTGACCAACATTCCCCGGCTCACCGGCACGAGGTGCGGGGTGAAGAGCAGCTGCGCGCCGAGCTCTTGTTGCATCTCGGGGGTGTGTCGATGGTTCAACAGGCCGTACGCCTCGGCGTTTGACGCCATGCGAGCGAAGTGCAACCGGTCCGAGATCCCCCGGCCGGCGCCGGACGCCCCGCTCAGGGCATTGACGACGATGCCGCAGCGCTCCACGACGCCCGCGTCAACGAACGGGCCGAGCGCCAACGAGGTCGCGGTCGGATAACAGCCCGGCACGGCGATGAGTTGCGCGTCGACGAGTTCGCTGCGGTGGCGCTCGACCAACCCGTACCGCGAACGCGCCAGCAGGTCGGGCCGCAGGTGCGCGTGGCCGTACCAGCGCTCGTACTCGTCGGCGTCGGTCAGGCGGAAATCCGCGCCGAGGTCAACGACCATGACCCCCGCCGCCAAGAGTTCGGGCACGATCCTCTGGCTGTGTCCGTGCGGCAGTGCCACGAAGACGACGTCGAGTCGAGCGTCGAGGGCCGTCTCAGTCGGCTCGTAGATCATCGTCGGCGCGAGCGCCGCGAGTGACGGCACGTGGCTCGCTACCGCCTTGCCGGCGTTGGACTCGCCGGTCGCTACGACGACGTCCATGGCCGGGTGGGTGAGACAAAGGCGCAGCACCTCCGCCCCGGCGTAACCCGTGGCCCCGATGATTCCAACTCGCATATTGTCATTTTATGCACATGAGAGATGATTTGTGCAACTCGGACGATCTCCGATAGGCTGGCGACATGTCTCGGCGCGGTTGGCTGCTCTTTGTGACCATGGCGGTTCTGTGGGGCATACCGTACTTGCTGATCAGGGTGGCTGTTCGCCAGCTCGATCCCGGCGTCTTGGTGCTCAGTCGCACGGGCCCCGCTTCGTTGCTCCTCCTGCCGCTCGTGATCGCCCGGGGCCAGTTCCGCGCCATCGCGCGCAACTTCTGGTGGATCGTCGTCTTCGCGTTCGTCGAATTCGGCGTGCCGTGGTATCTCATGGCGACGGCGGAGCGACACATTACGAGTTCGCTGACCAGTCTGTTGATCTGCGTCGTACCGCTGTTCTCCGTGGCCGTCCAGCGCGTGCGGCGCACCGACGAACACATCAGTCGTCGTCGACTCCTCGGGCTCGGGCTCGGCGCCTTGGGGGTCGCGCTGCTGGTCGGACTGGGGATTCACGGCGGATCGATCGGCTGGATCGGCCTGATGCTCGTGGTCGCGTTCGGCTACACGCTCGGGCCGATCATCCTCGCGACGAAGCTCGCGTCGGTTCCCGGGATCGCGGTCGTCGCCGGCGCCACGGGCGTGGTCGCGATTTCGTGGCTCCCGTGGAGCATCGCCCACTGGCCCCACCACGTCGATCACCAGACGTGGGAGTCCGTCGCGATCCTCGCGGTCGCGTGCACCGCCGCCGCCTTTGTCACCTTCTTCGAACTCGTGAAGGAAGTCGGTTCGACCCGCAGCGTCGTGGTCACCTACGTGAACACCGCGCTCGCCGTCGTGCTCGGGGTGGCGTTCCTGCGAGAGCCACTCACCACCGGGATCCTCATCGGGTTCCCGCTGGTGCTCATCGGCAGTGTGATCGCCACCAGCCGAGCGGCGTCAACGTCGAAATTCACCAGCGACGCGGACGAGTTGATCCACGGTTAACCACCATCGATCACGGTCGGACACGAGGGTGACCTCGTCGCCGAACTCGACCGGCCCGTGATACGAGACCGACCCGAAGCGCACTGGCTCCGGATCCACGTCCACCAGGGGTGACCACAGCGCGGCATTGTTGACGTGACCCACGACGTCGAGGTCCGTACGCCGCAACGGCCAGGGGCGCCGTACGGCGTCAGGACCCGGCTCGGACTGATCGATGCGACCCGGAATCCGCCGCCGCGCACCCTCGCCGTAGGCGTCGTAGAACGACGAACCGACACGAACTGGACGACCGGACACACCCACCGGGACCCAGAGTGCGACGGTCTGAATCGCGACGTGGCCGTCGAGCACGACGTCCGTGCGACGTTCGGCCCACGCCGCGCCCGATCCGCTGCACCAGGTGGTGAGAACCACCTCGTCCCCGAGGCGGGGCCACGAAGCACCGTCCACCACCTGGAACGACGTTCGCCGCACCAGCCAGGTATCAGTCGACTCGATCCCCGTGTCGTCCCAGTCGTCGGTCGCGACGTCCTGGAGGTAGCGGGCCAGTCCGTCGGGGCGCAACGACCCGTTCGGGCCGCAGTCGCTCAGGCGCACCAGCCGGCGGGCGCTGAAGCGTCGACCCTCACCGGGTTGCGCGAACTCGACGTCAGCCATACCGGTCAACCATAGGTCACGTGTTTTAGCGCAGAATCGCGCCGTGGTCAGCGCCGACGGCGATGAGCGTCTCGCGAGCACCGGCCACCTCAGCGTCACTGAGTGTCCGATCGGGGGCGCCTAGGCGGATCGTGTAGGCGAGGCTGCGGTTGCCCGGCGCGAGCACCGCACCGTGGTACACGTCGAACAAGGTCACTGATTCAACGAGGGGCGACGCCGCTGCGAGGTCGTGGCCGAGATCGGCGGCGTGCACGGACTGCGGTGTGACGAACGCCAGGTCGATAACGGCGCTCGGATAGCGGCTCGGCACCACGGCGAGCGCCGAGCGGCGCGCCACCGCCTGGGTGTCAGCGAGCACGTCCAGGTCGAGGTCGAGTAGGCCCAGTCGCCTCCCCTGGTGGCCCGTCACTGACGCGATCAGTTGTGGATCGACCTCACCGACTACACCGACGATCGCGCCGCTCGCACGATCCACGAGGTTCGCCGACCGCGTCGGATGAACTCCCGTCCCGATCGCGTCCGCGGGTCGCACCACCACGTCGGCCAGTCCCAACCGGTTCGCGACCATCGACCAGAGCACTACCGCACTAGACGCGTCGTCGTCGCTGTGGCCCAAGACGACCGTCAGTCGCTCGTTCTCCCGAGGCAGGGCGAGGTCCACTGACCCACCGGCGCCGCCACGCGTTCGCCGTGCGAGTTCGCTGTCACGGGGATGGGTGAACACCACACCCACCTCGCTGAATCGAACGTCCAGAAATCCTCGTTCGACGTTTCGGCCCCACGCAGCGACGAGGCCCGTCACCATAGTGGGACGCAGGATCGACTCCTCCTGGGCGAGCGGGTTGGTGATTCGAACGGGCGATGACCCGTCGTGGGTCAGGCTGAACGACGACTCGCTGACCAGTGTCGGTGTCCAGGCTTCGTAGGTTCCCGCGTCCGCGACGATCGCCCGCACGCGGCGGCGAAGCCGTTGGCGGTCGGTCATAGCGCCGGGCTCGGACCACGTGGGGGTGTGCCGAGACAGTCGACGATAGCCCCACACCCTCGCAACCTCTTCGATGACGTCGGCTCTTCCCGCCGCTCCGGTGCGGATGTCGGGGCGAGACGATGGCGCGACGACGCTCAGGTCGCCGTCGTTCGTTTCGATAACCGAGAACCCCAACGCTTCGAGATTCGCGATCACCGCGTTCGCGGGTAACGCCGTACCGAGCGAGCGTTCCACGTCGTCGCGACCCACGGTCACCGTCGACGGCGTCGGGACGACGCCACGGACGTCTATTGGAGCGCCCACCCATTCGAGGTCGGGAACACTCTCGCGCAAGACGGCCACGAATCGCGCGACCGCGCGAAGGGCCAGCTCCGGGTCCACACCCCGCTCGAAGCGGTTGGACGCCTCGCTGCGCAGTCCATGACGTTTCGACGAGCGGGCGATCGTCATGGGGTCGAAGTACGCCGCCTCCAGCAAGACTTCGGTCGTCGAGTCGCTGATCTCACTGGTCTCGCCGCCCATGATCCCGGCCAGCCCGAGCACCTGGTCGGCGCCGTCGGTGATCACGCAGTCCTCGCCCGTGTCGCCGAGGCCCCGGCCCGGCGTCGCCAGGGTCCGCGTCACACCGTCCAGAGTCACCAGGGACTCCCCCGGTCGGGCCCGGCGAACTCGCAGGGTCCGGCCCACGACCCGGTGGGCGTCGTAGGGGTGCGTTGGTTGGCCGAGTTCGAGCATGACCACGTTCGACGCGTCAACCACGTTCGAGATCGGCCGCATTCCTGCGCGTTCGAGACGATTCACCACCCACGAGGGAGACGTGACGACGCGCACGTTGCGCAACACCGAAACCGTGAGCCGGCCGCACAGGTCCGGAGCTTCGATCTCGCCGCGCGCCACATCGGCGGTCACCGAGTCGGGGTTCGGCGTCGCCACGGCTGGCTCTCGCAGCGGTCGCTGGAACCGGGCCGCGAGGTCCCTCGCCACGCCGAACATCGACCAGGCATCAGGACGGTTGCCCTCGATGGAGAGGTCAAACACCACGTCCGATTCGAGGCCGAGCGCGTCCACGAGACGCTCGCCCACCCGCGGCGCGATCATGGAGTCAAGGACCATCAGGCCCTCGTGATCGTCATTCAGGCGCAGTTCGCGCGCCGAGCAGAGCATGCCATTGCTCACGACGCCGCGCATGGTGCGCCGCGCAATCGCGAAGTCGCCGGGCAGCACCGCGCCGACGGGCGCGAGGGGAACGTGCTCACCAACCTGAAAGTTCGATGCGCCGCAGACGATCTCGAGTGGCCCGGCGCCGGCGTCGACGACGACCCGTCGGATTCGGTCCGCGCCGTCAATCGCGTGAATCTCGTCGACGCGGGCCACGACCACGTCTTCGAGTCCCTCGCCGACGTGCTCGATACCCTCGACAACCAAACCGAGGTCGTCCAACGCCTCGCGTATCTCATCAACGGATTCGGGCAGATCGACGAACTCGCGCAGCCAGGACAGGGGCGCCTTCACGCGAACTGCCCCAGGAACCGAACGTCATTCTCCACCAGTGCGCGCATGTCCGAGAGCTCGTGTCGCATCTGAGCGCACCGGTCGATGCCGAAGCCGAAGGCGAAGCCACTCCAGGCGTCCGGGTCGATGCCCACCGCTTCGAACACGGCCGGGTCGATCATGCCGCAACCCCCCAGTTCGATCCAACCCGTGTTCGAGCAAGTCCGACAGCCCGCGCCCCGACAGATCGTGCACGTGATCTCGAACTCCGCCGACGGTTCGGTAAAGGGGAAGAACGCCGGACGCAATCGCGACTCGATGTCGGGACCGAAGTAGGCGCGCGTGAACGTCTCGATGGTTCCCGCGAGGTCGGCGAAGGTGATGTTGCGGTCCACGACGAGACCCTCGATCTGGTGGAACGCTGCGAGGTGTCGAGCGTCTGGCGTGTCGCGTCGGTAACACCTGCCCGGTGCCACCGCGTGGATCGGCAGCGCATCGTTCGCCACGGCCGCCTCCATCAGGTGAACCTGGGTCGGTGAGGTGTGCGTGCGAAGCACCACCGTCTCGGGTTCACCCAGGTCGACGTAGAAGGTATCCCACATCCCGCGCGCGGGGTGCGCGGGTGGGATGTTGAGCGCCTCGAAGTTGTACCAGTCGCTCTCAACCTCGGGTCCTTCGGCGACGGCGAACCCCATCGCGACGAAGACGTCCTCAAGCTCGGCTTGGGTCGTGCCGACCAGGCCCGCGTGCCCGGCCGTCACGGACCAGGTCCGCGCGGCCACGACGACGTCACCAAGGTCGAGCCGATCCGCTTCCAACATCGACGAGCGTTGAACGTCGCCCAGGTGCGCGCGTCGACTCTCAACGGCGTTCTCCACCGCGCGGCGCGCCTCTTGCAATCGGGCGCCCATCTCACGCCGCTCGTCGGGGTCCAGTGAGCCAAAGGTCCTCTGGACGGCGGCGAATGCCGAGCGTTTACCCACGATCGACGCAACGCGTTCGTCGAGTTCTTCGATGCTGGACACCGCCGCGAGCGCCGCCAGCGCCTCGGTGCTGATTGTCGTTATCTGATCATCCGGTTCGTTCATGACTCTCCAAGGCTACGGGGAATCGCTGGCGTCACCCGACCGAGGCGCTGCCAGTTCGCCACGAAGGCGACGAGCGACGCGGCGACTCCCGCATTCAGCGACTCATTGGTACCAGCCATGTCGATACTCAACGCTGACTGACACCGCGCGATCGACGCGGCGTCGAGTCCGTCCGCCTCGTTGCCGATAACGACCACCGACGGCCCCGACAGGTCGCAGTCGAGCAACTCGGTCCCCCCTCGAACGACCGTCGCCCAGGTGTGAGACCCCGCCGCCTCGAAGTGCGCCAGGGTCGCGTCGAGTTCGCCGACGGCGACGGGAACGTGGAAGATCGAGCCGGCCGTCGCTCGCAGGGTCTTGGGGTTGTACGGATCGACACTCTGTCCGGTCAAGACCACCGCGCTGACGCCCGCCGCATCGGCCGAGCGGATGATCGTGCCCACGTTGCCTGGGTCTCGCAGGTCGTGCAGCACCAAGGTGAGACCGTGGGTCAGCAGTGTCGAAAGCGCCGGCGTCACAAATCGCACCGTCGCCGAAATCGGCTGGGGCGTCTGAGCATCGGCGACCTTCGCGAGGACCGCGGGATCAAGACCGTACGCCCGCACGCCCCGCGCAGCGGCTCTCGCCACGATCTCGATCAGGTCGGCTCGATCGGCCGCTGAGGTGTCAACGAAAAGTGCCTCGAACTCGGCGCCCGCCTCGAGGGCCGCGATCACGAGATCGGGACCCTCGAGGACGCAGACGTGTTCACTCCAGCGCAACGAGCGTTTCTGGACGAGCCGACGGAGCCGCCGTACTCGCTGGTGTGACGATCCGATCGATTCGAGCAGGGCGACCTACTTCGCCAATGCCGCCGACGCCTGGGCGACCAGGGCGCCGAACGTCGCCTGGTCGTTGACCGCGAGGTCGGCCAGCACGCGCCGGTCGACTTCGATGCCCGCGGCGTTCAGGCCCGCGATGAAGCGGCTGTAGCTCACGCCGTGAAGCCGCGTGCCGGCGTTGATGCGCTGGATCCACAGCTTGCGGAACTCACCCTTGCGTGCCCGCCGGTCGCGGAAGGCGTACACGCCCGAGTGCTGTACCGCTTGGTTCGCCGCACGGAACGTGCGACTGCGGTCACCGTAGTAACCCTTGGCCTGCTCGAGAACTGCCTTGTGGTGCTTCTTGGCGTTTACCGCCCGTTTTACTCGTGCCATGTCAGTGTCTCCTCACTCGTTCCCTACAGACCCAACATCTTCTTGATGTTCTTCTCGATTCCCGGCGAGATGTCCGTCTCGCGGCCCAACCGACGTGAGCGCACCGAGGACTTCTTCTCCATGATGTGGCCACGGAAGGCCTTGCGGCGACGCAGGCGGCCGCTGCCGGTGATCTTGATGCGCTTCTTCGCACCGCTGTCGGTCTTCATCTTTGGCATCTCAGCCCTCCTCATTCGATTGCGTCGACGGATCCGCGGACCCGTCCACCGATGCCTCGACCTTCGCGGCATCGGCACCCTTGGCCTTGACCCGCTTTTCGGGACCCAGGACCATAATCATGTTGCGACCATCGATCTTCGCGGCGGACTCAACTCGCGCCCCGTCGCCCAGCTTCTCGACAATCCGGTCGAGGATCTTGCGACCCAATTCGGGGTGCGCGGACTCGCGACCGCGGAACATGATCGTGACCTTTACCTTGTGACCCTCGGCCAGGAACTTCTCAACGAGACGGGTCTTGGTGTCGAAATCCCCCGGACCGATCTTCGGCCGGTACTTCATTTCCTTGACACCGACGTTCATCGTCTTGCGACGCGACTCCTTGGCCTTTTGGGCTTCGTCGAACTTAAACTTGCCGTAGTCCATGATGCGACAGACCGGCGGGCTCGCGGTTGGTGCGATTTCGACGAGGTCCAGATCCAAGCTCCGCGCCAATGCCAACGCCTCTCGGCTCGACATCACGCCACGCTGATTGCCCTCGTTGTCAATGAGCCGTACGGTCTCTACCCGAATACGTTCATTGACGCGGTGGTCTCCAGGTCCTGTTGCGATAAGCATCTCCTTGCTCTACGCGACGCCGTGGCGCCGCCACGGCAAGCGAGGCGAAGACTCTAGACCCGGCGTACTTTTCATACCCAGGTGGACGTTGGCGTCGCCAACCTCGCTTGCTGTGAACTGCCCGACAAGGCTAGCAGAGCGACGCGCACGAGGACGACACACGTGATGCGGCGCGCTCGCGAGACAGTTCTATCGCGCTCACACCCGGTCGCGCGTCGCCGCTGCGCACCCCCTCGCACCGCCAATCGCAGTGTCCGGCAGTAGGTTCTCTAACCTGACCAGGACTTTATGATACCGACTGGCGAGCGCCGACGCCCCGCGTCGCCCTGGCCGTCGTTGGAAACGGTCCTCGCGCCGACACCCACCGTGGGTAGGCTCCGCTCGTGAGGTCGCACACAGGTCTCTCACGAATCGTCGAGTCTCTAAAGAGCCCACGGGCCATCTCTCGAGGAGCGACGCCCCGGCCCGTGAGCCGAGCCGCGACGGGCGACTCGCCCGATTCCCTCACTGGGCGACGTCGTGTGGTCGCCCTGATCTTCGTGTTCCTGATTGTGGCCGCGAGCATCGCGGCCACGGAGACGCGCACCGCTCCGGGTACCGGTCGCGCCACGGCCGTCCTTACCACCCCACGTCTGTGTCGCGCCGGTGCGATCTCGGTCACGAACGGACCCTACGTCGGGGGCGCGACCCAGGAAGAGGCTCACGCGATCACGATCACGAACACGTCGTCACACCCCTGTTCGCTGCACGGCTACGTGAGGATCGTTGCCTACGACGCACACGGTGTCGCACTGCCGTTCCGCTTCGCCCACCACCCGACCGGCGGATGGCCGATGGCAACTGACGTACCACCCCCGTTTTCGATCGCGCCCGGTGCGTCGGGCTACGTGTTCTTTGCCCAGATCGCGTGTTACACGGGCTACAGCGAGTTGAGCCGGCGCGTCGCCGTGACTATCCCCGCGGCGCGCGTCTCCACGCCGCTGATCCTGCACACTCCATTGGCGAGGTGCAAGGGTCCCTCGGCCACGGTGGGCAACGTCATCGCGATGTCGCCGATCGAGCCCACCCTCGCCGCCACCGGGGGCCGGGTGCCGTAGCACCACCACCGGCGGACCTAGCCGTCCACTCCGATATGCGCTGGTCGCACCCACCGTCGCATCGACGCACCACGCCCCGCCGACCTTGGCCGCCCAGTCGATGCGGCGTCGCGCCGGCCGCTACCGTTGAACCATGACCGACGACAACGGCGCCGCTGACGAGATCGAGTGGATTCGCTCCACCCCCGTCGAGGTAATCCTCGGCAACCACCTCTTCCACATGATCCAGTTGGCGGCCGTGCACCTAGCGGAGACGCCCCCCAACCTTCCCGCGGCGCAGCTCGCCATTGACGTCGTCAATGCCATGGTCCAGGCCGGTGGCGACCGTCTGGGCGAGCACGTCGGTCTCTACCGCAGCGCCTTGGCCGAGGTCCAGCAGGTCTACGTGCGCGCGGCGAGCACCGACTCGCACTAGCGACGAGGGCGAACGTCGCGGACTTCGTCGGCGCCGCGGTGTCCGACGTCGCGAATCCCGCTCACCTCGCTGCCGTTGTCAATCCGGCGGGTCCCGTCGGCGATGTCGACGCAGTGGAAGTACCACCGCCCGTCGTCACAGTCGATCCAGCCGTCGCCTCGATGCTCGTCGAACTCGACGACCACCCCGTTGACTCTCATCCCGAACGCTGGCGCAGCAGGGACACCATCTCGAGGGCCGTCAGGGCCGCCTCGCGTCCCTTATTGGTCTCGTCGGGCAGCGAACGCTCCAGTGCCTGGTCCACCGTATTGGTCGTCAAGACCCCGAAGATGACGGGCACCCCGGTGGTCAACTGCACGTCTTGAACGCCCCGGGCACTTTCGCCGGCCACGATCTCGTAGTGCCCGGTGTCCCCGCGGATCACCGCGCCGAGCGTGATGACCGCGTCGACCGCGAGCGGAGCGTCGGCGAAGGAGAGCGCCATCATGGGGATCTCGTAGGCGCCCGGCACCCACGCCACGGTGATGTCCGAGCGCGACACGCCGGCCTCGTCGAGCGCCGCGAGCGCCCCGTCGATCAGTCTCGTCGTGATCGCGCCGTTGAAACGCCCCGCCACAATGGCGATGCGCAGTCCCCGTCCGTCATGACTTCCCTCGAGATAGGTCCCGACTGCATTGCGAATCGCCTCGCCTCGGGCCGGGTCGAACTCGGTCTGGTCATTCGACGTCATCGAGTCCTCCCAGGATGTGGCCCATGCGCTCGCGCTTCGTGCGCAAGTAGTCGATGTTGTACGGGGTCGGCGTGCTCTCGATCGGCACCCGCTCGACAATGTTGAGCCCGAACCCCTCGAGGCCGCCGTACTTGCTCGGGTTGTTGGTCATCAACCGCATCGACGTCACACCCAGGTCCACGAGGATCTGCGCGCCGATGCCGTACTCGCGCGAATCGACCGGCAGACCCAACTCGAGATTCGCGTCCACCGTGTCGTGACCGTTCTCTTGGAGCGCGTACGCGCGAATCTTGTGACCGAGGCCAATGCCCCGTCCCTCGTGACCGCGCAGGTAGACGACCACGCCGGCGCCCTCCGCGGCGATCTTCATCATGGCCGTCTGCAGTTGGGGTCCGCAGTCACAACGCAGCGAGCCCAACACGTCGCCGGTCAAGCACTCCGAGTGCACCCGCACGAGCACGTTCGACGTCGACTCGATGTCGCCGTAGACCAGGGCGAGGTGCTGTTCACCGTCCAGGATCGATTCAAAGACCACGGCCTGGAAGTTGCCGAACTCCGTCGGCAGGGCCGCCTCGGCGACGCGCTTGACCAGCTTCTCGTGGTGTCGGCGATAGCGAATGAGGTCCGCGATCGACACGATCGGCAGGTGATGGCGTTCGGCGAACGCCTCCAACTCGGGTAGTCGGGCCATGTCGGACTTGTCGGCGCTCACGATCTCGCAGAGCACCCCCGACGGTGCTTTGCCGGCCAGCCGGCACAGGTCAACGGTCGCTTCGGTGTGGCCGGCCCGCTTGAGCACGCCGCCGGGTCGGTAGCGCAGCGGAAAGATGTGCCCGGGCCGGTTGAGATCCGTCGAGCGCGTCGCGGGATCAATCAGCGCGCGCACCGTCGCGGCGCGGTCGTGCGCCGAGATGCCCGTCGTCGTGCCGTGACGGTAGTCGACGGTCACGGTGAAGGCCGTGCGCTGTGCTTCGGTGTTCGCGACCACCATGAGCGGCAGGTCGAGTTCGTCCGCCCGCGCAGACTCCAACGGCACGCAAAAGACACCCGAGGTGTGCTCGAGGTAGAAGGCCATGGATTCGGCCGTCACGTCCTCGGCGGCCATGATGAGGTCACCCTCGTTCTCGCGATCCTCGTCGTCGACGACGACGACCATCCCGCCGTCGCGTATCGCGCGGACCGCCTCTTCAATCGTCGATAGCGCCACTAGACCTCCAATTCGATACGCACATCTTCGCCCACTACGCGCACATCCACCAATCGAGCGCGCCGCAGATCGCCAATCGTTGCCGTCGCCACGTCCACGAGCGCTCCGACCGTGCCGCTGGAGCCGGCGAGGGCGGGGGCCACGTACCAGACGATCCGATTCACCGCTCCCGCCGCAATAAACGCGCTCGCCGTCGTTGGACCACCCTCTACGAGAGCCTGCAACACGCCGTGGGCGCCGAGTTCGTCCAGCACCGTCGCGATATCGCCCGAACGTTCCCAGCACGGGCGCACCTTCGCGTCGCGCGGCGCCTGGCCGAGGACGACGCGCAGCGGTTCGAGCACCACCCCGTCGAGGCGCGCCGTCAATCTCGGGTCGTCACGTCGAACGGTTCCGGCTCCGACGATGACCGCCTGGCTGCGCGCGCGCAGGACGTGGGCGTCTCGACGAGCCGCATCACCGGTGATCCACTGGCTCGAGCCATCGGCCATCGCGACGACACCGTCGAGGGTGGCGGCCACCTTCACGACCACGTAGGGCCGCCCGGTCTCACGATGCCACAGGTAGGCCGCCAGCTGTTCGCGCACCGTCGACTCCGCGACGCCGACCTTCACGTCGATGCCCGCGTCGCGCAGGGCGCGCACGCCCGATCCCGCAACTCGCGAATCTGGATCGAGTGTGCCGACCACGACCGACGTGATCCCGGCTTCGATAATCGCCTCGGTGCACGGCCCCGTGCGGCCCGTGTGGCTGCACGGCTCGAGGGTCACCACGAGCGTCGCGCCCCGAGATGCCTCACCGGCGTGGCGAAGCGCGACGACCTCGGCGTGGGCGTCACCGGGAACCTGCGTGTGACCGACACCGTGGACCACGCCGCGCGCGTCGACGACCAACGCGCCGACCCAGGGATTCGGCGGCGCGTGGAAGCGGGCCTTCTCGCCCTCGGCTACGGCGCGGGCCATGAGTTCTTCGAGGTCGATCACGCGTGACTCGCCACGAGTCGCAGGGATCGGGCCGCCGCCAGGGGGTCGGGCCGCGAGAAGATCGCCGAACCGGCCACCAGGACGTTCGCGCCGGCGGCGACCGCGAGCGGCGCCGTGCGCTCGTCGATTCCCCCGTCGACCTCCAGGTCCACCGCCACGGACTGGGTTTCGATCTCGTGACGGGCCTGGACGACTTTGTCCATGACGTCACCGATGAACGACTGTCCACCGAAGCCCGGGAACACGGTCATGAGCAGCAGCAGATCGATCTGGCCGAGGAACGGAGCGACGGCGGAAAACGGGGTGTCGGGATTGGCCGCCAGGCCAACGCGCAGTCCGAGCGAGCGGGCCTCGGCGACGAGCGCCGCGGTGTCGCCGATCTCGACGTGGATCGTGCATCCGTCAGCCCCCGCCGCCTTGAAGGCCCCGAAGTACCGACCGGGCTCGGTCATCATCAAGTGACAGTCGAAGAAGCGGGCGCTGTAGCGACGCAGCGACGCCACGACCGGCGGTCCGATCGACACGTTGGGCACGAAGTGGCCGTCCATGACGTCGACGTGCAGCCAGTCGGTCTCGTCGTCGATCGAACGAACCTGGTCGGCCAGCGATCCGAAGTCCGCCGCCAGGATCGACGGGGCGAGGCGGAGCCGGCCCGTTGGACCCGCGTTGATGGAGGTCATGGTCCCCAGCCTAGAGACACCGCTCACCGCCACCGCACGATGTCGTCCGAACGTACCCGACCGCGCCACCAGTCGTCAGCGGGCATGGTGCGCCCGCCCTCGGGGCGAACCTCGTCGAGTACCAGCGCACCCGCGCGAACACCGAGCACGACGTGTCCGTCGCGGCGATCGAGCGTTCCCGGTTCCAGCGTGGACCCGTCGCTCAACGCGCGCGCCCGTAGCAGTCGAATCCTCCGGTCGCCGACCATCACCCACGCCCGTTCGAGACGGATCACGCGAAGGTTTTCCTCGGCTGACTTCGTCGGGTCGAGGTGGAACGTCTCAGCGTCCAGTTTCGTCGCGTAGGTCGCGTCGCCCGCCTGGGCGACCGGACTCGCGAGCAGTTCGCGATCGTCGAGGACCTCGAGCAGGGCCCGCGCGCCGAGTCGGGCCAATCGGTCCAGCAACTCGCCGAGTGTCGCGTCGCCGATCTCGACGCGCCGTTCGAGGTGGACCGGGCCGGTGTCGAGCCCCTCGTCGAGGGACATGATGGACACCCCGGTCTCGTGGTCCCCCGCCAGGATCGCGCGTTCCACCGGCGCCGCACCGCGCCAGCGCGGAAGTAGCGAGAAGTGGACGTTGAGCATGGGAACGCGTTCGAGCACCGCCGCGGGGATCATCGCGCCGTAGGCCACCACGACGCCCCGATCGACGTCGAAGGAAGCCAGGTCGGCGACCCGATGGATCACCGGGATGCCCCTCGCCTGCGCCTCGATCTTGACCGGACTCGCTGACGCATGCGATCCCCGGCTACGGCGCCGGTCAGGTCTGGTGACTACGACGGCGACGTCGTGTCCGCTTTCGCACAGCGCCCCGAGGGACACCACAGCCGCCGACGGCGTCCCGAGGAATGCCAGGCGCATCTACTCGCCGAGCAACTTGGCGAGTCCGTCAGGGTCGGCGCCGAGGGTGAGGCGCCGCTTTCGCAGCAGCTTCTTCGCCTCGCGACGCTGGTCCTCGTCGAGACGTTCCACCAGGAGCACCCCTTCGAGGTGGTCCATCTCGTGCTGGAAGATCCGGCCCTCGTACTCGTCGGTCTCGATGTCGATCTCGTTGCCGTCGAGGTCGTAGCCGGTCAGGTGCACGGCGTTGGGTCGCGTGATCTCCCAACTCAGTCCCGGGACCGAGAGGCATCCCTCCTCGTAGGTCCACTCGCCGTCGGTCTCGACGATCACCGGGTTGACCACGACGACGGGGCCGTCGCCCTGGTCGTAGACGAAAAGTCGCTTCTGGACGCCGATCTGGTTCGCCGCGAGTCCGGCGCCGGGCGCCTCGTACATCGTCTCGATCATCGTCTCGGCCAGGGCGGCGATCCGCCCGTTGATATCCTCGATCGGCGTTGTCACCTGGGTCAGGACCGGGTCGCCGTACACGCGGATTGGCAGCGTACTCACCGCACCAGGCTACCGGCTCACTCGACCGCGATGCGCAGGGAGGGCGGACGCGTAGGGGCCCTCAGCGCCGTCAGCAACGTCTCGACGTCCGGCGCGCGTACCACCACGCCGCCCGCGCCGGTGCTGACGCGCACCCGCGATCCGTCGAGCGCCGCGGCGAAGTCGTCGGCACCGTCGCCGCGCAAGGACGCCGTCGCGCCAAACGGGGACAGTCCGAGCACGCGCGCCGTCTCGAGTTCTTCGTCGAGCAGCTCCTCGAACGAACCCTCGGCGAGCGCGCGAAGCACCGGGTCCTCGCCGCGACGCGTCTGGGCAACGACGTGCCCGCGACCCTCGCGGCGCGCGCCGACGAGTCGCCCCGCTCGACCGACCACGCCCACCGCCTGGCGGCGGGCCGACTCGCGTGCGGCGAGCAGGTACTGGTCAAAGTCATCGATCACCACGAGCGACGCACGGCGCACCCGCTGAAACACCGCTTCGGTGCCCACGACCACCCGAGCCAGCTCCACGTCCAGCGGGTCGGCGGCGGTCACCACGCTGATCCGCTGGCCGAGCTGCGCTTCGAGGTCTCGCTGGACGGTGCTGACACCCTGACGCAGCCGCTTGACGCGGGTCGAGCCGCACGAGCGACAGAATCGCTCGCGCGGTTCGTGGGCGCTCGCGCACGCCACCGCGTCGTCGACTTCCTCTTCGGCCTGGGTGCACACCGAACAGCGATACAACTCGTGACACTGGGCGCACGCGAGCAGACGTCCCCGGCCGAGGCGCTGGTGCACGACCACGACCGCCACCGGCTCATTCCCGGCGAGCGCCCGGTGCACGTCGTCGAGCGTCTCTCGCGCGAGGAGTCCGTCGTGGGGGTCGCCGCCGCGTCGGTCCACGACCGCGAGCCGAGGCCACCCACCCGCGATGTCGCCGCCGCGGTACCAGCTCCCGAGCAGGAATCGCGGGCTCGGGAACATCGAACTGGCCCAGAGCGGTCGACCCTCGCGGCGGCACCGCTCGGCGAGCACGTCGTAGGCGTGCCACGTGGGCACCGAGTCTGAGCGAAGCGACTCGTCGTCCACGTCCAAGACGACCGCCCCGGAGACGTGCGGGACCGGGGCCATCGCCGCGCCGCGCGCGCCCACGACGATCGGCCATCCCGCGCGCATACGATCCCACTGGTCGGTGCCCGCCACCTCGCACCCTCGCTGTTCGAGGCGTCCGCGCAGTCGGCGCGCCCAGGCGTCGGTCGGGGCGACGACGAGCAGGCTGCCGGGTGTCGACTGGACCGCGCGGTAGGCCGAGAGCACGAAGTCGAGCGGGTCGGTCGTCGGGGACAGCTGGACGACGCCCGGTGCGAACTCGACGAGCCGGCCGGTGATCGCGGCGCTGAGCGCCCGCGCCGGCGGCGCCGGCGGCAGGGACGTCACCAGACGCGTCGGCGACGCCGACACGAGGAATCGGGCCAGCGGCGCCAGCCAGCGGTCGCTCGCCCACGACAGGAACTCGAGCATCTCGGCCGGCGGACCGTAGCCCAACCACTTTGCGATGGGCTTGAGATCGGGCTCGGGCGTCGCCTCGCCGACGACCCAGGCGCGCACGCTGCGGTGATTGAAGTCCACGCGAACGCGATCGCCGATGCCCAGTGAAGCGAGGTGCTCGGGCACCAGGTAGTCAAAGGGGCGGTCGACGGCGGCGACCTCGGTCACCACACGAACCGCGCGCGGCCCCGCCACTAGTTCAGTGACAACTCCCGGCGCAGGTCGTCGACCCGCGGCGTCTGCTCCCACGTGAAACCCTGATCGCTGCGGCCGAAGTGCCCGTAGGCGGCGGTGCGTTGGTAGATCGGTCGACGAAGGTCGAGGTCCCGGATGATCGCCGCCGGCCGAAGGTCGAAGATGGCGTCCACGGCCTTGGCGATCTTGGCGCGGTCCACGGTCTCGGTACCGAAGGTCTCCACCAGCACCGAGACGGGACGCGCGACGCCGATGGCGTAGGCCACCTGCACCTCGCAGCGTTGGGCGGCACCCGCCGCCACCACGTGCTTGGCGACCCAGCGGGCGGCGTAGGCCGCGGAGCGGTCCACCTTGGAGGGGTCTTTGCCGGAGAAGGCGCCGCCGCCGTGGCGCGCCATGCCGCCGTAGGTATCGACGATGATCTTTCGCCCGGTCAGACCGGCGTCGGCGTGGGGACCACCCAGGACGAACTTGCCCGACGGATTGACGATGACCCGCATGGAGCTCGTGTCGAGGTTCGACGGCAGCACTGGTCGGATCACGTGCTCGAGCACGTCGTGACGAATCGTCGTCTGGGAGTCGTAGCCGTCCTCGTGCTGGGTCGAGACCAGAACCGTGTCCACCGCCACCGGGCGCCCGTTCTCGAAGGCGATCGTGACCTGGGTCTTGCCGTCGGGGCCGAGGTACGGGATCAGGCCCGAGCGGCGCACCTGCGCCAGGCGCATCGAAAGTCGGTGCGCCAACCAGATCGGTACCGGCATGAAATCGTCGTTGTCGTCACAGGCGTAGCCGAACATCATGCCCTGGTCGCCCGCCCCGAGCGCGTTGAGCAGGTCTTCACCACCCGATCCGCTGCGCAGCTCCAGGGCTGCGTCGACGCCGCCGGCGATGTCGGGACTCTGTTTGTCCAGCGAGACCAGAACCGCACACGTGCGTCCGTCGAAGCCCTTCGTCCCGCTGTCGTAGCCGATGTCGAGGATCGTCTTGCGCGCGATGGCGTTGATGTCGACCACCGCGCTCGTCGTGATCTCGCCCGCGACCACGCACAGACCCGTCGTGAGGAGGGTCTCACACGCCACGCGCGCGTGCGCGTCCTGAGTGAGGATGGCGTCGAGAACGCTGTCGGAGACCTGGTCCGCGATCTTGTCGGGATGTCCTTCCGTCACCGACTCCGACGTGAAGAGGGTCCGATCGCTCATTGGTCTCCTTGCGGTAACAATGCAACCACCCTAGTCAACACCTCTAGCGCGACGTCCCCTTTTGATCGCATCGAGACCGTGACCGGATCGTGGTCGCGCAGCAAGAGGCGCACTTCGTTCGTCGTCGACTCGAAGCCCGCCCCGGGGGTCATGACGTCGTTGACCACCAAGACGTCGACGCCCTTGCGTTCGAACTTCGACTGCGCGTTGGCGATGACGTCGGTCGATTCGGCGGCGAATCCGACGATGACCTGCCCATCGCGTCGACTGCCAACGAGCTCGACCAGAATGTCGGGCGTCGCCACCAGCGCCAGCTCGGGCGGTCCCGCCGCCTTCTTCAACTTGTTCGGTGCCGGGTCAACCGTGAAGTCGGCGACGGCCGCGGCCATCACGATGACGTCCATGCTCGGGGCCAGCTCGAGCACCCGATCGCGCATCTCGGCCGCGGTCACCACGTCAACGACCTCGATTCGTCGAACGACGTCAATGGCGAGCGACCGGTCCGTCGTCGTTACGAGCGTGACCGAAGCACCGAGGCGCGTGGCGACTTCGGCGATCGCGTACCCCTGGCGGCCCGATGAGCGGTTCGTGATTACGCGCACGGGGTCGATCGGCTCACGCGTGCCCCCGGCAGTGACCAGGACACGCCGACCCGTCAACGCACCGCGGTACCCCGCCACGATCCGCCGAGCCATCTCGACGATCGTCGACGGCTCGGCCAGTCGACCCGCGCCTTCGTCGCCGCCGGCCAGGTGACCGCGTTCGGGTTCGAGCACGAGCACGCCGCGACGCCGTAGGGTGGCCAGATTTTCCTGGACCGAGGGCTGTTCCCACATCTCGGTATGCATCGCCGGACACAGCAGTACCGGTGACGCGCTCGCCATGAGTGTCGCGGTCAGCAAGTCATCGGCCAGGCCAGCGGCGAACCGGGCGATCAGGTGGGCCGTGGCGGGCGCAACGACGATGAGATCGGCCGACTGGCCGAGCGTGGTGTGCGGGATCGCCAGCTCCGGGTCGTCATACAGACCCACCCTCGCTGGTTCGCTCGCGAGTGCGCTGAAGGTCAGCGGTGCGACGAACCGGGTCGCGTCGGGGGTCAGAATCGGTGCGACGTGGTATCCGGCGTCACGGAGACGCCGAAGTACCTCAACCGCCTTATACGCCGCGATACCACCCGCGACACCAAGAACGATGCGAGGCGCTGGCGAATCAGGCGTCGCGAAGGGCATCGGTGAAGGCGTCCAGGTCGTTCGCCTCGTCCTGGTGCGCCTGGGCGGCGTCGCGGTCACGACGCTCCTGCTCGAGCTCTTCAGCCGTCGGACGGTGGAATTCGAGTTTTCCCTCGTAGAGTTCCTGGAGCGACAGCGACAGCGACTTGTTGGACAGCGACGTCACCTGGGGCGGGATCATTGAGCCGTGGCCCGACCCAAGTCCGTTGTAGTAGTCGTTGATCTCGCGGGCGCGAATCGCCGAGACGGCGACCAGGGTGAACTTGGAGTCGCCGACCTTGGCGAGGAGCGATTCAATGGGTGGGTCGACAAGCGAGGGGCGCTCGGCCATGGATTCAGTCCTTTTTAGCGAGGGAACGACGTTCTCGTCGAAGCGTCTCCAGTATAGAGAGGATTTCCCGGGTGGCCCGCTCTACGTCATCATTGACGATCACGTGGGTCGCGAGTCGTTGCCCGAGGCGCATCTCGTTCTCGGTACTGTGCAGGCGCCGCTGGACGTGGTCCTCGCTGTCGCCTCGCCCACGCAAGCGGGCCTCGAGGTGGTCCATTGACGGCGGCACGATGAGGAAGATCACGACGTCGTCGTAGTGCCGTCGAACCTGTTCAGCGCCCTGGACCTCTATCTCGAGCAAGACGTCCGCACCGCCAGTCTCAGCGGGGACGGGCGTACCGTACAGATTTCCCTGGAATTGCGCCCACTCGAGGAAGCGGCCGTCGTCGATCGCCCGCTCGAACGTCTCGTGGTCAACGAAGACGTACTCGTCTCCGGATTCGGTCTCGCGCTTGTTTCGCGTGGTCCAACTGCGGCTCAACCACAACCGAGGATCAACTTCGGTGAGTCGCCGCGCAATTGTTCCCTTACCGACGCCTCCGGGACCAATCAGCACCGCCAGCAGCGGTTCAGCGCACAAGGGCTCGAAACAGCTCTGCGCGCTGCTTGGGGCCAAGCCCGCGAATGCGACGCGTCTTGGCGATTTGGGCCTTTTGCATGATGCGCTCGGCCTTCACGTCACCGATCGCCGGCAGGGCGCTGATCAAGTCGTAGGCGCGCATCTGGGCGACGCACTCTTCGCGGTCGGCGAGTTCGAACAACTCCTCGAGGGACAACTCACCCGACTTAATCTGACGTTTCACCTCAGCGCGGCGCCGACGATTCGCCACGGCGAGGCGCGAGGCTTGAACTCGTTGCTCTTGCGACAATGTGGGCGGTGTCGGTGTCACGCGCACAGAATACATCGTGACGAGCACAAATGCACCGTAGAACTAGGGCAAAGCACCAGATATTTCATCACGCCAGCGCCTCGCGACATCGCGGATCGCTCGACGGTCCGGACCCCGTTCAAGGATTGCTCTACCCACGTTCACCAGGATAGATGCTCGGGGTGCGTCGCTAAACAGCCGTCCGACCTGCTGCGCGCTCGCGCCCTGCGCGCCAACCCCGGGAACCAAGATCGGTCCTCGCAGTCGCGCCAGGTCAAAGGCCGGGCGCTCGCGGGTCGCACCGATCACGGCGCCGACCGCGCCGAGCTCGTCACCGTTGGCGTTCAGTTCGCTGATCGCCGCGAGCACCGCGACCTCGACGCTCTGTGCGCCGTCGACGAGTGCCGTCTGAATGGCGCGACCTTCGGGGTTCGATGTTCCGGCGAGCACGAAGAGTCCGCGGCCCGTCGCCTGCGCCGCGCTCACGAGCGGCGCCAGGGCGCCGACTCCGAGAAAGGGATGCGCGGTCAGGGCGTCCACCGCGAGCGGCGAGGGGTCGGCGAGCCACGCTTGGGCGTACCCCTCGACCGACGAACCAATGTCGCCGCGTTTGGCGTCGGCGATGACGATCAGCGACGCGTCGCGGGCCTCGCGAATCACGCGCTCGAGAATCCGGTATCCCGCCGAGCCGAATCGCTCGAAGAACGCGACCTGGGGCTTGATCGCGACGGCGGTGCCGATAGCGGCCTCGACCACGGACAGCGCGACGAACTCCGCGCCCTCCACGTCATCGCGCCGACCCCACTGCTCGATGACCGTGGTGCTTGGATCGACCCCGACGCACAGCGGGCCGCGGTCCTCGATGAGGGTGCGTAGGCGTTGACCGAACGATTCAACCATGGGCCGCTCCGATTATCTCGTCGACTGACCCGACACCGTGGCTCGACAGCCACCCGACGAGTTCGCGCTGGATCCGCCACGGCGCGCGCGGCGAAGCGAAGATCGCCGTGCCGACTTCGACGGCGCTCGCCCCGGCCATCATCATGGCGACGGCGCCCTCGCCGCTGCGAACGCCACCGACGCCAACGATCGGCACGTCGGGCAACGCTCGATGACAGTCGTAGACGGCGCGCAGGGCCACCGGGTGGATACCGGGCCCGCTCACCCCCCCGCCGACGCCGCCGAGGACCGGCTGGCGTTTCTCGAGGTCGATCGCGAGACCGAGCAACGTGTTGACCAGTACCACGGCCTCGGCGCCCGCGTCGACCGCCGCGGCGGCGATCGCCACCAGGTCGGGCGTGTTCGGGCTCAACTTGACCCAGACCGGCCGCCCCGTGTGAACCGTGGCGTGAACGAGCGCGGCCGTCGCCTCGGAGGAATGGGCGAACATGGTGGAACGGTCCTCGAGATTCGGGCAACTCGCGTTCACCTCGAGGGCGACCGCCGACGAGTCGGCCAGGGCGTCAGCGGCCGCGGCGAACTCCTGGGCGCTGCGCCCCCAAATCGACGTAACGACCGTGGCGCCCGCGGCGACGAGAGCGGGTTCGTAGTCTCGACGCCACGCCGCCACGCCCGGCCCCGCCAGCCCAACCGAATTCACCAGGTGTTCGTCGACCGAGGTGACCCGAGGCGCGGGATTCCCCGGCCAGTCGAAGCTCGCCAGTGACTTGGTGACCAGGGCGCCGAGACGACTGAGGTCGCCGTAGCCGGCGAGTTCGACCCCGAATCCCGCGGTGCCCGCGGCGGTGAGGATCGGAGAGCCCAGGGTCACCGATCCCACCCTCGTAGCGAGCGAGACCTCGCTCATCGGTGCAATTCCTGGAGCGAACGGACCCGCCAGCCGTGAGCCCGGGTGTCGGCGATTCCACGCGCGGCGGCGAGACCCGCGCTGAGCGTGGTCAGGCAGGGCACGCCGTGGGTGATGCAGGCGTGGCGAATCTGGGCACCGTCGAGCATCGCGTCGCCGCCCGAGGGCGTGTTGACCACGAGGTGAACGGCGCCGTCGGCGATCAGGGTGACCGCGTCCGCGCCCAGGTCGCCGAGGCCGACCTTGCCGACGAGCGTCGTGACGGTCACGCCGTTGGAGCGAAGGTAGCCCGCCGTTCCCACCGTCGCGGCGATCGTGAACCCCAGGTCGAGCAGCTGACGCGCGAGGGCGAGTCCGCCCACCTTGTCGCGATCGGCGAGCGAGAGGAAGACCTCACCGCTGTCGGGCAGACCGGTGCCCGCGGCCAGCTGGGACTTCGCAAAGGCGATGCCGAAACTTTCGCCGATGCCCATCACCTCGCCGGTCGAGCGCATCTCGGGTCCGAGGATCGTGTCGACGTCCGGGAATCGATTGAACGGCAGCACTGCCTCTTTCACGCTGACGTACGACGGGTGCGGCGTCGCCGAGGGGACGACACCGGCCTCGCGCAGGGACGCGAGCGACTCGCCGAGCATGACGCGCACGGCGATCTGGGCCAGGGGCACGCCGGTCGCCTTCGCGACGAAGGGGACCGTCCGGCTCGCCCGAGGATTGGCCTCCAAGACGAAGACCTCGTCGTTCTTCACCGCGTACTGGACGTTGACGAGCCCAACCACGCCCAACGCATCGGCGATTCGCTTCGTGTAGTCGTGCAGCGTCGCGATGACGGGGTCGGACAGCGTCTGGGGCGGCAGCGCGCACGCGGAGTCGCCCGAGTGGATACCCGCCTCCTCGACGTGCTCCATGATGCCCGCCACGTAGGTCTCACCCGGCGCGTCGCGGATCGCGTCGACGTCGACCTCGACCGCGTCCTCGAGGAAGCTGTCGAGCAGAATGGGCCGCGTCGCACTCACGCCACCCTCTCGCGCGAGCGCCCCGTGGCTCCCGGTCAGGTTGTTCATGACGCGGCGCAACGACTGCTCGTTGTAGACGATCTCCATGGCTCGACCGCCGAGCACGTAGCTCGGCCTCACCAGCACCGGGTACCCGATTCGCGTCGCGACGTCGATCGCCTCCTCGAGCGTGACCGCGACGTCGCCCGGCGGCTGACGCAGCCCCAGGTCGTTGCAGATGCTCGACCAGTGTTCGCGGTCCTCGGCCGCGTCGATGGCGCTGACCGGCGTGCCGAGTACGAGGTTCGGGTCCAGGGTGTGGGCGAGCTTGAGCGGGGTCTGGCCACCCAGGGAGACGATCACGCCGACGACTCGGGCGCCGTCCACGCAGGCCGCCTGTTCGGCCGCGACGACCTCGGCCACGTCTTCGGGGGTCAGTGGCTCGAAGTAGAGACGGTCCGAGGTCGAGTAGTCCGTCGACACGGTTTCGGGGTTGCAGTTGACCATCACCGATTCGAAACCCATCTCGCGCAGCACGTACGAGGCGTGCACGCAGCAGTAGTCGAACTCGATCCCCTGGCCGATCCGGTTGGGGCCCGAACCGAGGATGATCACGCGATCCTTGCTCGAGGACCGGACCTCCGTCTCGTCTTCGGTGGTTCCGTAGTGATACGGCGTGGCCGCGTCGAACTCGGCGGCGCAGGTGTCGACGGTCTTGAAGGTGACCGGGGCGAGCGCGCGTCGCATGGTGCGAACGGTTTCCAGGTCGGTCTCGCTGATCGTTGCGATCTGGGAGTCCGTGAATCCGAACTGGCGGTACCGACGCCACGCGCGGGCGTCGAAGGCTTCGACGTCCGCGTCTCGCAGTTCGCGCTCGAGTGCCACGATCGCGGCCATTTGATCGACGAACCACGGGTCGATACCCGTGCGAGCCGCGAGCTCCTCGACCGAGACCCCGCGCCACAACATCTCGTGGAGCGCGTAGAGCCGCTCCGGGGTGGCCACCATGCAGCGGTGCCACAGGGCTTGGTCGTCTAAGTCGGCGAACTCGCGGTTGGGCCCCGCGGCGAAACCCGGACGGCCCTGCTCGAGGGATCGGATGGCCTTTTGCAGCGACTCCGCGAAGTTTCGCCCGATCGCCATCACCTCGCCGACCGACTGCATGCGTGTTCCAAGCACCGGGGACGCCCCCGGCAACTTCTCGAACGCCCAGCGGGGAATCTTGGTGACGACGTAGTCGATCACCGGTTCGAAGCTCGCCGGGGTGGACTTGGTGATGTCGTTGAGAATTTCATTGAGCGCGTAGCCGACCGCGAGTCGCGCGGCGATTTTGGCGATGGGAAAGCCCGTCGCCTTGGACGCGAGGGCGCTGGAGCGGCTGACCCGCGGGTTCATCTCGATGACCAGTCGTTCGCCGGTGTTCGGATTCACCGCGAACTGAACGTTGGAACCTCCGGTCTCAACGCCGACGCGGCGCAGCACGGCGAAGGCGTCGTCGCGCATCGCCTGATACTCGACGTCCGAGAGTGTCTGGGCGGGCGCGACGGTCACCGAGTCACCCGTGTGCACCCCCATGGGGTCGACGTTCTCGATGCTGCACACGACCACGCAGTTGTCGTGCAGGTCGCGCATGACTTCGAGTTCGAACTCCTTCCACCCGGCGATCGAGCGCTCCACCAAGATCTCGCCCACCGGTGACGCGGCGATTCCCTCGGCGGCGAGCCGGGCGAAGTCGTGAGCGTTGTCGGCGATCCCGGTGCCGGCGCCACCGAGGATGTAACTCGGTCGAATGATGATGGGCCAACCGATGCGCTCTGCGATACTGATCGCTTCAGCGACGTCGTGGGCGAATCCTGACTCTGGGACCCCTAGTCCGATGTCGGCCATCGCGGCTTTGAACAGTTCGCGGTTCTCGGCGGTCTCGATCGCTTCCGGGCGAGCACCGATCACCTCGACGCCGAATCGCTCGGTCACGCCGGCGTGAACGAGGGCCATCGTCAAGTTGAGCGCCGTCTGGCCCCCGAGGGTCGGCAGGAGCGCGTCGGGTCGCTCCCGTTCGATGATGTCGGTCAACACCCCCAGGTCGAGCGGCTCGACGTAGGTCACGTCCGCCGTGCTCGGATCGGTCATGATGGTGGCTGGATTCGAGTTGACCAGCACCACCCGGTATCCCTCTTCACGAAGCACCTGGCAGGCCTGGGTGCCCGAGTAGTCAAACTCACAGGCCTGACCAATCACGATCGGTCCCGATCCAATGACCATGATCGTATGGATGTCGTCGCGTCGTGGCATCAGTGCGCTCTCAGGTCTTCGCCGCGAAGCAGCGACTCGAAACGTTCGAACAGGTATCGGGCGTCGTGGGGGCCGGGTCCCGCCTCGGGGTGGTACTGCACCGAGAAACACCGGTGCGCGGACGAGGCAATCCCCTCGACGACACCATCGTTGAGGTTCAGGTGGCTCACGACGGCGTTCAGTGAGTCCGGGTCCACGGCGTAGTTGTGGTTCTGGGCGGTCACCTCGATCCGCCCCGTCGCGAGGTCCTGGACCGGGTGATTACTCCCGTGGTGACCGAAGGGCAACTTATACGTCGTGCCCCCGAGGGCCGTCGCGAGCAACTGGTGGCCGAGACAGATGCCGAAGATGGGGACCGAGTCGATGAGCTCGCGCACCTCGCGCACGTACTGGCCGAGGGCCGCTGGGTCGCCCGGCCCATTGGACAGGAAGACTCCGTCGGGGGCGAGCGCGCGGATCTCGTCGGCGGAGGTCGCGGCGGGCACCACCGTGACGCGAAAGCGTTCCGCGAGCTGGTTGACCATCGTCGTCTTGATGCCGTAGTCAACGGCGACCACGTGGCGAGGCGCGGCGCCGCGGCTGTAGGCCGACGGCGTCGACACGAGCGAGACGTAGTCCATCCCGTCAGTTCCCTGGGCGCTCGAGGCCGCCGCGGCGACCGCGTCGACACTCGCGTGTCCGAAGGCGCCCGGTAAAGCCCCGTGGGCGCGCAAGTGGCGGGTGAGCCGTCGGGTGTCGACGCCGATGATGGCGGGCACGCGGCGCTCGACCAAGAAGGGCTCCAGGCCCCCCTCGGCCCGCCAACTCGAGTGCCGCACCGAGAGATCGCGTACGACCACACCCGCCAACCACGGTCGCTGCGCCTCGTCGTCCTGCGGGGTCACGCCGTAGTTCCCGATATGGGGGTAGGTGAACGTCACGATCTGGCCGGCGTAGCTCGGGTCAGTGATGACCTCTTGGTAACCGCTGAGGGCCGTGTTGAAGACGAACTCGCCGGACGTGACCCCATCGTCGGGCAGGTAGCCGGCAGCGTATCCCTCGAAGACGGCACCGTCGGCGAGTACGAGAACCGATGGTTTCCGGCTCACGCGAGCGCTCCCTCGTCCACCACGACCGCGCCGCGCACGATCGTGCATCGCACGCGCCCGGTGAGTTCACGACCGTGGTACGGCGAGTTAGTGGCCAAGCTCTGAAGACGGTCCCAACTCGCCTCCCACTTCTCATGGGGGTCAAAGACCACCAGGTTCGCGTCCTCACCCGCGACGACGGCCCCGCCGTGGCCGCTGTGTCGTGCGCGACGGTCCTCGTGTCGTAGTGACGCGATGCGCGCGGGGTTTCGACTGAGCAACGCGAAGAATCGAATCGGGTCGCCCGGCGTTGCGCCGAGCGCCTCGTGGGTCAGCGACGCCGCGTGCTCGAGGCCGAGCATCCCCGCCGGCGCCTCGTCGAAGGGCAGGTCCTTCAGTTCCGCCGCGTGCGGCGCGTGGTCGGTCGCGACCGCGTCGGCGAGGCCATTGACGAGCGACGCTCGCACGGCCGCGACGTCCGCACGTGTTCGAAGTGGCGGGTTGACCTTGAAGTGCGCGTCGAAGGTCGAACACGACGACTCATCCAAGGTGAAGTGGTGCGGCGCCACCTCGGCGGTGACGGGCAGTCCCTCGTCGCGCGCCGCGCCAACCATGCTCAGTGAGCGCCCCGTGGACAGGTGCAAGAAGTGCAGCGGCGCGCCGGTCAAGCGCACGAGATCCAGGTCGCGCGCGACCATGATCTCCTCGGCCACCGCCGGGCGCCCGATCAGCCCGAGCTGGCTGCTGAGCGCTCCCTCGTTCATCGAACCGTCGGCGGCCAGATTCGCGTCCTCGCAGTGCTGGGCGAGACGCACCCCGAGCGGCCGGGCGTAACTGAGGGCGCGGCGCATCACCGCCGCGTCCTGGACACCCGCACCGTCGTCGGTGAAGAGCCGAACGCCCAGTGCGGCCAGTTCGGCCATCGGCGCGAGCCGTTCACCGCGACGTCCCTGGGTGATGGCCCCGGCGACGGCGACGTCAACGAGCGCGCGCGACCCCTGGTCCAAGACGTAGGTCGCCAACGCGACGTTGTCGATGGCCGGCTCGGTGTTGGGCATCGCGACCACGGCCGTGAAGCCGCCGACCGCCGCGGCGCGCGATCCGCTCTCGATGGTTTCGGCCGACTCCCGGCCCGGTTCACGCAGGTGCGTGTGCAGGTCGACGAGACCGGGCCCGACCCAGCAGCCCGTCGCGTCCACCACGCGCGAACCCCCCGGCGCGTCGAGGTTCTCCCCAACCGCCGCGATGACTCCGTCGACCACGAGCACGTCGGCCACCGTGGCCGACTCGGGACCGACGACCAAACCATTGCGAACGACGACCGATGCCATCACGCCACCTCCCGATTCGCTCCGGCGACGGTGAGGTACAGCACCGCCATCCGAATGGGCACGCCGTTACTGACCTGACGTTCGATGATCGCCGCGGGTAGGTCGGCGACGATCGAGTCGAGCTCGACGCCGCGATTGATCGGCCCCGGGTGCATGATCAATGCCTCGGGGCGCAGTCGACGCGCCCTCGCCGCCGTGAGGCCGAACGTTGTCGTGTACTCGCTGAGGCTCGGCACGAACGAACCCGTGCCGCGCTCATTCTGCAGGCGCAGCAGCCCGATGACGTCAGCCCACTCGAGTGCCTCGTCGAAATCGCTCACCACCTCGACCGGCCAGGTCTCGATGTCGATCGGCAGCAGGGTCCCGGGAGCGGCCACGCGCACCCGGGCGCCGAGGGCGACGTAGGCGTCAACGTCGCTGCGCGCCACCCGGCTGTGCAGGATGTCGCCCACGATCAAAACGTGCAACCCGTCAAAGAGCGTCGCGCCGGTGTCCGACGAGGCGACACCGCGCCGTTCGGCCAGTACCTGGCGGATGGTGAACGCGTCCAGCAGGCCCTGGGTCGGGTGTTGGTGCAGTCCGTCGCCCGCGTTGATCACGCGCACGTGCGGCACGAAACGGCTCACCTGTTCGGCGGCCCCGCTCGAGCGATGGCGAAGCACGACCGCGTCGAGTCCGAGCGCGTCGATCGTCGCGATGGTGTCACGCAGCGACTCGCCCTTCTTCACGCTGCTCGACGCCACCGCCAGCGACAGTACGTCGGCGCTCAGCCGTTTCGCCGCCGTCTCGAAGCTGAGCCGCGTGCGCGTGGACTCCTCGAAGAAGAGTGAGGCGACGACCCGGCCCTTCAGGGCGGGCACCTTCTTGACTGTTCGTTGGTGGACCTCGACGAAGGACTCGGCGGTATCGAGCACCTCGACCAGCGCGTCACGACTCACGTCGTGCAGTGACAACAGACTCCGTCCGCGGATGCTCTCGATCACTCGCTGACCTCCTCGCCGATCCAGACCCCATCAACGGTCGCCACGATGGCCTCGTGTTGGGCGGTAGGCAGGTTCTTGCCGACGAAGTCGGCGCGGATCGGCAGTTCGCGATGGCCCCGATCGACCAAGACCGCCAGTTGGATCGCGCGGGGCCGCCCCCATTCGGCCAGCGCGTTCAACGCGGCACGGATCGTGCGGCCCGTGTACAAGACGTCGTCAACGAGCAGGACGGTCCGGTCCGTCAGGTCCACCGGAATCAGCGTGGCGGTCGCGCCGTGCAGCGGCCGCCGCTCGAGGTCGTCGCGAAAGTAGGCCACGTCAAGTCGACCCACGTGGACCGTGAGAGCGCCGATGGAGGCGACGTCGCCGGCGAGTCGCTCCGCGAGGGCCACGCCGCCGACCTGCAAACCCAGGACCACCAGATCCGGTTGGTCCGCGTTGCGTTCGACCACCTCGTGCGCCATGCGACGCAGCGCTCGATCAACATCGTCTCGCGAGAGCAACTGTGAACGGGCGTGGAACTCGCTGGTCGGCACGCTCGGCGTACCCGGTGTCTTCGTCACAATCCCTCCCGCCGTACGAGCCTCACGGGACCCGCTTCACGACGTCGCAGACAGAGTACCAGACGCTGATCGACTATCGGATACCGTCGACGCGCGACGTCGGCGCCGGCGTCGAGACCGTGAGATCGAGGGTCGAGGACCGTCCCGTCAGACGATCGATGACGCTGCCCATGGACCCCTCGGTCTCGATGGCTCGACGGATGACGATGGCCAGGGTCGGCAGCGCCCAGAAGTCACCACAGATCCAGAGGATCGCCGCGCCGATCTGTTGGTCCGCGAACGGCGAGAGGGTCACACCGGGCACGTGAGCGTAGATCGCGTACCAGCTCACGGTTGTCAGGATGCTCATCGAAATTGCGAGCATCGTCATCAGCCCATTGGTAACGAGCACGGCGCCGATCTTCCACACGGCACCCTTCGCCGGTTTCATCGGTGCCGACGGGTAGATCTGGAGCCAGAACAACGTGCCGGCCACGACGAAACTCCCGTGCATCAGCCAGACGTGGACGAACTGGTTGCGCTCGGCGAGGTCGAAGAGAGCCGGGACGTGCCACGCGAACATGACGACGTTCATCGCAACCAGGGCGAACCACGGGTTGCGCACGAAGCGGCCGACGGATCGCAGCCAGCCCGTGGAACGACGAAGAAAGAGAAACCGGCCGACGCGGCGCCGGGTGTTTACGCGCAGCACGAAGAGCAACGGAACCCACGGCGCTCCCATGACGATGAGCATGGGCACGAAGAAGGCGATGACGATGTGTTCGATCATGTGGACGAAGAAGTAGCGAGACGCCCAAAAGTCAAGGGGTGAGGCGATCGCAAGCGCCAGCAGCACCATGCCCGCGTAGAACCGATACGACCGGCGGCGCCGACGCTGGCGGTTGGCGGCGCTCGAGTGGCTCGCCAACCGGCGCAGTCCCGTTTCGTGGGCGAGTACCGTCAGGGCGAGCACGACCACCATGGGATCGAAGGTCCAGTGGTTTAGGACGTAGTTCACGACCCCACCGACTGATCCGTCCCCGTCGGGGGCCGTTCTGCGGGTGACTGGTCCGCGCTCGCGCCATCGGCGTGCCCGGCACCTTCGACGTCGCGCCGCTCCGCCTCGGCGAGTTCGACCTGGTGCGCCTGCCACGCCTTCAGCATCCCGTCGTACTGCGGCGCAAGACCCGGCTCGCGAGTTCGCCGTCGTCGTGGCGTTGCGTCCTCGTGGAGAACCTTCCACCACATGTACACGGCGAAGACCGCCAGCAGTGGCCACTCGAACACGTAGGCCCAACTCAGGGTGTTGCCACCTTCGGCGCGTCCGAGCTCGAACCAGAACGCCACAGCGCAGAAGGCCAGCCCGAGCAACAACACAACGTGCGTTCGCCACGCATCGGCCCCGCTCAGCCGGTGCGACGTCCGCGCGGGCCCGCCCTCACCCTTCGCACCACTCATCACCAGACTGTATCCCTCGTCGTGGACGCCTGACGCTGAGAAATCTTTGGGTTTCGATAGAGTGCGGTGCGATGACCAGTCGCCCCGAGTTGCCGCCCGAGGGCGATGGCGAAGCCCCGCCCAAGACGACGATCTCCGAGGACGAACGACGCGCGGCCTTTCGCGCCGGGCGCGCCCCCGTGCCGACCAAGTTCATCCTGTTGGTAGTAGTGGTCTTCGTCGTACTCGGTCTCGGCGGCGTCGTGCTCGAACGCGTCGTGGGAACACCAGGACAGGTACCCGCGACCATCGCGCCGCTCGCAACGACGCCGTCGACGTTACCGATAACGCCTCGTTCGATCCTCGGCCTGAGGCCGCTCACCCGTCGGACGGCTCCCCTCTTCACGCTGACCGACCAGCGCGGATCAACCTGGTCACTCGCCGCCCAACGCGGGCGAATCGTCGTCCTCGCCTTCTACAACGAGACGTGCAATGACATCTGCCCGGTGCTCGGATCCGAACTGCGAGCCTCGATCAGCCTGCTCGGCACGAGGGCCGATCACGTGGAGTTCGCGATCGTCAATACCGACCCCACCCACGCCGCAGCCCTCGCCGAGCCAGCGGCATTGCGACGAACCGGACTCGTCAACCGGGCGAACGTCGTGTTCCTGACCGGCACGCTGAACGAGTTGAACGCCGTCTGGACGCACTACGGCGTGCAGGTTCGCGTCGGTCGGCCCCCGGCGCCGACGCTCCACAACGACGTGCTGTACTTCATCAGCGCCAGTGGCGCTCTGCGCGCCCAGGCGACGCCGTTCGCCAACGAAAGTCGCCGCGGGGTCTTCTCGCTCGACACCGAATCACGTAACGCGTTCGCCGCTGGAATCGCAGAGGTCGCCGGTAGTCTGTTGCCGTGAGCACACCCGAGAGCGAGGTCCGAGCGAGTTCGTACGACCCCGCTTCGATGCCGGCCTCGTCGTTGATGACCGTCAAGGCCGTCTGGTACCGGCGTCCCTGGTTCCTGATCTCGCTGGTCGTACTCGTCGCGATCGCCGTGTCGGTCGTCTCGGACCTACCCCACGCCGTGTCTAAGAGTGAAGACGCGGCTCAGCAAAACGGCACCATCACGCTCATCAACAACGACATCGCTCCGTGCACCTACGCGCTGCACGAGAGTTTCCTCATCTACAACCGGCTCCGATCGGGGACCTTGAGCGCTGAGAATCTCAAACAGGCCCCAAACCTCTTGCTCCAGGATCAGACTTCCTGCACCCTGGCCAGCGGGCCGATCTACGACCTCACGAACAACATCCAGCCCATCGACACCGCGGCCGGCAAGAAGATCGACGCCATGTACTCCGTCGTCATCACCTGGACCACCAATGACGCCAAGGACGCCATCTACGACATCTACATGGCGGTCCAACAGCCAACCAACCAGAAGTGGGTGCACGACCTGACCATTCGTCAGCGCTACCTGGCCCAGGACCGCGCGCGCATCAACCAACTGGTTAGCGAAGCGAGCCACCTCGTCGGCGTCACGTTGACCTCCGTCAATGTGCCCCGGCTCACCGCGCTGCTCGGGACCTAACTAATTCTTCGAACCGAAGAAACCGCGGGCCCGTTCGCGCCGCACTAAACGGTACAGTTCGGCGTCGGGATCCTCCTCGGATTGGAGCCACTGCACCAAGTTCCAAAAGACGATCGGTAAGAACACCGCCGCCGAGACGATCCAGATCGACCCAACGCTCAACTGCTGGTCGGCCGCGAGCGACGGCCCCCTACCCGACACGTGGATGAACGCGTGGTACCACGACGAGCGAGACATACCGTTCATGTAGGCGATGATCCAGATCACCCACATCACGACCGCGGAGATCCCAATCCGGTACGGTCGACTGGCCCTCGGCGTCAACGGCGGCGACTCGATCAGGTCGCGAAAGAGCACGACGCCACTGACCCCGAGCGTGAGGAACTCCACAGCCGTCAACCACCCGTGCCTGACCAGGGCGTCAACTACGGGCGGCACCCGCCACGCAATGGCGAGTACGAGGAACAGACCGGCCCCCGCAATCGAGCGGCCGTGGTTGATGCCGGCCGTCGCCACGGGGGGCTGGTCGGGGTCCGGGCCCCGAGCGAACGCGGTGGCCGTGGTCGAGTGCGACCAGATCGGCCATCGTTGAACGCCCAAACGACGCCACGGTGCCCCGGCCACGAAGAGCGCCGGCGCCACGAGGGCGAACGAGTCGAACTGCAGGGTCTGAACGAACTCGTACCGTCGAGCCCACGATCCGAGGGGCGGAATCAGCCACAGGAACCACCACGCGATCGCCAGCACCGCCAGCGCATCGCGCAACCTCCGGTGCTTCACCATTACCGGCGCTCCGCTACTCCGACGGGTGGCGCTGGAAAAATCCCCAGATGAGCACCCCGAACAACACGCCGAGTAAGACCACCATCGTCTGGACCTGCGGTCCGATATAGATGTCAACTCCCTGCACGATCGCTACCTCCTCTCGTCTCGCTCGGGTTACAGCAGATAGAACATGGCAAAGAACAACGCCCCGCTCAGGCCAATGAAGCCCCAGAAATACGTCATCGCCGAAATGTTCGCGCGGAACGACTGAGCCGTCGCGTGTGCGGAGAGCTCGGGCCGGTCACCGCCGATCTCACGATGGAGTCGCAACGAGCGCGCGAGGGCCGTCTCGAGCCAGTACGCGCCAACGACGAGCGTCGCGATGTTGATCACCACGAAGCCAATGAAGGTCGATGCGTATCCACTCGAACCGGGATAGAACGACAACGCCGTCAGCTCCCAGATCTGCAGCACCAGCGCCAGGACTGCGGCGAAGAGTGCGGTCCAGCCCGCGACCTGCCAGTCCACGACTGCGCCCTTGCGCAGTCGCCGTTGTCCGAAGATCGCCATCAGGGCGCCCAGGACCGTCAGGGAGACGATTGTCCAGCCGTAGGCGGTCGGCGCCGTGACGTGGTTAGGGCGCCACAGCAGACCGTTGTTGCTCGAACGCAGGTAGAAGTAGGCGAACGCGAGCGACGCCAGCAAGAAGGTGTACATCCCGATGAAGAGTCGCCCGCCCGACCACACCGAACCGATGTGCGCGCGAAGTTCGAACTCGTCCTCTTCGGGGGTTGAGGTGTACCCGTTTGACTGTCTCATAGTTCCACTCATCAGCTGATCTCCGTTCCTACGCCGCGCCGTTGCCGTCATGGGACGACACGACCGGTACGAGTTCCTCTTCGCCCAAGTCGGCAACCGCCGGCGCGTTCGCCTCGCTGTAGTGATACGGGTCGGTGAGGATCACCGGAATCCGTTCGAAGTTGTACTCGGGTACCGGGTTAGCCGTCTGCCACTCCAAGCCCAACGATTCCCACGGATTGGCGGGCGCCTTCTGTGGGCTGATGTAGAGCGACCACACCAGGTTGAAGAAGAAGATGAGGAACGAGAAGCCCAGCAGGAACGCGCTCACCGACGAGAAGTCGTTCAGGCCCTGGAGGTTCTTCGCGTACGTGAACACCCGCCGCGGCTGACCGAGCAAACCAATGATGAACATCGGGAAGAAGGTCAGGTTAAAGAAGATGAACATCGTCCAGAAGTGCCACAGCCCGATCTTCTTGTTCATCATCCGCCCGGTCATCTTGGGCAGCCAGTAGTACAGGCCGGCCATGAAGGCAAAGAGCAGTCCGCCCATGATGGTGTAGTGGAAGTGCGACAGCACGAAGAACCCACCGTGGACCGTCACGTTCACCGGAACGTCGGACAGGAACACGCCGGTGACGCCACCGATCAGGAAGTTGAAATAGAGCGCCATCGCGAACAGCATCGGTATCTCGAATCTGATCTTCGCTTTATAGAGCGTCCCCATCCCGACGAGGTAGATGAATCCGGTCGGGATCGAGATCAGCTCGGTCGTGAGCATGAACAAGGGGCGCATGTCCGGGTTGATACCGCTCTGGAAGAGGTGGTGCTGCCAGACGAAGAAGGACAGCAAGGACACACCGATCATCCCCGCGGCACCCACCTTGTACGCGAAGAGCGGTTTGCGCGTGAACACCGGCAGTATCTCTCCGACGATGCCAAAGCCCGGCAGCGCCATGATGTAGACCTCGGGGTGTCCGAAGAACCAGAAGAGGTTCTCCCACAGGTATGAACTACCGCCGTGCTCGGTCACGTAGAACGCCGTCTGGGCGGTCTTGTCGAGAAGCCCGAACAGGCCCGCTGCGAAGAGCGTTGGCGTCGCCAGGGTGAGCAGGGCCGCGGTCGCCAAGATCGACCACACGAAGATCGGCAAGCGGCTCCACGTCATACCGGGTGCGCGATAGTTGATGATCGTCACCGCGATGTTAAAGCCCGCCGCCATCATGCCCATGCCGATGACGGCGAATCCGAAGAGGTAGGACACCATCCCCGGGCCCGCCTGGGTCTGCAGCGGCGCGTAGCCAGTCCAGCCCGTCGGGAAGCCCCCGTAGGGCAACGCCGAGAAGATCACCATGTAGCCCGCCACGAAGATCCAGAAGCTGAACGCCTCGATGCGCGGGAAGGCCATCCGACGCGAACCGATCATGAGCGGAACGAGATAGTTACCGAGCGGGCCCACGACGATGGACGTGGCCATCATCATCATGATCGTGCCGTGCTCGCTGACGATCTTGATGTACGTGTCAGCGCTGAAGTAGTGCGTCGTGGGATTCAGTAATTCGGTGCGAATCGCCATGGCGAGCAGGCCACCGGTGAACATGAACAACAAGACGCCGACCACGTACTGCAGCCCGACCGTCTTGTGATTGGTGCTGTAGCGGAAGTACTTGGACCAGTGCTCAATCTCGGTTTCTTTCTCCGGCTGGCGTCCGGTCAACTTCGCCAGCGGATAGTTGAGTGCCCCGATACCGAGCAACCAACCCACGACACCGAAGATCAGCGCCAGTGCGTCAGCGATCGAGTTTTGGCCACTGTTGGCGATGTAGGCGTAGCCGCTCGAGATCGAGTTGCCCAACCAGTGTCCGAAGAGGTAGCCGAGTACCCCGAGGACGATCGCCGTACCGAGGTGTTGACTCATCCAGCCCGGACGCTGTGTCCATGGCACGCGCGACGCCGTCGACGTATCACCGGTCGTCGCCAAAGGACGTTCCGTCATCGCCCATTCTCCATTTCTGTCATAGCCATTGCGTTACTCGTCATCGCCGCGCCGTTCACGAGGCCGGCTGCTTTGCGCCATAGGTCTCCACCGAGCTGTAGGGCGTCGCCGTGCCGTCAGGGTAGTACCCGCCCGAGGCGCCATTGGCGTCTGGCACGTAGGTCCACGCGAACGGCGGCAGGAACTTCGTGTTGGCGGCGTTCGCCGCTTCCGTGGACTGCGCCCACTGCATGAACTTCTGCTGGGAGACCACGTTGCCGTAGTTGTACATCGAGCCGTGCCAGATTCCACAGAGCTCGCTGCAGCGAACGGTGAACTGACCGGTCTGGTCCGTCGTGGCGTAGGCCACGTCGTTGATCTGGGGGTTGGCGTCGGCCTTCACGCTCAGTTGGTAGGCCCAGAAACTGTGGATGACGTCGAGGGACGTCACGTTAAAGGCGATCGTCGTATTCACGGGCAAGACCAGCTGTGACGTCTCGAATCCGCCGAAGGTCGGGTACCGGTAGGTGAACTTCCACTGCTGGGCGATGACCTGGACCGGGAGGACCTGGTTGCTGTTGGGCGACCAGGTCCCCGTCCCGGCCAGGGCCGCGGTCTCGGCCTTGATCGCGCCCGCGGGCGACCACACTGGGTTGGGCCCCTCCCCACCACCCGAGCCGTGGTTGACCACCAGCTCGACGGTACCGAAACCGGCCAAGAAGATCACGACGACTGAGGTGATCGTGATCCACGCAACCTGTGCGGTGCGATTCGTTCGTGCGGCCTCCCCGCCCACCGGTTCGGGACCTCCCCGCTTCGCACTCCAGACCGCGATCGCGTAGGCGAGGTAGATCCACACGCCGATGAGTACCGGTATCGCGATGACGAACAAGACGTTGAAGTCGAACTGGTTCGACGTCGCCATGTCGGTCATTCGCCCCGGTGGCACGTGCGGACCCACGAGGAACCAGAACAGTAGGTCCGCCGCAACCGAGAGCACGATCCAGATCGTGGTCATGCGCCGCAGGTGATGAGTCTCATTCATGGCTGCATTCTCCGCTGTCATAGTTATCGCACCACTTCCAGGAATCCGCCCATGTAGTTCTGGGTCGCCATCGGTCCTCCATTGCCGTACAGATAGCCGAGTCCGCACGGGACGAAGCACTGCCAGGAGTAACTGCCCGCTCCGGGAGTCTTGAAGCTGAACGTGATCGTGTTGTGCGGTGAGCTGGTCTGGCACGGACTCGAACCGCAGACCTGGGCGTTGGCGGCCACCCCAATCATCGGCACACTCAAGCCGAGGGCGGGAACGGCGAAGGTGTGTCCAACCCCGTTACCCGTATTGGAGTCGTAGACGCTGAACGGGTGGCCGTTCAGGTTGGCGGTGCCGGTTAGCGTACCGACGACCTGTCCCCACTGTTGATTGCGCAGCGGACTGCCGGTGTCGTACTGCAGAACCGTCATGTGCACGACGGTGTGGGCCGGCAGCTGCCAGGTGGTGTCCTGGACCCACCGGTGGGTGTGGGGGTCCTTAACGAGGTACGAGACCCAGGTCGGGTGCGGCCCGAACCCAATCGCCCCGACGCTCTGCACCGTGAGGTCGACCGGCTGACCCGCCGCTTGGGTGTTGGTGAAGTTCATCACGCCGCCTGGCGTACCCGGAGTGAGGAACGAGGCAACGCTCCACACGATGAGGCCGACCGCGACCAGGAACAGCACGACTACGATGGCTAATCTTCCGCGAATCGACATACCGCACTCCTCATGAATCGACGTAGACGTATCGACAGACAGAGAGTAATTCCCGACTTTTATACAGTTGGTGTTGGTGAAGCGCGAGACTAAGAATCCTCTTGTAATTCATATGGGTCTCGTGCTCGCAGAAGCCATCTGTTTCTCGGCGTTCTACGTCGAAATTCGTCGGGCGATGGGCGGGAATCGCTTGTCCTGGGCCTATGTTTTCGAGTGGCCGATTTTCGCTGGATACGCCGTGTACGTGTGGAAGAAACTTCTCAGCGATGAACGCCGCGAATCCTCCCAGCGCGTCGCGAGCGAGTCATCGACTCCTCGCGACGAGCCTGACGACTCCCTCGCGGCGTACAACGAATACCTCCGTTCGGTCCACGACGATGATCGCCACGGCGACACTGCGCCGTCGCCCTGAGAGGCTGTGTTCTATTTGGCGAGTGCGCCATGAGCCGCAATCGTCACCGTCAAGTCGTGATCTATTCAAGCGATCTGACCGACTCCCAGTGGAACGTGCTGGAACCCCTCCTGCTGGTTCCCTCCAAACGAGGGCCGAAACACGGTGATGACTTGCGCCACGTCGTCGATGCGATGCTCTACATCTCGCACACTGGGTGTCAGTGGAGATACCTGCCAAACGAGTTCGGTCCGTGGACTCGGGTTTGGTCCCAGTTTCGCCGTTGGTCAAGGAACGGAACGTGGACCAGGGTTCTCACAGCGCTGCACGCTTCGTCACGGATCGCCCTCGGCCGCAAGGAACCCCTGCCTTCGATGGTGGTAATCGACACCCACTTGACACGAGGCGCCTCGAACGGGGGCTCCACCTTCCATAACCAGGGCGGACACTTCGGCCGGACCAACGGCGCCAAGCGCATCGTCTGCGTGGACGTCACTGGGCTGCCGCTCTGCGTGAGAGTCGTCCCGGCTTCAACGTCCGAAGCGAGCGCCGTCGAACAGATTCTCGACGACCTCGCCCGTTGCGTCGCTGACGAACGACTGGAACTCGTGCTCATGGACCGTGGCACGGCGCCGTCTTCCGCCACGCGGCTGTCGGCCAGGTTCAACTACGAGGTTCGCCGGGTTGGATGGGACCAGCCACCGCGCAACGAGCACGGTGCCAAAGTCTTTCGACCCATCCATCACGCCTGGCGGGTCGAGGTCGCCCACGGCCACTTCGTACGACGGCGACGCCTGGCGCGCAGCTTCGAGAACACCGTGGACTCGGCCACAGGGTGGTTGCACATTGCCTCTATCAGTGAGGTCCTTCGAGCGCTGTGCTGAGTCGGCGGCGGTTCTGCGCCGCATCGGAACGAATCGCATGAACTACGGGGCTTCTCGCCGCGCAAAGGACTGCGGCATCCAATCCACAAGTGCCGTTCTACTTCAGCCAAGACGCTGGCTGGGCTTGCCCGGATCAGGCTAGGCGTTGATAAACGAAGTAGGCACGAGAGGACTCGTCGGACGGGGGACCTCCCGAGTCGTCCTCTTCGCGGAGCAAGTGGAAATCAGTGGCGAGAGTGGTCCGGACCGTATCGAGCGCCACGCCGAGCTCGCGGATGTTCTCCTGATGCAGCCTGAACCCTCCATTGCCTGCAGGCGCAAAAACCCTGATGTCCCAAAGGGTGACCTCATCGCCATCGCTCCTTACATCCATGATCAGCGTGTTGCCGTCGAAGTCGTGGACCCACGGAGGACTGGCGACGAGTTGGTGCAGTCGACCAATCGTGTTGAGATCGAAGATGAACAGACCCCCGGGCCTCAGATGTCGTGCGACGCCCGCGAACAATGACTCCCAGGACTCATAGTTCACCAAGTGATTCACCGTGTCAAAGACGCAAGCGACGACGTCGAACGTGGTCCCAAGATTGACGTTGGTCATGTCGCCAAGCACAAGTTCGGCGCTCGGTACTTTGGCGGTAGCGGCACTCAGCATCTGCGCAGAAGTGTCAAGCCCTACCAACCGTGGGATCGAAGCCAGACCCTCTAGCACCGAACCGGTGCCGCATCCGAGTTCTAGGAGCGACGTGGCATCGACGTTGAAGTGGTCAATTGCCTCGAGAATCCGTGCGCTTCGCGATGAACCGTCGCCCATCAAGGCGTCGTAGAACTGGGCGAACTGTTGGTACTCGCGCATGTCGTCCATTCTGGTCGAGAGTCCGGGCGCTGCGGTGGTCATCGTACTCACCCTCTGATCAAGTGTGTACGGCGAAATGCCCCTCTTCTGCTGGGGAAGGGATACGAAACCGCCGCCGCCAACTCAGCATCGCCAAGTGGCGTGTCACTACCAGGCTGAAGACTGGTTTGGATGGCCCAAAGACCGACAACACCGCTCATCTCTCACACCGGTCAGGCACTTTCGCGGGCCGTCACGTTCCAGTTCGCCCTCGACCCGAACGTCGAGCAGAGGATTCTCCTCGCCAAGTGCGCCGGCGCTCGTCGTTTCACACTGAACCACCACTTGGCACGGGTCATGGCCAACCTGGACGCTAGGTCGGCCGAGCGAGATGCTCTCTCGGAGAGCGGTGAATCTGGCGAACCTGCAACCTCATCGCTGTCCTGGGCGGCCTTCTCCTTCATCAACGAGTTCAACGCCTGGAAGAACGGGGAGTCTGATGACTCACCGGTCAACGAAGATGGCAGTCGCGGCCTGGCCTGGCGCCACGAACTGCCCAACGACGTCTTCGAGTGCGCCAGCGTGGACGCGGCCCGGGCCCTCGAGAACTTCTCGGCGTCACGACGTGGGGAGCGCAGCGGAACACCCGTCGGGTTCCCGCGCTTCCAGGCGAAGGACAAGGTGACCCCGAGCTTCCGATTGCGCAACCGCGCGACGCCAGGTCGTCCGCCCACCAGCCAGCCCATCCGCTTCAGCGATCCTTCGCACCTGCGACTGCCCAAGTTCGGACCGGTGAAACTCTTCGGCCCCACCCGCAAGGTCCGCCGCATGATCGATGCCGGGCGCTTCCACATCTACTCCGCGACGCTGACCCAGCGCGCGGGTCGTTGGACGGTGTCACTGACCGGCGTGGCCGCCGAGCTGCACCAGGCCGAGCGCAGCCGTTCCAACCGTCACGCCGTTCCCGTCGGCGTCGACCGAGGGATTACCTCCCTTGCTGTCGCCGCGGACGCCAACGGTGTTCCCTTCGAGAGCTTCGAGGGGGTGACAACACTGAAGCAAGCGCAAGCCGCGCTCAAGGCGGCCAACCAGGCCCTGGCCAGAACCACACCGGGGTCCAAAGGCCGCCAACGAGCGAGGGCCCGACTCGCCAAACGACATCGAAAGGTCGCCAACGCGCGGCGACATCTCGTCCACCAAGACTCGAAGACCCTGGTGGACCGAGCACAGGTCCTCGTGATCGAGGACCTCAACGTGGCGGGGATGGTGAGGAACCGACACCTGGCGAGGTCCATCTCGGACGCCGCGATGGGAGAGCTATCGCGTCAGATCCTCTACAAGGCCCGCTGGCACGGGGTCGAAGTGCGGGTGGCGGACAGGTTCTTTCCGAGTTCCAAGACGTGCTCGGGCTGCGGCGGGCTCAAGAACGACCTCGACCTGTCGACGCGGACCTACTCCTGTGGGACCTGCGGGCTGGTGCTCGACCGCGACCTCAACGCGGCCATCAACCTGGCCCGTTGGCAACCCAACAAGCCTTCGACCGTGACACCGTTGGGACCAACGCGCGTTGCGCTTCGCTCGACCGCCTGATCCCACGGGGATCTGCACCGCGAAGCACGCGGGAAGAGCCGATCGTCACCCGCACAGCCATCACGACTCTGTGATGAGGGCCCTGGGTCGGAACCGAGGACTCAGATGAGGCATCATCTGGGAAGTCGGACGGCGAGCAAGCACCGCTGGGCCCCTTGGTTCAGTTGGTCAAGGCGAACCGGTGGGTCCAAATAGGACACACGCTGTGAGGTCGTCAGTGAACGCCTTCGTAGACGAGGAGGTCTCGCAACTCTGAGACCGCGGACGCGATCCCTGCGCGACTCGAAAGCGGATTATCAGGGATTATCCAATGAAGGTGGCCGTTGGCGGCGACGATGAACATGACGTTCGAGTGCACGCTCACCGCCTCGGACGGCGTCATCACGACACTGACCCCGTAGTCACGCCACACCCTGCGTAGCGCCACCCGCGGTCCGGTCACGAAATAGAAGTTCGCCACCCGCGCGAGCCCCTGGGTATCGATGTAGCGGCGAACGTCGCGGAGCGATTCGTGATACGGGTCGACCGCGACCGCAACGATGTCCAGCTTGGCGTTGGCGGCGAAGTCGTGGCGAACCTGAGCGATCTGGCTCGCGACCGGTGGACAGCTCGCCGAGCAGTTCGGGTCGAGGAACGTCAGCAGGGTGACTCGTCCGCGATGCTCGCCCAGGGTGTAGGCACGCGAGAACTGATCGGTCAGCGTGAACGGCACGGCCGGCGCATTGACGGCCTTCGCCGGGCCGTTCTGGGCGATGAAGAGCGTGGTCTCGGTGCCCGTCGCGACGGCAACACCCATGGCCACGCTCGCCACGACCACCATCGCCGCCGCGAAAGCGGCGACTACGGATCCCGCGCTGTTGCGTACGTCTCGATAGAGCGTTCGGCGTGAGGACGAAACACCGCTCCGCGGTGGCGCAACACTCCAGGTCACCAGCGCCAGGGGGGCCAACGTATTCACGTCGGTGGATAGCCCTCCAAAGAGCCCCGTGTCCTGTGCCACGAGCCAGAGCACCACGCACCCGGCCACCACTGTGTAGACGGGCCAACGGCGCGCCAGGGGCGCCGAGAGCCACAGGCCCAGCGCGCTGACAACGAGCCAGAGCAGGATTACGACGTTCAAGCCCCCGCCCATGGTCGATGCGATCGAGCCGGCGCCGCGCACCAATGAAGCGAGCCACTGCGGTTGTTCGATCGCCGACATGTAGCTGGTCATCCGGGTCAGGGCGTTGGTCGGTCCGCCGTGCCAAAAACCCGCGGCGGGCAGCGTCTGTTCAACGGCGGCGAGGGCCAACACCACGGCGAGCGAGCGCCTCGTGACCAGTGAGAACGAATTTCGAAATCGCTCGTAGTCGAGCGCGAGCCACACGCCCGCGTACGCGTAGAGCAGGGCCGCGCCCGGCCAACCGAACAGGATCGTCGCCCCGTGCACGAAGAGCCCGCCAGCGCCCTCGCCCACCAACCACACCAGGGCCGCCCAGAGGGCCGACACCGATCCCGCGACCCGGCCGGTCAGTCCGTTAGAGACGATCAGGAGCAGACCGAGTCCGATCTCCAGCCACGCCACCCCCGAGGCCAGGGTGATCGGGTGACTATTCCAGAGATTGACGAAGTATCCGATCAGCGTTCGCAGCGCCGCCGGCGTGCTTCGCGACATCGGGGCGACGACGGCGTTCGCGAGTCCGAGGGGCATCGAGGCTTGGAACTGCAAGACGCCGTCGAGCAACCACAGCAGGCCAATACCCACGCGCAGGTACGTCCGCGAAAGGGGCTCGGCGAGTCCCGCCGACGAGAGGTTGAATCGCGTGATCCGGCCGCTAGCCGCAGCGATGACTATGAACGCCAGGGCTGCGACGCCAATCCAGAGCAACATCGTGACCAGACTCGCGTGCCGAAAGAGCGACACGGCGAAGGGGTTGGTCAGGTCAATCGATCGCTGACTCATTCCCGGCATGATGAACCGTCCAGTCGATCAACCGAGTTCGTCGACGCACGCCGCGAGCACGCCGTTGACGAAGGATGGCGAGTCCTCCGTGGAGAAGGTGCGAGCGAGCTCCACCGCCTCATTCAACACGACCGCGGTCGGTGGCGGGTCGGCGAGCAGGAGTTCGGCGATCGCGAGGATCATCACGAGCCGGTCGATCATCGCCAGTCGCTCGATCGTCCAGTCGACCAGGTTGTCACCGATGAGTTGGAGGGCGCGTGCCTCGTTGGCCTCAACCGACTCCACCAGGCGCACCGTGTAGGGGTCGGGGGTGAGGGTCAACCTCGGCAGGATCTCAACGGTTGAGCGACCCTTCATCGCGGCCTCGTAGAGGATCTCGAGGGCCCGTTCCCGGGCTCGATGACGTTGACTGCCGAGATCGTCCACTAGGCGCGCGTGATGTATTCGCCGGTGCGCGTATCGACCTTG
>JAKAZI010000036.1 GCA_021809495.1 Actinomycetes bacterium | reverse complement strand
GCGACGGTGGTGGTGGTGATCCTGCTCGGCTCGATGGGTCTCGCCGGCATCGGACTCGGTCTCGCGGGGTGGCTGCGGGCCGAAGTGAACCTCGCGGCGAGCAACGGGCTCTACCTGGTGTTGCTGCTGCTCTCGGGCATCGTCGTGCCGGTGACGTCGCTACCGAGCCTGGTCGGACGGATCGTGGTCGCCCTGCCCTCTGGATCCCTCGCCGAGGCGTTGCACCGGATTCTCGGCCTCGGCCTCGCCCCGACGGGTGTCGACTGGGTCTCGCTGCTCCTCTGGGCGTTAGGCGCGCCGCTACTCGCGGCGCGCACCTTCCGCTTCGATTGACCAGTCGGTCGCCGCGACGAGTGACGTGAGGCGGAGCGGCTAGCCGTTGATCGCGGCGACGTCGCTCGCGAACTCCTGGGGCGTGATCTTGCCGATGACCACGTTCGCGACCTTGCCCTGGGCGTTGACGAAGACGGTGTCGGGGATCGCCACCAGCTGGAACGACGTCGCCACCGTGCTGTTGGGGTCAAAGGCCACCGGGAACGGGACCGCGTCGTGATGGACGAAGGCGAGCGCGGCCGGGCGCTGGTCACTCGTGTCGACGCCGATCACGCGAACCGAGCCCGTCGAGTGGTCGCGCAAGTAGCTGACCAGGTGGGGCAGCTCCGCCCGGCACGGAGCGCAGTAGCTCGCCATGAAGACGAGCACTGTGGGCCGGCCGGTCGCGTAGGGCGCCGAAACCGAGCCCCCGGACAGCGTGGGCAGCGTGAAGGCGCGCGCTTCGGTACCCACCAGGGCGTTGGCCGACGAGCGGCCGCCGGTCAGGAGTGAGACCACGACGATCAGTGCGACGGCGACCGCGGTGCCGATGCCGAGCGAGACGAACATCATCGGCGAGGGGTGCCCCCGCCGCCACTTCTCAACGAGCTTTGACAAGGACATCCACCGCCATGAGTACAAAGAGAGCCGTTAGGTACGTTATAGAGAAATGGAACAGGCGCATGGCTTCGCCCGCGTCGGCACGGTTGTGGACCGCGTGACGGAACAGGCGCATCGCGTAGAACGTGAAGATCGCGCCGAGCACCATCGACGAGACGGCGTAGATCCACCCCAGGTGGGCGACGGGGCCGATCAGGACCGTCAGCACCCACATGATCACCGTGTAGACGAGGATCTCGAGGGTCGTGCGCCGAAGCGACGCGACGACGGGCATCATCGGCACGTGCGCGGCGCTGTAGTCGTCCCGGTAGCGAACGGCGAGCGCCCAGAAGTGCGGTGGGGTCCAGATGAAGACCACGAGGAACAACAGCACCGGCGTCCACGACAGGCTCCCGGTCACCGCGGCCCACCCGACCAGCACCGGCACTGCTCCCGCCGCACCGCCGATCACGATGTTCTGCTTGCTGCGTCGCTTCAGCCAGATCGTGTACACGAACACGTAGAAGAGCATCGCGGCCACGGCGAGCCACGCCGCGAGCAGGTTGACCCAGACGGCGAGGACCGCGAAGGCGACCACCTCGATCGCCAGCGCGAACACCGTCGCCGCGCGCGGGCTCATGACACCTCGAACCAGCGGGCGGCGCTTGGTGCGCTCCATGATGGCGTCGATGTCGCGATCGATGACCATGTTGAAGGCGTTGGCCCCGGCCGCGGCGAGGGTCCCACCGATCAGAGTGTCCACGATGAGCCAGAGGCTCGGGATGGCGTTGGCGGCGACGACCATCGTCGGAATCGTGGTCACCAACAGCAGTTCGATGATGCGCGGCTTGGTGAGGGCGAGGTAGCCCTTCAGCACGTCCGTGGTCGAAAAGCCCTTCGACACCCCAATGGTCATAGGTGGCAGTCTAGAAGTGCCGACTTACGTAGGCTGCGGGGGTGACTCTGACGCCCCGGTTCCGTGTCTCGCCACCGAGGTTCCGCTGGTTCGCCTTCGCTTCGTTCCTGTCCATGATCGTGATCGTGCTGACCGGCGGCGCAGTTCGCCTGACCGGTTCTGGCCTAGGTTGTCCCGACTGGCCCACCTGTTACCGCCACCAGATCGCCGGATCGTGGTCGATCCACCCGCTGATCGAGTACACGAACCGGATCGTCACCATCGCGCTCGTGATCGTGACCGCCGTGACGTTGGTTGCCGCGTGGCTACGGACCGAGCGGCGCCGCGATCTCATTGGCTTCGCCGGTCTGCTGGTGCTCGGCGTGTTCGCCGACGCGATCCTCGGCGCCTTCGTCGTCTACTCCAAGCTCAATCCGTGGCTGGTCTCGCTGCACATGATCCTGTCGCTCGCGATGGTGGTGGTCGGAGCGATTCTCTACCACCGCTCCAAGTACGTCTACGGACCCGACGCCCGCGCCGACGTACGCGACCCGCACTTCCGGTTCATCGCGCGCCTGCTCTGGATACCCTTCATCCTCGTGCTCATCGCGGGCACGGCCACCACGGGCTCGGGTCCGCACGCCGGATCGGCGCAGGGCCAACTGGTGGCTCGGCGACTACCGTTCTCCTTCGCCAGCGCCGCCTGGGTCCACTCGGTACTCGCCGTGCTCTTTCTCGGGTTGGTCACCGGACTCGTCTTCGCGATCTGGAAGAGTACCGTGCCCGAAGCGCTGCGTCTCGGGGTCCGTCGCCTCGTGGTCATCGCACTCATCCAGGCGATCCTTGGCTTTGGCCAGTACCTGACCCACGTTCCCGTCGTCCTCGTCGAGCTGCACATCGCCGGAGCGGTCTCGCTCTGCATAGGCGTTACTCAGTTTCACCTGCGCCAAACCGCGCACGATCGGGTGCCAGGAACTAGAACTGGGACGTGAGAAGTCAGCGTCGCGCGTCGTGCCTAACGACTCTGTCAGATACGGCGCCCGTTCTGCGAGACTGATCGCCTCGGATCTAGTTGGGAGGAACGAGTAACCCATGGCCTTTCTCTGGTCGCTAGCGGCGTTGATACCGCTTGATAATTACGGGCATTACATCCATTGGGGCGTGATCGACATCTCGGTGGCGAACTTCATCGTCGTCGTGTTGATGGTTCTTGCGTTCCTCGCCGCGCTGTTCCTGCCGTTCCCCGGCCGCAATCGCCGTAAGGAGAGCCGATGAGTACCGCCGAGATCGAAAAGCAGTGGACGACCCGCCTGCGCAAGCGAGCCCACGGGCACCTGCCCCCGGAGAAGTTGCTGCCCGACACCCAGCCGGCCTACGTCTCGTCGTGGATCTACGTCTTCGGCGTCACGACGATCGCCGCGCTCGTCATGGTCATCCTGTCGGGGATCATCCTCGCCCTGCGCGGCCCCCAGTGGTGGCACTCGTCGTCGGTCGGTCACTTCGTGAACTCGACGCACCTGTGGAGCGTCGAGATCTTCTTCTTTGCGATGATCGTGCACCTGTGGGGCAAGTTCTTCATGGCGGCGTGGCGCGGCGGGCGTTCCCTGACCTGGGTGACCGGTGTGGTGACCTTCCTCACGTCCGTGGGAACCGCGTTCACGGGGTACGTCTCCCAGACGAACTTTGACTCGCAGTGGATCTCCACCCAGGCGAAGGACGGCATCAACGCCACCGGCGTCGGGTCGATCTTCAACGTGTTGAACCTCGGACAGATGTTGATGTGGCACATCGTGCTGCTGCCGCTCGCCGCGGTCATTCTGACCGCCGTCCACGTCCTGTTGGTGCGGGTCAAGGGCGTCGTGCCGCCTTTTGAAGAGACGAACGGAGCCAGCAAGTGAAGACGAAGCCATTTCGCCCCGACGTCGACGCGCCGGAGTACAAGGGCGCGTACGCGCCCTACGACATCATCAAGGAAGGCACCATCGCGATCGTCGTAGTGGGGTTGCTGGTCGTCCTGCTCGCCACGCTCTTCGGATCACCCGACGAGCGCGCGATCACGATCAAGGCGTGGTCCAACGCCGACCCGATTGACTTCGCGACCACCGCGCTCGGCGAACTGAACGGGACGACCATCACGGCCCAGTACGGGGCGCCCTACAACACCGCCGCTCCCGGCCAGAACCTCGGTCCGCTCAGGCTCGCGCAGTTCGCCGGCGTGACGATCCCGGTCAACACGGTGCGCGACTTCGTGATCAACCCGCTCTCGAGCCTGCCCTACGACAGGAGCCTCAGCGCGGCGCTGACCGCGTGGAAGGGTGCCAGCGCGTCCCAGCAGGGGACGTGGGTGTCGAACTACACCAAGGGTGCGACCAAGATGACCTGGAGCAACGGGATCATCAGCGACCCGGCGTCCAACACCGGACCCGTGCCGACGATGATCAACAAGTTGACCGCCATGGCCCGCTCGGGCGCCCTCGACCAGGCCCTCGTGACGGGGAACGGTTTCTATACGACCAACTACACCAAGCCCCTGCTGTTCGTGGCCGACGGTACCTACCTCGCGAACCTCGCCCAGAAGCAGCACCTCCTGGGTAGCCAGTGGGGCATGATGAATGAGACGGGTAGTTACCCCGGCCAGGCGTGGCTGTGGCTCTACACCTTCTGGTACCAGGTGTCGCCGTTCAGTTCGAGTTCCAACGCCGACCTCCAGGTCTCGGCGGTGATGGGCCTGCTGTCGCTGTTGCTCCTGCTGCTGCCGTTCATTCCTGGTCTGCGGTCCATCCCGCGCAAGTTGAAGGTCTACCGACTGATCTGGCGCGAGTACTACAACGGGTAGTACCCGAGACGACCGAGCGCCGGGCCTTCGGGCTCGGCGTTCGGTCGTCTCGGTTTAGACGCGCGCGTTGGCGAGGTGGGCCAGCACGACCGATGAAACCGCGGCGACGGTGTTGAGCTGTTCGGACGTGAGCAGGTCGACGAAGTTCTGACGCACCGTGGCCACGTGGCCAGGCGCCGCGGCGTCCAACGCGGATCGTCCCGCGTCGGTCACGACGACGTACGCACCGCGCTGGTCGGTGGGGCAGCGCTGCTTGTCGACGAGTCCGCGTTGGCGCATGCGGGCCACGTGATGCGACGCCCGGCTCTTCTCCCACCCGAGTTCGTCGCTCAGCTCGACCACCCGGCAGCGACCGTCTCCGTGATCAGCGAGCGTCGTCAGCACGAGGTAGTCCGGATACGAGAGCCCGTCGGAGGCGAGCGAACGGCCCAACGTCGCGGTCAGCTGCAGGTTCATCAGTGCCAGACCCTTCCACGCCCGTAGTTCGTCGGGTGTCAACCACGTGATCTCGCTCATGGTCCCACTCTACCCATTTTGTTGATATGTCACCTACTCACCACTACACTGGGTTGACCTCGACTGTTGGGAGACACCATGGCCCCCATGCCCGCCGCGTTCATCGGACACGGCACCCCGATGAACACCCTGGAGCACAATCACTTCACCGACGCGTGGGCGACCTTCGGGCTGCTCAGCGATCGTCCCCGGGCGGTGCTGGCGATCTCCGCGCACTGGTATATCGACACCGCGGCGGTGACCTCGATGGCGAACCCGCCAGTCATCCACGATTTCTACGGCTTCCCCCAGCAGCTCTTCGACTTCGACTACCCCGCTCCGGGCGCGCCCGACGTGGCCGCCCAGGTCGCCGACATCGTGAGACCCACGAGCGTGGCGCTCGACGATCAGACCTGGGGCATTGACCACGGCACCTGGTCGGTGCTCGCCCACGTCTTTCCCGCGGCCGACGTCCCCGTCGTCCAACTCTCGATCGACGCGACCCAACAGCTCGACTACCACATCGACCTCGGCCGACGTCTCGCGCCGCTGCTCGACGACGGGATCATGATTGTCGCGAGCGGCAACGTCGTGCACAACCTGCGCGCGATCGACTGGCACGCGACCGACCAGGGCTTCGACTGGGCCCACCGGTTCGACGACGACATCCGCGGCCAGATGTCCGATGACCCCACGGGAATCGGCCGACTGGTCGGCACGTCGGACTACCGGCTCGCGGCGCCGACACCCGACCACTTCTTGCCCCTCGCCTACCTCAGCGGCATCGCCGACGCCCGCGGCGCCGCGACGAGCGTGCTCGTGGACGGCTGCACGATGGGCTCGCTCTCGATGACCTCCTACGTCGTGGGGGCCTGACGTGGAGCCCACTGTCCTCTGGCGCGGGTCAACCGACCCGGCAGCCCCGGTCGTCGTGCTGCTGCACGGCCGGGGTTCGAACGAACGCGAAATCGCGGGACTCGCCGACGTCTTGCCCATCGGACCCGCCTACGCCGCCGTACGAGGTCCGATCGACTTGGGCGGCGACGGCTACGCCTGGTTCGAGAACCGCGGCATCGGACGGCCCCAGGCAGCGTCACTGCGCACGCAGCTCGACTGGTTCTGGAACTGGCTCGACGACCTCGCCGAGGGCCGTCCGGTCGTCGTCGTCGGGTTCTCCGGGGGTGCGGCCTTCGCCGGCGCACTGGCGTTGGATCGGCCCGGCCGGTTGGCCGGGGTCGCGATTCTCTACGGCACGATGCCCTTCGACGCCGGCCTGTCCACCGACCCGGACCAGCTCGACGGTCTCGCGGTCTTTCACGCCCAGGCGATCGAAGACACCGTGATTCCCCGCGATCTGCTCGAGCGCACGTGGACCTACCTCAGCGGTGACGCCGGCGCGATCGCGGTTACCCACCGTCACGCCGGGGGTCACGAGATCAGCCAGTCGATCCTGCCGAGTCTGCGCCAGTGGATCACCGTTCGCACCCAGTCGTGACCGCGGCGCGCCCGGCGATGGAGATGGGCCTTTTCACCTTTGGCGAGCTCACGACCGATCCGACGACGGGACGGCTGCGCGACCCCGCGTCTCGTCTGAGCGAGTTCATCGAACTCGCCCGCATCGCCGACGAGTCCGGACTCCACGTCTTCGGCGTCGGCGAACACCACCGCCCCGACTTCGCCATCGCCTCACCGGCCGTCGTGCTGGCCGCGGTCGCCGCGCGCACGACGAAGATCCGGCTGACCTCGACGGTGACGGTGCTCTCCACGGCCGACCCCGTGAACGTCTTTCAGGACTTCGCCACGCTCGACCTGCTCTCCAACGCGCGCGCGGAGATCACCGTTGGTCGCGGCGCCTACGTCGAGTCCTTCCCCCTCTTCGGATACGACCTCAACGACTACGACGCGCTCTTTGAGGAGAAGCTCGCCCTGCTCGAACTGCTCAACGAGAACGAGAACGTCACGTGGTCCGGACGGTACCGCGCGCCCCTCGCCGACGTCGGCGTCTACCCCCGACCGCTCCAGGAGCACTTGCCGATCTGGGTCGCCGTCGGCGGCACGCCGGCGAGCGCCGATCGGGCCGGGCGGCACGGGCTGGCGCTCTACTTCGCGATCCTCGGTCAACCCCGTCGGTTCGTTGAACTCGCGAACCGGTATCGCGCCGCCGGCGCCAAGGCGGGCCACGAGCACCTGCGCGTCGGCGTGACCAGCCACGTCCACGTCGCGCGCACCTCCCAGGGCGCGCGCGACGCCTTCTACCCCTACTACTCGCGCTACATCGGTCAGAACATGCCCGCCGCGCGCGGCGTCCCCCTGGGCCGCGACGCCTTCGAGTCCTGGGCCGCGCCCGAGGGCGCACTCTTCATCGGCAGTCCGGCCGAAATCGTCGACAAGATCCTCTTCGAGCACGACCTGCTCGGCCACGACCGATTCCTCGCTCAGGTGGGACTCGGCGGACTGCCCTTCGCCGACACCGCGGCCGCGGTCGAGCTGCTCGCGACCGAGGTCCTCCCCGCGGTCGAGCGAGCACTCGGCGTTTCGCTACCCACCCGTTGAGTCCTATCATCGACTCGATGACCGCCCCCCTGCTCGTCAGCGTGCCGACGACGGCGCTGCGCGACGCCTTGGCCCCCACCGAGACCCCCGTCGAACTGATCTTGTGGGACCTCACCGAGCCCATCGGACTCGACCACGTCGATATCGTGGTACCGCCCTACATGGGATCGGCGTCGCGACTGGCGAACCTCGCCGGGCTGTCGACGCGTCTGATCCAGAGTCAGTCGATCGGGTTCAACGGCGTCGCGGAGGTCCTCCCGCCGGGTCAGGTGTTCGCCAACGCGGCGGGCGTGCACGAGGCCTCGACCGCCGAATTGACGGTCGGGCTCGTGCTCGCCGCCCAGCGCGGTATCGACCAATTCGTGCGAGACGCCCTGGACGGGCGCTGGCGACCACGGGACTACGCGAGCCTCGCGGACCGGCGGATCCTGCTCGTCGGGGTCGGCGGGGTCGGCCGCGCCATCGCGGCGAGGCTCGCCCCCTTTGAGGTCGAGGTCGTACGCGTCGCCTCACGCGCCCGTCACGATGATGACGGAGAGGTCTACGGCATCGACGCCCTGGGCGAACTACTGCCCACCGCTGAGATCGTCATCGTCGTCGTGCCGCTCACCGCGTCGACCCACCACTTGATCGATGAGCGTTTCCTCGCCGCCATGCCCGACGGCGCACTCCTGGTGAACGTCTCGCGCGGGGCGGTCGCCGACACCGCGGCCCTGCTGCGCCACGCCAGTGCCGGTCGACTGCGACTCGCCCTGGACGTCGTTGACCCCGAGCCGCTGCCGGACGATCACCCGCTCTTCGCGATGTCCAACGTGCTCATCTCTCCCCACGTGGGCGGTGCGACGACAGCGATGCTTCCGCGCATGGCGCGGCTGCTGGCCGACCAGATCGATCGCCTCGGTCGCGGTGAGGAGCCGCGCAATATCGTGCTGCGAACCTGAGTGACCAACGGACACCTCGCAACCCTCGACCGCGTGGAGACGATGGGGCTCGAACCCACGACCTCAGGCTTGCAAAGCCCGCGCTCTACCAACTGAGCTACGTCCCCGAAGAAGTCCAGCCTAGCAATGGGCCAACGGCGACCGTCGCGGCGATGCCACGCTCCCGGCCGCTCCTACGCGCTCGGCACGATTCGCACGCGCCCGTCGTCCACCGCCGCCACCAACGCTCGGTAGTCGGCCAGGTTCTGGACGCGGTAGGCCTCGGCGAATTCGCCGAGGACCCTGGTGAACGAGTCTCCGCCACCGAGGTAGCCCGCGATCATCGCCGCCGTGCCCGAACGGGCGTGGGCGCGCGCGAGGACCCACGCGCACACGCGGCCGTAGGTCGCGAGCTGCTTCGCCCCGAGCCGCTCGACGTCGACCGACGCCTTGCGGTCGTAAAGCTGGCGCACGTAGAAACCCCGATCGCCGCGTCCGCGGTACCAGCCGAGGAATGCGTCGGGCGTCGCCTGCATGAGTCGCTGTCCGCGAACCACGCGGTCGCCCGGGTCACTGGCCGAGTCGTCCGCCGAGGCGAGCACCGATCCGCGGGCCTCTTTGATCTGGAGGAAGAACGGGTCGTCGTCGTCACGACCCGTCAGCAGCACGGCGTAGCCTTCGGTGCCGACCGACCCGACCCCCACGACGAGCCGCGCGACGTCAACGACGCGGAACTGGTCGAGCAGGAAGCGGCGGTCGCTCACCAGCGAGTCGCGGTACCCCTCGAGGACGGCGTCGACCGTCTCGCGGCACTGGTCGGCTAGCGGTCCGAGGTCGCGCAGCGGCACCATCCTCGGCGGGTTGAGCCGGATCCGAGGGCCGTCGGGGGTCCGTTCGATGAGGTCGCCGAACTTCGACCTCGTCGACTGGGTGCGCACCCCACCCATGAGGTCCTCCACGCTGCGTTTCGCGGCGTCGGTGAAGAATCCGCCGAGATCGCGAAAGACGTTCGCCACGTCGAGCGACGCGTACCAAACGTCGAGCTGATTCATCGTCGCGAAGCGTTCCATCGACGACCGATAGGCGTCGACGCATTCGCGCACGAGCCGGGTTCGCCGCGACTCGTCGAGTCCGCCCAGGTCCGCCGCGATCGAGAGTGACGCGACGAGGCGTTTGAGGTCCCACTCGAAGGGGCCGGGCGCCGTCTCATCGAAGTCATTCACGTCAAAGACCAGTCGTCGTTCGGGTGACGCGAAGAGACCGAAGTTCTTGAGGTGCGCGTCACCACAGAGCTGCACGACGAGGTCCGTACTCGGCGACGCCATGAGGTCATGGGCCATCAGAAGGTCGGCGCCGCGCAGGAACGCGAAGGGACTCACCGCCATGCGCGAGAACCGCAGGGGTGCCAGGTCCGCCAACCGCCTGGCCGACTGCTCGAGTAATCGTCCCACCGGGTCGTCGTCCGCGGGTCGCGCGGCGATGGTGGCGTGCGCACGGCGCGGGACTGTGGACCGGCTGGCGCGGCCGCGCTCGCGCTCGGCCTCAACGCCGGGCCGTGAGACGCTCACGTCGCGCCGATCACGGTTCGTTCGCCGCGAACCCTCGGACCGATGTTGAAGGCCACCAGGGACCAGATTACGAGGTCAGTGAGCAAGATCGCCCCAGGAAACAGCGCGCCCCCCGTGGTGAAGTGGCGCAACGACATGATCGTGATCGCCGTGTTGATCACGCCGGTGAAGAAGGTCCAGGCCGTCTCGGAGGACGGCACGAGCCACGACTTGCGGATCGTCGGCAGGCCCGCGAGCTGGTCGGCCACGACGAAGGAGATCAGCGCCACCGTGGGTTCGTGGACGAGGGCCCAAAATGCGATGCCGGCGAGCGAGAGCGCACCGCAGAGCACGTCGAAGGGACCCATCCGCCACACCCCGTGGTGGTGGCCGAAGGACACCGCGACGATGGACAGTGGGATGAGCCCGAACATTAGGGTCATCAACGCCGCGAGCCCGACGTGCTGCTGGAGTTCGACCACGAAGGCGAGCACCCCCTCGACGCCCCACAGGCCCCACGTCACCCGGTTGGGCGTCGACACGCCACGCACCGTGTCTCGGATGTATCCGGCGGCTCCGATGACCGATATCACCGCGGCCAGGTAGACAAAGCGCGGATCGATCACGCGACCAGTCTGCCCCACCCTGGCGGGATTCACGCCGGCACTATCCTGAACCGGCGTGAACGCCGCCGAATTCCTCGGACTCGAACGTCGAGACGAGCGGACGTGGTCGCTGCGTGTCAACGAGCGGGTCATGACGCCCGGCCGCTTCCTCTTCGGCGGTTGCGCCCTCGCGGCGGGGGTGCTCGCCCTCGAAGAGGCGAGTGGACGGCCCACCGTCTGGGCGAGCGCGCAATACCTCTCCTACGCCCCCGAAGGGGCCGAGGTGCTCGTGACAACCGAGCTCGCCGTGGTCGGTGGTCACGTCACCCAGGCCCGCGCCACCGCGACGGTCGGCGACACCGCCGTCGTCACCGTCAACGCTGCGCTCGGCACCGGTTCCCTGGGTGCTCCCCCGTGGACCGTCCGGCCGTCGGTCGCCCCTCCACTCGACTGCCCGCAGCGCAATCTGCCGGGCTGGTACCAGAACTCGATCTTCGACCACGTCGAGACCCGCCTCGCGATAGGTCGGCGGTTCGCCGAGATCGACGGCACGCCCGGTTCGCCGGTGACCGCGCTGTGGGCGCGGATCCCCGGCCACCTCGAGCCCTCGGCGGCGACGATCGCGATTCTCGGCGACCTCGTCTCGGGCGGTGCGATGGACCCGCTCGGTCGACGAACGCGCAGTCGTAGCCTCGACAACACGATTCGCATCGCGACGCTTGAACCCACGGAGTGGGTGCTCTGCGAGATCCACATGCACGCCCTCGCCGGCGGTTTCGGCCAGGGAACGGCGTTCCTCTGGAGCGAGGCGGGAACACTCCTCGCAACCGCGAGCCAGTCGCTCGCGGTCAGGCTGTGGGAGGCTCCGTAGGGCTACGAAGCCCGCTGGTGTAGATTGGTTGACCTTGGGGCTATAGCTCAGTCGGTTAGAGCGCGTCACTGATAATGACGAGGTCGTAAGTTCGATTCTTACTAGCCCCACCACGGGG
>JAKAZI010000035.1 GCA_021809495.1 Actinomycetes bacterium | reverse complement strand
CGACCGGCCACGATCCCGGCGAGGGGGCCGTCACCGGGGGAGTCCTCGCGCGTCGCGGCGAGCCCCGAACGGCCCGGCCCGACTTCGACGGCGATCGTCACGACGCGCTCGAGCAGGTCGGCGCTGCGTCGCGCCAGCGTGGTGCCGTCAACACTGATGAGGGACTTCTCGCGCCCCATGCGTCGACTCGCTCCACCGGTGAGGAGGATTGCCGCGACGAGCGTGGACGGAGGTGACACGTCTGTAGCGTATAAAGACCTGCGGGTGCCGGGCGGACGAACGAGCACGGCGGTAACGCTGATCTCAACGAATCGCGGGGTCACGTCGCGGCGCGGCCCATCGAGGCCGGGCGCCGAGTTCGCGCGCGCGTGGGTGCAGTCGGTAGGGTCAACGGTGATCGCCATGAACGACCACCACCCCCTCTCGAACGTAAGCCTGGGCGACCTGCGCAAACGCACGAGCGAGAAGTGGCGTCACTATCCCGCCGACGTCCTACCCCTCTGGGTCGCCGAGATGGACGTGTCGCTCGCTGAGCCGATCGAGCGAGCCCTGGTGGACGCGGCGCGCACCGGTGACCTGGGTTACCCGATCGCGGAACGATACGTCGAGGCGTTGGCCGCGTTCGCCGCGCGTCACTGGAAGTGGAGCGACATCCAGCCGGCCCGCTCGCGCGCGGTCGCGAACGTCATGAGTGGCGTCGCGGCCGCCATCGCGGCCCTCACCGAACCCGGCGACAGCGTGGTCGTCAACTGCCCGGTCTACCCACCCTTCTATTCGTACACCGCTAACAGCGGACGCGTCGTCGACGAAGCTCCGCTCGGGCCCGACGGTCGCCTCGACTTCGACACTCTCGAGGCCGCGTTCGAACGAGCGCAATCGCGTTCGCGGCGACCGGCCTACCTGCTCTGCAATCCGCACAACCCGACGGGCACGCTGCACCGGCGCGACGAACTCGCGCGCCTGCTCGACCTCGCCGATCACTACGGCCTACGGGTCATCGCCGATGAGATCCACGCCCCGCTCGTGTTGCGCGGTGCGTTCACGCCCCTCCTGAGTGTCGACGGCGCCGAGCGCGCGGTCGCGGTCTTGTCTGCGTCCAAGGCCTTCAACCTCGCCGGCGCGCCCGCGGCCGTCGTCGTCGCCGGCGAGGGGGCGACCGACGTCATCGACCACCTCGGCCACCTCGTGGTACCCGGTCCGAGCCACCTGGGGGTGATCGCCCAGAGCGCTGCACTCACCGACGCTGACGACTGGCTCGATGTGCTCCTCGGTGATCTTCGCGCGCGTCAGGCGTTGCTGGTCGGTCTCCTCGCGGACAACCTGCCCGAAGCGGTTTACCTGCCCGGGGACGCCACGTATCTCGCGTGGCTCGACGTGGGCGGTCTCGACCTACCAGCGTCCGGCGCGAGCACGCGTGGCGAGATGGCCGCCACCTCGGGCCCCGCCGCATTCTTTGTCGACCACGCTCGGGTCGCGCTGAGTGACGGCGCCGCCTTCGGCACCGGAGGGAGCGGCCACGTGCGACTCAACTTCGCCACCACCGAATCGATCTTGCGCGACGCCCTTGAACGGCTGGGCCGCTCGGTGCACGTCGCGCGCGGTTGAGCGAACGATTCGAGTATCGATCGACCAGCGCTGCGACGATGGGTCTCGCCGATAGCGACGCCGGGTCTACTGCGGCGCGTCCTCGCCGACGAGTCCGTCGATCGACTCGCGGATGAGATCGGCGTGACCCGTGTGTCGGGCGTACTCTTCGATGAGGTCGATCACGACCCGTCGGAGGTTCGGCGTCTCGGTCCAGTCCGTGATCGCGAGCGGATGGTCGAATCCCGACTCGTCGAGCGCTTGCGTGATGGCGGCTTCGGACCGTGCAACGGCGTTACGCCAGAGCGCGCGCAGCTCGTTGGGCGAGTCGTCGGCCGCGGAGGTCCACTCCCAGTCCTCGTTCGTCGCCATCGGTTCCCACACGGCGGGGTACTCGCGGCCCAAGAGCTGGTGGGTGAAGTAGTGGTCCTCGACGAAGGCCAAATGCTTGAGTAGTCCGCCGAGGGTCACGGACGACGGTCCTAACGTCGTTCTCATGGCCGGCGCCTCCAGACCGCCGGTCTTCCACTCGAAGGTGCGTCGATTGCGATGCAACGCGCCCAACAGTGCTTCGGCCTCGGTCGGTGCTGCGGGGAAGGGACGGGGAACTAGTTCGTTAGGCTCGCTCACGCTGCGAGTGTAGAACGGCCCAACGCGCCGACGATGAGTAAGTACTCAGCCGGCGATCAGGCGGCCATCGGGGGAGCGGGTGGCGTGTTGCGCCGGTAAACACTCGTCGTTCTCCTGATCGATGAGACCCGGTGGGTCGACGTCGTGACCGTGGTCGATCCGCGCCTCCGCGCAGGCCCCGACGAGTTCGATCGGACGATGAAAGACCGCGCCGATCGGCGATCCAAGACGCAGGGTAACTGGTCGCGACGACGTAACGCTCTCGGCGCCCACTACCGCGATGGCCGCCCCGACGAGCAGTGCCCCGATCGTCAGCGCTCGGCGAGTGTCAATCACGGCTCTCAGGTTACGGGCGTCGAGCCACGCCGCGGTCGCGCGAGCAACGAGGCTCGCTCAGGTTCCGGGCTTGGCCGACTCGACTTCGCTGAGTTGTTCGCTGAGTTGGCCGAGCACCTGGTCCTTGTCTCCCTGGTACAGGCTCGTCGCGATCGAGATTCGGTCCGCCACCCAATCCTCGAGTGAGGAGCCGACGTGAACGACCGTGGGCTTCTGACGGTTGGACACGGAGATGACAATCGCCCCGTCGGACTGTTGAACGCCGAGCAACTTGGTAAAGAGGCACTCCGCGGTCTTGGCCGCCCCCTGGTAGATGATCCGTTGGTCGGTGATGCTCAGGGTTCCGTGGTCGACGGCCGTCGGGTGTGGTTGACCCTGGACGTAGTGGCCCCGCGTCGCACCGATCCGGTAGCGAACGCTTCGTCCCTTGATCGAACCGATCGGAATCGAAAAGCCCTGGGACGCACCCTGCCAGTGCCCGCCGTCACTTCTCTCTTGAATCAGTCCGACGTTCTGAACCTGGCCGAGCAGTAGTTCGCCCGACTTGAGGAGCAGGCCGTTCGTCTCGAGAACTTTGGATCCACTGACGATGTCGATGAGCGACTGCACCGACGCCACGCGCTGATTCCACTCGGTCGTCGCCTCGGCGAGCGCGTTCGCCGCGGCGCGTTCCTTACTCTTTTCGAACATGGGTCACCTCCACCCTGAGCGTACGTCGACTGCGGCGACGGTTCCGGCCCGACCGGCGCACCGAATGCGCGGGCCGGTCGGTGTCTTTGCCACGGACTGAACGATGGTGACTCGCCTGTTCACTACCATGGCAACGAGGAGGACCGTGCCCGACCTACTGTTCACCGCGTTTAGCAACCGATCTGACGCCGTCATTCTCGCCGACGAGGTCGGTCGACAGTTGCGTAGCGAGGGAATCGCGTCCGAACTGTTGTTGCTCGATGAACTCGACCGTCCGGCCGCTGGCGCCGACGCGCTGGTGGTGAGCCTCGGTGGCGACGGGACGTTCCTCAAATCGGCTCGGCTCGCGCACGAATTGGGCGCGCGGGTGATGGCGGTCAACCTCGGGCGACTGGGCTTTCTGCTCAACGTGCCGGCCGCGGAACTCATTCACGACATCAAGCGTTCACTGCACGACCCCCACGTCGTCGAGCGTCTGGCGCTGCAGATCGACCTACCGAATCGAAGCGAGCCCGAGTTCGCCCTCAACGAGGTTGTCGTGGAGCGAGCCCACGCCGGTCACATGGTTCGCGTGTGCAGCTTCGTCGACGACGACGAGTACCTGACGTACTCGGCTGACGGCGTCATGGTGGCGACGCCGACTGGGAGCACCGGATACAACTTCTCGGCCGGAGGACCGGTCATCGACACCACGCTGCCGGTCATGGTGCTCACGCCGATCGCCCCGCACTTCACGATCGACCGGTCGATCGTGGTCGGCGGTGACAAGGTGATTCGCCTCAACGCCGTCACGAAGTCCGCCGAAGTCGTGGCGGACGGTAGAACGATCGGTTCGATCGAACCGGGCGAGTCCATCAGCGTCTCACGCAGTCCGAAGCCCGTGCGCGTCGTCGAGACCCGCCGGTTCGAGTTGGGATTCCGACTGCGCGAGAGCCTCCGGGAAGGTCATGCCTAACGCCGAATTGCTCGAGCTGTACGCGCGGGGACTCGGGGTCATCGACGAGGCGCGCGTGGAGTTCGGACCGGGACTCAACGTCATCACCGGCGAGACGGGGGCCGGCAAGACGCTGTTGCTCGGCGCGCTGACGCTCTGTTTGGGCGCGGACGCGGGTTCGACGCGCCACGCATTGGGTGACGACGTGCGGGTCGCGGCGGTGCTGCGCGACCGTGACGGCGACGAGGTCGTCTTTGGACGCGAGAGCGGGGCCGCTCGGCGCGTACGCTCGACGTTGAACGGCGTCGCCACCAGCGCCGAGGCGCTCCGCGTCGCCGGAGCGGCGCTGGTGACCATCCACGGTCAGCACGATTCGCTGACCCTTCGTAACCGCAGCGACGTGCTCACCCTGCTCGACGGGTTCGGGGATGTCGACACCGGCGAACTCGATCGAACGCGTCGGCGAATCAGTGAGGCAACGCGACGGCGCGAGGTACTCGGCGGTGACGAGGCGAGCCGCCAGCGCGAACTCGAATTGGTCAACTTCCAACTCGAGGAGATCGAAGCGGCGAACCTGACCTCGGCGAACGAACTCGACGAGGCGCTCGAACTGTTGCGGGTCTGGTCGTCGGCGCGCGACGGACGGGTCGCGGTGATCGAGGTCATCGAGTCCCTCGACGGTGACGACGAGGGCGCGGTGCTCGCGTCCTTCGCCCGGGCCGTCGGCGTCGTCGCGCCACTGGCCGGCCTCGAGGAGACGGTGGCGACACTGCGCGCGGCACTGGCCTCGGCTCGAGACGCCGTGCACGAACTGCGCGAGTTCGTCGACCGCGACGAGGTCGACCCCGAAACCTTGGCGCGGCTCGAGACGCGCGTCGACGTCCTGCAGCGGCTAGCGCGCAAGTACGGCGGGTCGGTGGCCGAGGTGTTTCGAACCCGTGAGACCCTCGAACGCGAACGCGACCGACTCACGAACGCCCACTCGGAGGTCATCGCCCTTGACCAGGAGTTAGAGGACCTCCAGAGCCGTGAGGCGACCCTTGCGGCGGCGGTGCGGCGCGACCGCGAACGGGCCGCGACGGCCTTTTGCGCGGCGCTCGGTGCCCAATTACCTCGGGTGGCGCTCGCTGGCGCGGCGGTTCGCGTGGAGGTGAACGGCGCCGATGGGTCCGAGGTCCAACTGCTCTTCACGCCCAATCCCGGTCGACCCGAAGGTCCCGTCCAGGCGCTCGCCAGCGGCGGCGAGTTGAGTCGGCTGCTGCTCGCGGTAGCGCTCGTGGGCGTGAGCGATGGCGTGGTGACCGTCTTTGACGAGGTCGACGCCGGAATCGGTGGTCAGGTCGCCGAGCAGATCGGAGACTGTCTGGCCGAGGTGGCCCGTGACCGCCAGGTCCTCGCCGTGACCCACCTCGCGTCGGTCGCGGCGCGCGCCGACCACCAGTTCGTCATTGAGAAGCGCACCGTGGCCGGGGCGACCACCACGACGGTGCGAGAGGTATCGGGCCCGGACCGCGTCTCGGAGATCGCCCGGATGCTGGCGGGGGACCACCGCAGTGAAGAGGCGCGAGCGTTGGCTGAGCGAATGCTGAGTGCCGCTTCGTAATGGTCGGAGGGGGCCGTCGAGTTCGCTACACTGGAAGTCCGTGGACACATCGGTGCTGGTATGACAAAGTTCGTGTTTGTCACCGGCGGAGTGTCGAGTTCCCTCGGCAAAGGCCTAACCGCTTCTTCGCTGGGACGACTACTCAAATCTCGTGGACTCAAGGTCACGATGTGCAAGCTGGACCCCTACCTCAACGTTGACCCGGGCACCATGAACCCTGGTGAGCACGGAGAAGTGTTCGTCACCGACGACGGCGGTGAGACCGACCTCGACCTCGGGCACTACGAACGGTTCATCGACGAATCGCTCACGCGAACCTCCAACACCACGACCGGATCCGTCTACTCGAACGTCATCGCCAAAGAGCGTCGCGGCGACTACTTGGGAAAGACCGTCCAGGTCATCCCGCACATCACCGACGAGATCAAGGAACGGATCCGCCGCGTCGGTGCGATGGGCGCCGACGTCGTCATCGTCGAGATCGGTGGCACGGTTGGTGACATCGAGATCGTGCCGTTCATCGAGTCGATCCGCCAGTATCGTCGTGACGCCGGGCGGGGCAACGTCTGCTACGTCCACCTCACCCTGGTGCCCTACCTGGCCCCGTCGGGTGAACAGAAGACCAAGCCAACCCAGCACTCGGTGACCGAATTGCGTTCGCGCGGTATCCAGCCCGACATCATCGTCTGTCGAAGCGACCAACCGATCTCGGACGGGCTCAAGCGCAAGATCTCGCTGCTCTGTGACGTGCCGATCCAGGCCGTCGTCTCGGCCGTCGACGAAGCGAGCATCTACGACATCCCGTCCACGCTGCACCGAGAGGGACTCGACACCATGGTCTGTGAGACCCTCGGCATCGACCTCGACGAACACCCCATCGATCTCGCGCCGTGGAACGAGGTCGTGCACCGCGTCCACAACACCACCAAGACCCTGCGCATCGGCGTCGTCGGCAAGTACGTGACCATGCCCGACGCCTACCTCTCGGTCGCCGAGTCGATCCGTCACGCCGGCTTCGCCATCGGCGCCACGACCAAGATCGAGTGGTTAGAGGCCGAGCGGGTCCCGACCGAGATCGATTCGGACCGGCTGAGACAGCTCGACGGGATCATCGTCCCCGGTGGGTTCGGGGAGCGCGGCATCGAGGGAATGATCGCCGCGGCCCGCATCGCTCGCGAACAGCAGATCCCGTACCTGGGGATCTGCCTCGGGATGCAGATCATGGTCGTCGAGTTCGCGCGCCACCGCCTGGGTCTGAGCGACGCGCATTCGACGGAGTTCTCCCTCGCCACGACCGCGCCGGTGATCGCCCTGATGGCCGAGCAGATGGACGTCACGGACCTCGGTGGCACGATGCGTCTGGGAGCCTGTCCGGCGATGCTCGACGAGGGCTCGATCGTGGCGGGTCTCTACGGCACCACGGTCGTCTCCGAACGACACCGGCACCGCTACGAGTTCAACGCGCGCTACCGCGAACAGTTCGAGGCCTCAGGCATGCGCTGCTCGGGCACTTCGCCGGACGGTCGGCTGGTCGAGTTCGTCGAACTCCCCGAGCACCCGTACTTCGTCGGGACCCAGGCGCACCCGGAGTTCAAGTCCCGGCCGGACCGGCCGCACCCGCTGTTCTTGGGGTTGGTGACCGCGGCCGCGTCGCGCGCGGAGGGCCGAGAGCCCCACATCATCGACCCCACGTCAGTTGACGCCAACACGTGAGCGACGACTTTCGGATCACCGCCGTCTCGTCACTGTTGAAATCGCACGTGTTCGCCGTCGAGCGGCGCACCGTCGAGCACCGGGACCGTTCGTTCCACCGCGACGTCGTCACCCATCCCGGCGCGGTCGCCATTCTCGCACGCGACCAGGACGGACGAGTCGGCGTACTTCGCCAGTACCGCGCGCCCTTTGACCGCTACACACTCGAGATACCCGCGGGAACCCTCGACGTCGAGAACGAGGAGCCCCTCGACGCCGCCAAGCGCGAGCTCGAAGAGGAACTCGGCTGCGTCGCGAGCTACTGGCGACTCCTCGGCCGCTTCATGGTGTCGCCGGGCTGGTCGACCCAGATGATGCACATCTTCGAAGCCGGCGAGTTGACGACCCGCGAACGTCGGCCGGCCGGTCCCGAGGAGTCGGCGTCGTCGATCGACTGGTACTCGCCCGATGAGCTGCGCGACGTCCTCGACGCAGAACCGGCAATCGATTCCACCATGGCGGTCGCGCTCAACCTGGTGTACGGACGGTTCTTTGAGCGACCCTGAGGCGCTCCTGGACGAGTATTTCGTCTGGCTGGTCGTCGAGAAGGGCCGCAGTCGGGCCACGGTGGACGCCTACCGGCGTGACGCGGCCGGGTTCATCGCGTGGGTGAAGGATCGAAATACCGCCATCGTCGACGTTGACCCGCGCGACATCGACGACTACCTCGTGTCGCTCCAGGACCGCGGGCGGGCACCGTCATCGATCGCACGCGCGCTCGCGTCGCTGCGCGGCTGGTACGGGTTCTTGGCCGGGGAAGGGATCATCGGCGCCGATCCGACGCTGCACGTGCGCGGCACGCGCCGCGGCCGCTCGCTCCCGCATCCCCTCGACGAAGCCGAGATGCTCACGCTGCTCGACTCGGTACCGAACACCACGGCGCTCGATCGTCGCGACCGCGCGCTGCTCGAGCTGCTCTACGGCACGGGGAGTCGCGTCTCCGAGGCCGTCGGCGTGCACATCGAGGACCTGGACTTCGACGAGGAACTGATCAAGGTCACCGGCAAGGGGTCCAAGCAGCGACTCGTCCCCATGGGCCGCACCCTTCGTCGAGCGCTCGAGGAGTACCTGGAACCGGTGGGTCGATCGGCGCTCGCCCGTACGCGCTCGTCGGTACTGCTGCTCAACGCTCGGGGGACCCCGCTCTCGCGCCAGGGGGTGGACACCATCATCGCTCGCCGGGCGCTCGCCGTGGGTATCGAACGCAGTCGCATCAGCGCCCACGTATTTCGCCATAGTTGCGCCACGCACATGCTCGCGCACGGCGCCGACATTAGAGTGGTCCAAGAACTGCTCGGTCACTCGTCGATAGCGACCACGCAGATCTACACCGCGGTGTCGGTTTCGTCATTGCAACAGGTTTATCGGGGAGCCCATCCGCGGGCCCACGGCTAGGAGAGGGACGATGTCGAGTTACGTCTACTTCTTCCTCGCGATCGTGCCGTCCATTGTGCTCCACGAGGTCAGCCACGGCTACGTGGCGAACCACTTCGGCGACCCGACGGCCAAGGAGAACCACCGGCTCACCCTCAACCCCCTTCGCCACATCGACCCCTTCGGCACCGTGCTGCTGCCGGCGCTTCTCATCTTGAGCCACCTGCCGGCCTTCGGCTACGCCAAACCCGTCCCCGTGAACGTCGGCCGACTGCGCAACCCGAGGCGCCAGTCGCTCTACGTTTCGCTCGCCGGACCGCTCGTCAACATCCTCTTGTCGGGCGTCGGCTACCTCATCAGCGAGCTGGCCATCCACGTCACCTACAGCTCGTGGATGCTCCAGTTCGGGGTCACCTTTGGCATCGTGAATCTCACCCTCGCGGTCTTTAACCTGCTGCCCATTCCGCCCCTCGACGGTTCGGCGATCATCGAGCGCTTCGTGCCGCGGCGCCACCTGCCGAGCTACTACCGCTTCCGCATGCGGGCCCTGCCGATCGTCATGGTGCTGATCATCCTCGACTCGATGTTCCTGCACGTCGGGACCAACTGGCTGTACTCGCTACAAAACTGGTGGATCAGTCTGCTCGTCTGAGCGAGCACAGCGACCGGCGACTACTGGATACCCATCGCCGCGGCGGCGCGGCGGTACGTCTCGGCTGCGATGCGTTCGGCCTTCGCCGCGCCGACGTCGGCGGTCGCTCGCAGCTCGGGGCCACCGGCACGAAGCGCGCGGTACCGCTCGGCGATCGGTTGGAGTTCGGCGATCATCAGCTCGGCGAGTTCGCGCTTTAAGTCCCCGTACCGTCCGAACCGCGCGGCGACGTCGTTCGGGTTCTCCCCGCTGAAGCCGGCGTAGAGCTCGAGCAGGTTTGCCAGACCCGGCTTGTGCGCCCAGTCAAAGCGCATCTCGCCGTCGGTGTCGGTGACCGCCTTTTTCACCTTGCGCTCGATCGCGTCGGGTGCGTCGAGGACGTAGATCGTGCCGAGGGGACTCGACACGGACTTGGACATCTTGCGGGTGGGCTCTTGGAGGTCCATCACGCGCGCGGCGGCGGGGGGCTGTACGCCAACGGGGACGGTAAAGACCGCGCCGTAGCGGTTGTTGAAGCGTTCGGCGAGGTCGCGCGCCAGTTCAAGGTGCTGGCGCTGGTCGTCACCGACGGGTACCTGGTCGGTCTGATACAGCAGGATATCGGCCGCCATCAGCACGGGGTAGGTGAGTAGTCCCACCCGGTACCCCTCCTGGCGCTCGGCCTTCTCCTTGAACTGGGTCATGCGGGTCAGCTCGCCGTAGGTGGCGACGCACTCGAGCAACCAGCTGAGCTGGGCGTGATAGGACACGTGGCTCTGGACGAACAACGTGCAGACCGCCGGGTCGAGTCCCGCCGCGATCAACGCGGCGAGCAGGTCGTCGGTCTGCTCGCGCAGGATCGCGGGTTCGATCTGCAGGGTCAGCGCGTGCAGGTCCACCACGCAGTAGAGGGAATCGGTTGATTGGGTCGCCACCCACTGCTTGATCGCGCCGAGGTAGTTGCCGACGTGCAAATCGCCAGATGGCTGGATTCCCGAGAAGACGCGCATCACACAATTCTAGGGGTCCGTCGCGCATCGACCGGGTCCGGTAATCTGTCGCCGTGACTTACGTCGTGACGACGCCGTCGTTCAGTGGATCAATCGAACTGCTCTTACAACTGATCAGTCGACACGACCTCGACGTGCTCGAGATCCCCTTGGGCCCCATCGTCGAGGAGTTCGTCGCCACCCTGCGCGACGAGGCAGTCGCGATCGACGTCGATCAGCTCTCCGAGTTTTTGCTCATCGCGGCGATCCTGCTCGAGATGAAGAGCCAGCGTCTCCTGCCGGGCCGCGACGACGCCGAGCCCGACGAGGAGTTCGTCGGCTGGGAGGAGCGTGACGTCCTGCTCGCCCGCCTGCTCGACCTGCGCACCTACGCCACGGTCGCCGACACCTTCGTCTCGCTCTTCGAGCGCGCGGGGCGATCCTTCCCGCGACTACGCGGTATCGACGACGATTTCGTCGTCCAGCCGCCCGACCTGCTCGCGGGGGTGACCCCGTCGGCGTTGGCCCTCGCGTACCTGCGCGGGATAGAGGAGAAGCCGGTCGCGGTCGTGCGACTCAACCACGTCACCGTCGACGCCGTCACCGTCGCCGAGACGGTCGTCTCGCTCGCCCAGCGGCTGCCGTCACTCGGCCGGCTGTCCTTTCGTTCCCTGACCGGTGCGTTGGCCACCCGCATCGAGATCATCGTGCACTTCCTCGCCTTGCTCGAGCTCTGCAAAATGGGTCGCGTGACCCTCGGCCAGGGCCAGACCTTCGGCGACGTCGAGATCTCGTGGGTCGAGGGAGCGGACCTGGAACTAGGAAGCGTGGATGCCTATGAGGGATGAGCAGTCGTTGGAACAGAAGCTCGAGGCGATGCTCACCGTCGCCCTCGAGCCGATCTCGGCCGAGGAACTGGCCGACGTGGTGGACCAGGACGCGGGCCGCGTGCGCGAATCGCTGCGCGCGCTTCGCGACGAGTACGAACGAGACCGCCGCGGCTTTACCATCAGCGAGCTCGCGAGCGGCTGGGTCATGCAGTCCTCGCCGGAGGTCGCCGAATGGGTGACCCGTTTCGCCAATCGCGACGTCTCGCACCGCCTCAGCTCGGCGGCCCTGGAAACCCTGGCGATCATCGCCTACCGCCAGCCGATCTCGCGCGCGCAGATCACCGCGCTGCGCGGGGTGAACGTCGATGGGGTCACCCGACTGCTCGAGCAGCGGGGCTACATCGAAGAGCAGGGCCGCGTCGTGGGGCCCGGTCAATCGATCCTCTACGGCACGACCGACCTCTTCCTTGACCGACTGGGGCTCGCGAACCTGTCCGAGTTGCCGGCGATCGAACAGTTCATGGCGCCGATCGCGGTCGCCGAAGAGCTCTTGGAGAGCCTGCGCGACTCGGTCGACGACCTGTCCGAGGGGGCCTAGTTGGAGGGCGAGCGGCTCCAGAAGACCCTCGCGAGGGCCGGCTACGGGTCGCGGCGCTCGTGTGAGTTGCTGATCACCGAGGGTCGGGTCACCATCGACGGACGCGTCGCCGAACTCGGTAACCGCGTGGACCCGGCGCGCAACGTGATCTGCGTCGACGGAGCCCTCGCGGCGACGACGCAGAACACGGTGTACTTCCTACTCAACAAGCCCGACGGCGTCGTGACGACGGCGTCGGATCCCCACGGGCGCACGACCGTGCTCGACCTGATCACGTCGCCGGTGCGGGTCTTTCCGGTCGGGCGGCTCGACATGAACACCGAGGGGTTGCTGCTCTTGACCAACGACGGTCGTCTCGCTCACCTGTTGACCCACCCCAGCTCCCACATTGGCAAGGAGTACCTGGTGCGCGTCGAGGGCGATCCCTCCCCGGGCGCGATCCGTCGACTGCGCGAGGGCGTGGAACTCGAAGACGGCGTCACCGCTCCAGCGCAGGTGAGCCGCGTGAGCGAGGGACTCTTGCGCATCGTGATCCACGAAGGTCGCAATCGCCAGGTTCGGCGCATGTGCGCCGCCGTGGGCCACGACGTCACCCGTCTCGTTCGCACGCGCATCGGCCCCCTGCACGACGCGACCCTGGCCCCGGGCGCCTATCGCCAACTTTCGATCGCCGAAGTGCGACGCCTGTTCGAGGCGGT
>JAKAZI010000034.1 GCA_021809495.1 Actinomycetes bacterium | reverse complement strand
AAGTTAGCGACAGAAGTCACCCCTTCTCGTCGACAGAAGTACGTGGCAGCATTCTGTCATCGGGGTGTGACTCACATGGTCGGCGCCGATTCGAAATGACGCGAATGAAGCGAGATGGGTTGAGCACGGACCGCGCGATCAGCTCGCGAGGTAGTCCTTGAGACTGATTCTTCGTCGTCGGGCGCGTTTTCGCTCTTCAATGGCGTCGCGATTCGCCAGTTGTTGTTGGTGTGCCTCGATCTTTCGCAGGTTCGCCGCCACGAAGAGCAGGGTGATGAAGACACCCTGGGCGGCGATGCCGCGCACGCGACGTCGTGCGGGTTGGGCCAACGCTTCGTGCGCGGAGTCCTTCACGAAGCCGTTCCAGCCCTCGATGGTGTTGCGCAAGGTGGCGTAGTTGCGGGCCCACTCTTCTGATCCATAGGCGAGGGACTGGGCGTGACGCGCCGCGACATCGGGCGCGATGGTGATCGCGCTCTGAGAACAGAGCAATGCAGCCGGCAGTAGTGGTGACACCGTGCGTGCGCCGAGCGCCAACAACGACGCCGGTCGTAGTTCGCAGCGAACCTTGGGCGACGAACCCAACGCGGGGCACGTGAAGCGTTCGTAACCGTCGGCGTCGGGACCGGACTTGCGCCGCAGCGCGTAGGCGCGTCGCGCGGCGATGCGGGCCCGGTAGGTGTCGGCAGTGATCGTGCCGGCGCGCAGGTCCCGGGTCGCCGCGACCAGCACCTCGGGCATCGCCGGGCAGTACCAGGTGCCTTCGACCAGCACCGCGCCGTGGCTGTTCGCCTGGCACCCGAGTTGCTCGACGCGGTAGTCCACGACGAGCTGGTAGCCGAGCGCGCGCACCGGCAGGTGAAACGTCTCGGCAAGTGCCCCCGAGTAGGCGCGGTCCACCCCGAGTGGTCCCGGCGCGAAGCCGCGCGCACGAGCGCCGCGCAGTACCCGAAGCGCTGTGGCGCCGGGTTCAGCGCCCGGACGCCCGAGGGCGAGCCCCACCACCAGATTCGGGAATGACGACAGTCGCCCGGGCTCACGGGACGCGCTCGTGAGCACCGTGGCTTCTAACGCCCAGGCGATGCGGTTGCGACGTCGCCCCTTGTGGTCCTCTCGTTCGCGGTGATCGCCCTCGCGCACGTACCAGCCCCCGTCGGGGTCCGTGGCGCACAGACCGCTGCGCTTCGATGGTCCGCGCGAGAACAGTGGCACCGGCGTCGCGTCGAGTCCGTAGGCGAGGTGGAGTGGTCGCTCGCACCGCGCGACGCTGGCGGCGAGCAGTTGACCCATGAAGAACTCCAGACGGACACGCGCGTCGCGTGCCTCATCGTCACCGAGCGCGACGCAGCGACGCGCGAATTCGTCCAGACGCAGTCGTTGGTTCTTTACTAGTCCCGAGGGGTCAAGCACCGAGCTCAGCGCGTGAAAGAGGTAGCGCACCTGGCGAGAGCGCGCCGCGAACGAACGAGCGTCGTGCGCGCTGCCCACTACGTCGAGTCGGGCCTTGGACGCGTCGGACAGCCGACAGAACAGCACCTCGGTCGCGCCACTGAGGTGGAGGGCCCGGTCGTCGACGGCGAGCAGCAACAAAGCACAGAGCAGCGCTCGCACGCGCAGCGCGCGCGGTCGACCGGGCCGGCGATGACGTTGGCGCAGCTCGTCTTCGAGCCACTCGCACACCCCGGAGCGTTCGAGCAGTGCCAGACAGCACGTCACCTCCTCGTCGTCAATCATCGAGTGACGACGTTTCACTGGTCGCGACACCATTCCCTCGAGCGTTGCGCGCGTAGCGCCGCCTTCGAGTGGGGCGCGCCCTCGACGTGACGCGCGTAACGCAGCAGGGACTCGACGCCACCCAACCCCGCCAGCGCGCACAGTTCACCCAGTGGGGTGTGGGCTTGGAGGTGCGAACAGATGAACGTGGATCGACACCGTCCGCTCAGCGTGCGCACCTCGTCGGGGTCGCGCGCGATCGTCGCGGCGATCTCGCCGACGAGGTTCTTGGTGTCGCGCACCTTCGCCCGGGGGCGAAAGAGGTACCCACGGCGATCCTTCGCGAACTTCACGAGTGGGCCGGCGTAGGGGGGCCGGACCGGGACGGTGCGCGGGTGGGCACCGCGCACCTCGATGAGTGCTCGCTCCCGGTCGCGCACGACGTCGCGGTCGCGCACCAGCGCCAGTTCGCGCGGACGCAGTCCCGCGCCGAGCGTGGCCGCCAACAACACCGTGGCGTTGGCGACGCGCTGCTCGCTCGACTGGTGCCGTGCTCTCGACCACAGGGCCGCCACGTCGGCCGCGTCGTAGGGGGGCGCGGCGGGCGACGCCGGGAACCGGCGAGTCGCGGGGCCAGCACCACCCAGGCGGCGAAGCACCGAGCGGTAGGTGCCGAGCGTGTGCGGCGCCAGGCCGCAACACCCGACCTGGAGAAATGCCTCGATGACGTGGGCGTCGCGTAACGCGAGGTCGGGCCCGAGTCCCTCGAGCGCGCAGAACCCCTCGAAGCGCCGAAGCACACTGGCGTCGCGTTGGCCGAGAACCATCTCGGGATATCATGACATGAATTCATCTCAAGGTACGTGATAGGAGATGCTGGTGACGATGAAGAGCGAACAACGACGTCGAGCCATCCTCGCCGAGATCGCCCGACTGGGGCCCGTGGTGCCCGGGAATCTCTCACTGCGTTCGACGCGCTGCGCTGGAGCGGGCTGTCACTGTCGAGCCAACCCGCCGGTGCTGCACGGTCCCTATCCGACCTGGACCCATCAAGTTGATGGTCGCCAAGTGACCAAGACCTTGAGCGCGGAAGAAGCCGAACGGCTCCGGCCCGCTATTCAAGCCAACCGACGACTGCGCGAACTGGTGAAGGAGCTCGAGGCTCTCTCGATCGTTGAATTCGAATCGGGACGCGCCAGATAATTAGGTGTCCTCGCGGGTGGGGCAACCAACCCCTTAGGCTGGGAACGAACTCAAAGAGTGGTCGCGAAGGTGCTGATCAACGACTTCTGTCGCTAACCCGCCAAATTGGGCAGTTGGGGTATCTATTTCGAGGAGCCCTGGTCAGGAGATGCGCGACGGCTACTGACGGGCAGATGCTCCGTGCTGGGTGACCGCGCCGTGAGGACGGTGGCGTGACCTAGTCACTGCTCGTTGGCCGCGATCGCCACTTCACCAGTGCTGCCAGGGTCTCGTCCCAGGTCATCTCGGCGACCGTATCGCGTGACGGGCCCGCCCCAGTCGTCAGGTCGCTGACAAGCCACTCGGGAACTTCTTTGGCTGGCGTCGGCTCCTCACTCTTCTGGATGAGCAGCTCAAATCTGGCCGGAATCTCTCGAAGGGTATCTGTCCGCGGACGTTCCGGAAGCGCCGCGACGCGCGCCGACATCTCCTCGTAGACCTCGTCGTCACTGCGTGCGCCGATGGCCCACACCTCGGCGACGTCGACGATCACGGATCCCGCGTCGTCGAACGTGACTCGCCAGACGATTCTCCAGTCTCGGTCGCTCAGTGAGCTTGCGCCACCCCTGCAGTTCCTTGCGCAAGGGTCGACCAGCTTCCGGATCTCGTTCTAGGAGCACGAGCTTCGTCAGGGCCCAACGCAACGTATTCCGGTTGGACTTCTTGGGGGCATCGAGATCGTTGATCGCCGGATCCGTGAGGCGCACCTCGACGCGAACCGCTTCGGGGGGCCTGCCCGACCGCCGCGTCACACGACGCGGCGGGGTCTCGTCTTCCCTCGACCCGCGGGTACTCACTCGAGACCGGCGGCCAGATCCTCGTCCAGCTCGGCCTCAAGAGCCGCGCGATCGAACCCAAAGCGCTCCAAGACGTCAGAGAGCGTGTGCCGTACCCCGTCGTCGGTCGCCGCTCGAGTCAGCACAATGCCAAGGTCGCCGAGATCACGCTCGGCCCCCCTCAGTTTCTCAAGGTGTTGCACCCCGATAACTGCTGTAACCGGCTCATGCCTGCGTTCGTGCACCACGCCGCCGCCGATCTCGGCGTTATGAACGAGCGACGATACGCCATTGGCTGACGCTTCAGTGATTGATAGCACCTAACTCAAAGGGGAGGACATGGCTATAACTGCGCGGATTGCGATATAGATTGCAAGCCGGCCGACTGAGAAGCGTGGGAACCGCCCAGCTGCACGTTGCTGGGCTCGCCACGAGCAATAGTCCAACCCATGACAGTTACTGCGCCGAAATGGATACCCCAACTGACCTGTCCCTCACTTGGGTCTCGTTCGTCGGTCGGTGTGACGGCGCGCGGCCGCGGGAGCCCGTCGTATCAGCGGGTTCGACTGCGGTCGCCTCGTTTCAGTGGCTTCGGCCGTGGGACCGGGCACCGGTGGTCTCGACGACGCCTGGTCGCGCACTATCGTCGGCGTCATGGACCGCGTCGTGTCGGTGGAGAACCTGCACAAATCCTACGGCGAGCGTGAGCGACTCCACGGCATCTCCTTCGAGGTGCGATCTGGCGAGATCCTCGGGTTCCTCGGCACCAACGGTGCCGGCAAGACCACCACCATCGAGATCCTCGAGGGCTATCGGCCCTACAACGCCGGCACCGTCTCGGTGCTCGGGGTCGACCCGGCCAAGGCGACGCGCGCGTGGCGCAATCGGATCGGACTCGTGCTCCAGGAGTGCGAACTGGACCCCGCCTACACCGTCGCCGAGACGGTCACGATGTTCGCGCGCTACTTCGACCGGGCGACTGACGTGGCGACGACGATTCACGCGGTGGGACTCTCGGACAAGTCCAACGACCGGGTCGGTCAGCTCTCGGGTGGCCAGAAACGACGACTCGACGTGGCGGTCGGCCTGGTCGGCGATCCCGAGATCCTCTTTCTCGACGAGCCGACGACGGGGCTCGACCCGATCGCGCGCCGCGAGATGTGGACGATGATCGAGGCGCTGCGCGACGCGGGCAAGACGATCTTTCTCACCACGCATTACATGGACGAGGCCGAGCACCTGGCGGACCGCATCATCATCCTGCGCGACGGCGCGATCGCGGCCCAGGGGACGGCCGACGAGCTGAGCGCGGCCCTCGGCTACCGCGCGACGATCCGCTTTGACGCCTACCCGGGTTTCAGCACGGGTGAACTCGCCGGGGTGATCGGCCGACCCGTCGTCGTGAGCGACGTCGTTGCGAGATTCGAATCCAACGACGTCCAGCGCGACCTCGAAGTGCTGCTCGGTTGGGCGCGCGAGGCGTCGGTTACCCTCGCGAACCTGCAGGCGATCCAGCCGAGCCTGGACGACGTCTTCGTGACGCTCGCGGGTGAGGCGGCCCGAAACGAGCTCGAGGTCGAAGCGTGAGTGACGTGTCCTTGGCCTTCGCCCAGACGCGCTACGCGCTGCGGGGCTTTCTGCGCGACCCCAGCGCGCTGGGCTTCACGGCCCTCTTTCCGGTCCTGCTGCTCTTGCTCTTCAGCGCGATCTTTACCGGCGCCACCCGCTTTGGCGACGCGCACGTCCCGGCGCGGACCTACTACACGGCCTCGATCATCGCCTACGAGATCATGCTCGTGAGCTTCGCCTCGCTCGTGGTGCGCGTCACGACCAACCGCGAACGGGGCCTCTTGAAACGCTTTCGGGGTACGCCGATGCCGAGTTGGGTCTACCTGTTCTCCGAGATTGCCCGCACGCTCGTGGTGGTGGTCGTGACCGTACTCGTGCTACTCAGCGTGGGCGCAGGTTTTTATCACGTGCGACTGAGTGCGAACCTCGTCGTCGGTCTCGTGACCTATACGGCGGCCGGGGTCTTCTGCTTCAGCGCGCTCGCGCTCGCCCTCACCCGGTTAAGCCCGACGGCCGACTCGGCGTCGGCCTTCGGGCCGCTCGCGGCGACGATCCTTGCGTTCCTGTCTGGGGTGTTCATCCCGGTCGCCATCATGCCGGCCTGGATGCTCGACCTCGGCAAGGTCTTCCCGCTCGAGCACATGGCCCGGGGTCTCCAGGTGGCCTTCCTCGTAGCGGGATCGACCGGCGTCACCTGGACCGACATCGGGGTCATGGTCGCCTGGGGCGTCTTTGGACTGGTCGCCGCGATCACGACGTTTCGATGGGAGCCGCTCGCGAACGGCTCTCGGTAACGCACCGGTTACAAGCCGGTCGTTACCGGGAGCCGTGTCGTGCGGCGCAGTCGCGACCGACTAATTGGTCGCGATGTGGATCGTGCAACTGATGCGCAATGGCGGGTACGAGAACGAGCAGGAGATACTCCACGCCATGCTTGCCGAACCTAACGTGCCCGTGCCCGTTCCGCCCGTACCCGTCCCGCCCGAGGTGCTCGACGCGGGTAGCACGCCCGAGATCGTTCCGTGGAGTTCGGGTGAGGCGATCGCCGACGACCAGTCGCCCGCGGGTCCCGCCGTGGCGACGTTGGCGTAGGCGGTGTCGAACTGGCTCGAGTTAGCCGTCCACTGCCCGTGCAACGTGGCGCTGCAACTCGCGCTCGAGGTCCCCTGGAACTTCATCGAGATCGACCCACTAGGGGTCGGTGTCGCCGTGCCCTTCGCCACGCAGGTGGACGCGCTCACGTGCGCCGTTCGCGCTGACGCCATCGACGTCGCCGGCAGCACGACGAACGCGCTGGCGACGAGTATCGAACTGACGGTGACGCCGATACGGCGCTTCAGTGCAAACTTCATAACTTCCCCCCTTCACCGTGCGCCGGACGTCTTCCGGCCCACGAGGAGGAGGACTATCTCACGTGCCGGTTCGCGGTCGTCCAACCCTCGTTTCGATGGGTGAATTCGCGTGCAATGGCCCCCCTCAGCGTTCAGTGGAAAGAACCGCTCGCTGAACTCTTTTCATAATATCGACGAAGTTGACATTATGTTGTGTTTTCGACGAGGGGCAGCGGCTGGCGTCGATGGGTGAGCGCGGCGTGCGCTGGGTGAACTCGACCACCGGGGATTTGCCGGCCCGCGAAGCGCGCCCGCGCGGCGAGTCTGGACCGCTTCTCTGCCGGGTACCGATGGTGCCTGGCTCGGTACGTCTCGGCGACGATCGGAGGTCGCAGCCAGTGGCTGTATCCCTTTTCGCCGGTCGTGCGTCTATGGGGTACGGAATCGAAAGGAACCTCATGAAAAAGACCGTTGGATCAACTGACAAGATCGTTCGCACCATCATCGCCGTCGTCGCCGTAGTGGTCGCCGGCTTCGCCGGCTTCTCGAGCGTGTGGGGCATCGTCTTGGTGATTGTCGCGGCAATCATGGTCGTCACGGCGTCGAGCGGCTACTGCCCGATCTACAGCGCGACGGGTATCAGCACGGCAGGCGACGACGGCCATCGTCACGGCGCGAACGCGCACTGAACCACGGGCGGTAGCCTCGGAGCATGGCCGGGACCGTGCCGGATCGACGCGACGACGTCTTCGGCGCCGCCCTCGCAGCCGAGATCGACGGGTTGTATCGCTACGCGCGCTGGCTGGTCGGTGACGGTGTTGAGGCCGAGGACCTGGTCGGAGACACGATGGTCCGGGCCCTCGAGCGACGTGACCAGTTTCGCGGCGAGTCGACACTGGCGACCTGGTTGCACCGGATTCTCTATCACCGCGCAATCGACCGGTCGCGCCACGCCGGCCACGAACTCGCCGTCGAAGACGTCGAGCGCAGTTGGGACGACGAGCGCTACAGCGTGGACGCGGCGGACGTGCTCGAGCGAGCCGAGAACCGAGCGGGACTCATCGAGGCGCTGGTACACGTGCCCGTTCACTACCGCAACGTGGTGGTGCTCCACGACGCCCAGCAGTGGACGGTCGCTGAGATCGCCGAACAGTTCGAATTATCGGTCCCCGCGACCAAGCAGCGGCTCCGACGGGGACGCATGATGCTTGTGAGCAGTCTCGCGAGAGAGGAGGAGCGGCACGTGGCTAATCACGACGTGACCCTCGGGTGCGCCCAGGCGCGTTCGTTGGTGTCGGACTACCTCGACGACGAACTCGACGTGAGCGAGCGCACTCAGCTCGAGTCACACCTGGAGCACTGCGTCACCTGTCCGCCGCTCTACGCGGCGTTGGTGGGGGTGCGCGGGCTGGTCGGGACCCTGCGCGATCCGAACAGCGTGATCCCTGACGCGATACGCGAGCGCTTGGTCGACCTGGTCGTGACGGCGACCCAGGGTGACGGCGCTAGCGATTGACGCGAGAGATCGAGCGGGGCGTCACGGATCGGCGGCGCCAATGCGTGCGGGCGCGAACGACCCCGACCCGACGTGCGCGACTGCGACGTCACGCCCCAACTGTGTTGGTGCACACGTTGATCACTTCGCGAATCCTTGGACTGCGAGGAGGCAATGTGCCACCGTCGTGAGCGTTCGCGCCAGTTCGGCTGGTGGTCAGGGTTCGCCCCCTGAGCCGAAAGTAAGGCACCCCTAAATGACGTTTAACAACTTCATTAAAGTCCGGGATCGCGATTCAGCGAAGTTACTGATGTATCCTCACGTCACACGGTAAAAAAGTGCTTTTTGCCGCACGTCCGCGACGTAGGGGGTCAGAGGTGTTCAAGTTTCACATTGGGACAGGAGTGCGTCGAATTGCCCACGTTGGGGTGGTGACCTCACTGGTCATGATCGGTGCGGCGACGGTCCCGACAAGCGCCGGCGCGTCGCCGGGCGGTTTCGGTTCGCAGTTCGTCCTTAACCCGCTGCAGGGCAACGCCCAGTTCGCTTCAACTCGCGGTCCGGGTTACGAGGCCGCGATCCTCGCGGGAGAGCAAGCACTTACCGCGGGTTCGATCAGTGCCAACGTGCGCTCGCACGCTTCACCGCTGGCGTGGTCACCGCTCGGTCCCCAGCCCGAACAGTCGAGCGCCGTTTCGACGACGTGGGGTGGAGCGAATTCCGGACGCGTGACGGGCCTCGCTCTCACGCCCGGCGCTTCGCCGACGCTCTATCTCGCGTCAGCGGGCGGCGGCGTCTGGTCCTCGACGAACGCGGGTGCGTCGTGGTCGACGCACACGGACTCACAGCCCAATATCGCGATGGGGTCGGTCACCGTCGACCCGACGAATCCCTCCTACGTGTTCGGCGGGACCGGCGAGGCAAATCAGTGCCTGGACTGTTTCTTCGGTGACGGCGTCATGGAGTCCTCGAACGGTGGTCAGAGTTGGACGACGGTGAATCCGGGAGGGATGTTCACGGGCGTCAACATCGGTTCCATTGTCGTCGAACCGGGGGCGCTCTCGATTGGATCGACGATCGTGCTCGCGGGCACCAGCAAGGGCCTCTACGTGTCAACCAACGGAGGCGTGACGTGGGCGAGCGAGGCTGGCACGAACTGGCCCACTGCCCCTGCCGACGTCTCGTCGATCGTCCTCAATACGAAGACGTCCCCGTACGCCATCTACGCGTACGTGCAGGGCGTCGGCATTGAGTACAGCGCCGACAACGGGACGACGTGGAGTCTTTCGCAGCCGCTACAGGTGGCCCAACCCGGCGGCGGCGATACGGGGACACTCGCCATCGCACCCGCGACTACCACTGCAGCCACGACGCTCTACGCGTCCATCGGGTCGTTTACGGGGTACGTCGGCTTCTACAAGTCCACCGACGGCGGGGCGTCGTGGACGTCGTTGACCATGTGTAGCGGCGGAACGACGACTCCGGGCACTGGGTGCGTACCGTACTTTACTGGCGACAACTACGCATACTCCGGAGTGAATAATGACCTTAATGGCGATCAAGGGTGGTACGACAACGCGCTGATTGTGGACCCGCAGAATCCCAACGTCATCGTCGCCGGCGGCATCACGGCCGTCGAGAGTACCGATGGCGGGCTGAACTGGACGAACCTTAACGGGGGTGGCTTCTTTACCGTCAGTAACATCCTCTTTCACCCCGATTTTCACAGTTTCGCGTTCGACTCGGCCGGCAACCTCTATTTTGGCAACGACGGGGGCATCTGGGAAATGTCGGCCGCGAACGTGAATCCCGTATCGGGTCCTCCGGTGCTGAGCTACAGCAACCTGAACACGAACCTGGATATCACGCAGTTCTATCCGGGAATGTCCCAGTCGTCGAACGCGTCGACGATTCTCGCGGGCGCCCAGGACAATGGGACGAACCTCTACAGTGCGCCAAACACGACGTGGGCTGAAGTGCTCGGCGGTGACGGCGGCGGTTCGGCGATCGACCCCAACAATGCGCTGAACCAGTTGGCGTTCGCTGACGGAACGCTCTATTCGACTACCGATGGATGGTCGTCGGCGGCGAACGTGAACTATTTGACGCCGTCGGCCGTCAAGCCGTTGACGCTCGCGGTGAACTGGGCGCCCCCGGTGTCGATTGTGCCCGAATCGGGTGGTTCGACGATCGTTCTCGGCGGTGACGGTGTCTATCTCAACACCAGTTTCTCTAACAACGGCGCATGGACCGGCCCGCTCGGTTATAGGGGTGATCTCGCTTTCCAAGGTGGCAGCGACTTCGTCTCGACCCTGGCCTACGCACCGTCAAATCCGAACGTCATCTACGCGGGCTGGGACGACGGGACGATTGAGATGTCCACTGACGGCGGCCAGACCTGGACCACGGTGCAACCCGAGCAGTACAATTCGACAACTCACGCGTATCTGATGGTGACCCACATCGCGGTCGATCCGTCGAACCCGTACACGATCGACGTCGCGCAGTCGGCGAGCGGGTACCTCGGACTGGCCTACGGAGGGGTGTACGCGGGAACCGGCGCCAATATCGAGCAGATAACGACGACCAACGCGACGCCATTGGCAACGGTCGTGACGGGCAATCTGGCCGCTGGTGTTCCGTCGAGTTCTGTGGTGCCCGACGGCCACGGCGGACTCGTAGTGGCGACGGACATCGGCGTCTTCTGGGCCCAAAGCCTGAACGGCGCGAACACCGTGTGGACACGGATCGGCGTCGGACTTCCGAACGTTCAGGTAATGGACCTCGTTCTCACTGCCCAAGGGACACTCCTCGCAGCGACCCACGGTCGCGGTGTGTGGTCCATTCCCTTCTCCGCGCCGACGATGTCGTCGGCGACGGTGTGCACGTGGATTGGTGGACCGGGGACGAGTGGTAGCGACTGGTCGGTCGGTTCGAACTGGTCGACCACCTCGGGCGCGTCGTGCACGACCGCCGGCGGTCCGCCAGCGGGCGCGCAACTCATCTTCCCCTCGACGCCCGCCAATGCGACCGTCACGTGGGACACCGGTTTGCAGGGCGGTGGCGGAGGCAAAGCACCGACTACCTCTTATGACTCCGTGATTGTCGAGGGTAGCGGCTACACGTTCGTCAACGCGAACCCCGGCACGGGCCTCACGGTGTCACCCACGCTTACGACCCCGTGTGGTACGGACGTTGGTCTCTGTGCCTCTAATAGTTCATCGGTGACCTTCCCACTCGACGTCACGGTTGGCACTCCGCAAGCTTTCGCCGCCGCGACCGGTTCGACCTTGACCGTGAGCGGTGCCGTTTCTGGTGGCGCGGCCCTCGCAATTGGTAACGGGAGTTCCACGGGATCCGTGACGTTCACGGGGGTGAGCCCCCTAACGGGTCAAACAACGATTGGTGGGGGTACCTTCACGCTTACCGGCAGTGAAGCGTCATCGGTCATCGTTGCTGATGCGGGCGCCACCTTCTATGACGCGGGAGTGGTAGGGGGACTCGACGCTAACGGTGGCACCGTCGCGATTGCCTCGAACGCGACGACCCCCTCGGTCGTGACGAGTCCTAGCGCGCCATTCAACTGGGGGACGTTGAACGCGGTCATCGCGGGGACGTCGAGTTCTCAGTTCTCGGCGTTGACGGTAGCGGGCGGCGTGGTCGCCCTCGGGGGTATGTCTCTCAACGTGAACGACATTCCAATCGCGTCACCCACAACGAGTTACGTGTTGCTCGCGCTCAGCGGGTCCGCCTCGGCGACTGGGACCTTCTCGGGGTTGCCCGAAGATGCGACCTTCGTGGCCAATGGCAAGACGCTCCAGATCACGTACCCATCCCAGTACGGCGGCAGCGCCACCGAAGCCGTGGTGCTCACGGACGTGACCGGCGGCACGGTTCCGAGTTCGCCGACGGGTGCGAACGCCACGGCCGCGAATGCCCAAGCCACGGTGACTTGGCAGGCTCCCACGGGTAACGGTGGGAGCCCCATCACCAGTTACACGGTGACCGCCTCGGGTGGCGGCGGCCAGTCGTGCACGATCACGGCGCCGTTTGGGCCGCTCTCGTGTACCGTTAGCGCTTTGAGTGACGGGACGCCTTACACCTTCAGCGTCACCGCAACGAACGGGATCGGGACGAGTTCGCCGAGTTCGCCATCGAACTCAGTGACGCCGCAGGCGGGACTTCCTGGTGCGCCGACGAACGTCAGCGCCTTGAGTGTGAACGGTGGCGCACAGCTGACGTGGAGTGCGCCGCTCAACGATGGTGGTAGCGCTATCACGGGCTACGTCGTCACCGCGACCGACACGACCACGAGCGCGAACAGTGTCCTCGACGCGTGCGCCGGCTCAGACGTGAGTACCGCCACCGCGTGTACGGCGCAGGGTCTCACCAATGGTGACTCGTACTCGATCACGATTGCGACCATCAATGCGGTGGGTACCGGGTCACCGTCGAACGCGGTACCGGTGGTGCCGGCGGGGCTAGCGACAATGACGGGTACGCCCGTTGCCACTGCGGGTAGTTCACAGGTCTCGGTCACGTGG
>JAKAZI010000123.1 GCA_021809495.1 Actinomycetes bacterium | reverse complement strand
GCCCGGGACCTTGAGCAGACGGCTGAGGTACATGGCGGTGGCGTCACCCTCGACGTTGGAGTTGAAGCACAGGATGACTTCCTTCACCGGACCGTTGAGCCGCTGGACAAGTTCTTGGATCCGCAGGCGATCGGGCGTGACGCCCTCGAGCGGATTGAGTACCCCGTGCAGCACGTGGTAGGTCCCGTGGAAGGCCCCCGAACGCTCGACCGCGACGACGTCCGGCGGACTCTCGACGACGCACACGATCGTCTGGTCGCGGCGTGTGTCGGCACAGATCGGACAGAGCCCGCCCACCTCGGCGATGTTGCAGCAGCGTTCACAGAAGGCGAGCTTGGACTTCATGTCGTCGAGCGACCGCGCGAGGCGGAGTACGTCCTCGGCTGGCTGACGCATCAGCCAGAAGGCGATGCGCTGGGCCGACTTCGGTCCGACGCCGGGGAAGCGGCCGAGCTCGTCGACGACGGCCTGGAGCGGCGGCGGATAGTTCACGAGATCTCCTCGGCCCCGGGGAACATCTCGGCGATCAGATGATCGGCGACCGAATCGACCACCACGACCGCGTCATCGTCGTTGACGACGACGTCCTCGTCGACCGGCACCGGTTTCCGGGACCGCGAGGGCGCGGGGCTCGGCGCGGGTGATGCGGGCAGTGAGGGATCGACCTCCCAGACCACGTCAACCGGACTGTGAAACTCGTGTTCGAGGGCGCCGCGAAGGCCCTGCTGGATCCGATCGGTGTTCTGTCGTAGTTCTTCGGTTGGCACCACGAGCACGAGCGTCGAACCATCGAACGTGCGCACGTGGGCGCTTCGCAGGAGCAGTTGCGCCGCTCGCGACGTACGCGGCACGACTTTGCTGAGGAAACGGTCGCGCAGCTCCTCGGCGCTCGCCAATACGGGCCCACGGTCCTCGGCCGTGGTGGGCGGCGGCGTCGGTGGCGCGGTGCTCGACGGCGTCGGCTCGCGCGTGCTCGTCGCGGCCGTCGCACCAATCGGTGGGAGCGACGGGGCGGGTGGTGCCGGCGGGGTCGCCACGCGGCTGGCCCCACGCTCCAGGCGCGTCAGGCGCTCATCGAGAGCCTCGATGGTGTGGTCGAGGTCGGGTCGAGCCAGTCGCACCAGCGTCACCTCGAGCACGACGACCTTGTCGGGGGCACTCTTCATCTCACGCATCGCGCGCCCGACGGATTCGAGAATCCGCACCGTTCGCGCCAGTCCGAGCTGGGCGCCCCACTCGACGAGCCGCTCGCGATCGGTGTCGACGGCGTCGGCGACGTCGGGGGCGACCTGGAGCAGGAAGATCTGGCGAACGTCGCTCACGAAGCTCTCGGCCAGCTGTTCCGGGTCCCACCCCTCGCGCAAGAGCAGCGCCAGCGAGCGGATGGCGGCCGCGGTGTCAGCGCGCTCGAGCGCGCCGAGCAACTCGTCAAAGCGCGGCTGCGTGTCCACGAGCGAGCCCGTGGCGATGAGCTGGTCGAGGGCGCTCAGTGCGTCACGCGCGGAACCCCGTCCGAGTCGAACGGCGGCTTCGATCGTCCCCTCGTCAACGTCGAGACCCGCTGCTCCTCGCACGTCGTGCAACAGGGTCGACAGCGTGTCGCCCGCGATGAGTCGGAACTCGAGGTGCTGGGTCCTCGAACGGATCGTCGGGAGCACCTTGTGCGGATCGGTCGTCGCCAGCACGAACACGACGTGCGATGGCGGCTCTTCGAGCGTCTTGAGCAACGCGGCCGACGCGGACTTGGAGAGTTGGTGAACCTCGTCGACGATGTAGACCTTCCATCGCCCGGGTGTGCCGTGCCACGCGCCCGCGGTTATCTCGCGTACGTCGTCGACACCGTTGTTCGACGCAGCGTCCAGCTCCACGACGTCGAGTGACGACCCCTTGGTGATCGCCACGCAACTCGCGCAGACGTCACACGCGTCACCGTCCAGCGGGTGCTCGCAGTTCAACGCCTTCGCGAGAATTCGCGCCGTCGTCGTCTTACCGGTACCGCGCGGTCCCGAGAAGAGGTAGGCGTGCACGATCCGGTTGTTACGCGTCGCCCCCTGCAACGCGCGCACGACGTGGTCCTGGCCACGTAGTTCGGCGAAGCGACCCGGTCGGAACCGCCGGTAGAGGGCGGTGACCCCGTCGAGCGAGGTGGGCGTTTTCGCGTCGGTCATTCCCAAATGCTAATGGGGGCCTGTTCGATGCCGGAGTCCAAAGCGATGGCCAGGCGGACCGTGGCACCCAGTCTGATCCGCTGAGAGCTGCTGGCTTCCACCCCTGACTCGATTCACGAACGACCGTCGCACGGGACCCGGCCACCGCTTTGGACTCCGGCCCGAACAGGTTACCGTCTGGGGTCGCGGGACACCTCGGCTAGCCTTTCTCGGTACTCGTCGCACCGACGAGTTGCTGGAGGAGTGCGAGAGCGGCCGAATCGGCACGATTGGAAATCGTGTGTAGGGCAACCTACCGTGGGTTCAAATCCCACCTCCTCCGCCATGGGGTGTTTACGAAAGTAGACCCCA
>JAKAZI010000122.1 GCA_021809495.1 Actinomycetes bacterium | reverse complement strand
GACCGCATTCTTGCCCTAGCCTTACACCGTGAGGAAGCGTCTGCGGCCTCGATTAAGGGTTTCTATGGTTGATAGTCGTTTTTCGCTCCTGGGCCGCGATATGGCGGTGGATCTGGGCACGGCCAACACCCTGGTCTACGTGCGCGGTCGTGGCATCATCCTCAATGAGCCGTCCGTGGTGGCCGTTGACGTCAAGGACGGAAAGCCGCTGGCCGTCGGCGCTGAAGCCAAGCGGATGATCGGACGCACGCCGAGCAACATCCAGGCGATCCGACCGTTGAAGGACGGCGTCATCGCCGACTTCGAGATCTGTGAGAAGATGCTCCGCTATTTCATCCACCGGGTTCACCAACGCCGTTTCGCGAAGCCGCGCATGGTTATCTGCGTGCCCTCGGGTATCACCGGGGTTGAGCAGCGCGCGGTGATGGAGGCGGCGGAGTTCGCGGGCGCGCGCAAGGCGTACATCATCGAAGAGCCGATGGCGGCGGCCATCGGCGCCGGGTTGCCGATTCACGAGCCCAGCGGCAACATGGTCGTCGACATCGGTGGCGGGACCACCGAAGTGGCCGTCATCTCGCTCGGTGGCATCGTCACGAGTCAGTCGATCCGCGTGGGTGGCGACGAACTCGATGAGGCGCTGGTCGCCTTCGTGAAGAAGGAGTTCCAACTGGCGCTCGGTGAGCGGACGGCCGAGGAGATCAAGATTCAGCTGGGATCGGCGTACCCATTGGAGAAGGAACTGCGCGCCGAGATCCGGGGACGCGACCTCGTCACCGGACTACCGAAGACGGTCGTGATATCGACCGAACAGATTCGCCAAGCGATCGAAGAGCCGGTACAGGCGATCGTCGACGCCGTCAAGGTGACGCTCGACCGCACGCCGCCGGAACTGGCGTCTGACCTGATGGAACAGGGTATCGTGCTGACCGGTGGCGGGGCGCTCTTGAACGGAATCGCCCAACGGCTCGAAGTTGAGACCAATATGCCGATCATCGTGGCGAACGACCCGTTGAACTGCGTGGCCCTCGGCAGTGGGATGTGCCTCGAAGAGCTCGAGACGTTCTCTCGCATGTTGAAGTCCAGCCCGTCGCGTTAACGCGTGGTCACCGACCGGTCGAGGAGACGCGCGTGGACCCTCGGGGTCAGCACGCTGATCGTCGTGACGCTGCTGTACATGACCGTTGGCGTCGTCTCGGGACTGCGCAGCGTGGCGAACCTCGTGATCACGCCATTCAGTTGGACGATTGACGTCATCGCCCGACCGATCGGTCACGTATTCGCCGGTGCGATCAACTACAGCGACGTGGTCGCCCAGAACGAACGACTCCGTTACGAGCTAGGCCGGGCGCAACTGCGCGCCGACGAGAACTGGGCGCTGCAACGACAGTTGGAGCAACTCACAGTCCAACTCCACGTGCCGTTCGTCGGCTCGCTGGCGACGGTGGCGGCCCAGGTGGTCAGCGTCTCACCGACCAACTTCGCGGCGACCTTTGACATCTCCAAGGGTCGCGACAGTGGAATCCTGGCCGGTATGCCGGTCGTCGCGAACGGAGGACTCGTGGGATCGGTGATCTCTACGACCCCCCGTGGTGCCACCGTTCGATTGATCACGGACGTCAACTCGTCGGTGGGCGTCACCTTTGGCAACGCGCACCAGTCGATGGTGATCAGCGGGGGAGGCGTGAACAACGGCCTCTCGGCGACGGCGGTCGACCTCAAGACGGCCCTAACTCGAGGAACCATTCTCACTACCGACGGGCTGAGCGGTGGACTCTTTCCGCCGGGCCTTCCCGTCGCGAGGGTGGCCACGGTGGGATTGACCCCGGGCGCGACCACCTACAACGTCACGGTTACTCCCACGGCGGATCTTCGACACCTCTTTTACGTCGACGTCGTGCTCTGGGAGCCAACGTCGTGAGGCGCGCGCTCATACCGGTCGCGCTGGTCACACTGACCATCGTCGGACTACAGCTCGCGGTCTTCTCGGCGCTTCGCTTCGACGGCGTCGTCGTGATGCTCGTGTGGTTGTGGCCGTTCGCGATCGGTTTGACGGGCGTTACGAGTCTGGCGGTGTGGGGCGCGCTGCTGTCGGGTCTCTTCTTTGACACCCACAGCGCATCGCCGTTCGGTCTCACGATTGTCGTCGCGGTCACGTTGGCCTATATCGCGTCGAGACTCGGACGCGAGGGAGTCGGCGACCTCGATTCGGCGGCGTGGTGGGTGACGCCCGTCCTCGCCGGCGTGGCCGGCCTCCTCGCGCCGGCGTTTTACGTCGCGCTCGGATACGGTGAACTCAATTTCGGACTGTGGCGCGGGAGTCTGCTCGCGAGTATGGAGGTGAACGCGGTCGCGTTCTTTCTACTCGCGCGCCCGAGCGCCCGACTGGCGCGGGCCCTCGCTCGAATTGATGGACGGTCGCGCGGGTGAAGCGGTCGTGGCGTGAACGGCCGACGGGCTCACTGTTCTCGAGACTGTGGCGGCCGTGGGAGTCGCTCAACCCGTTTCGTCGCCGGGGTCGTT
>JAKAZI010000033.1 GCA_021809495.1 Actinomycetes bacterium | reverse complement strand
ACGCCGACGACGATGCGCTGGCGCTGGCCCTGACGCATCTTGGCGATCGCGTCGGCGAGCGCCGACGAGGCCTGCACCGCGTGGGCCGGGGTGCACACCGAGACCGTGTTGGCGTCGGGTCCGAGGCCGGGCGTGGCGGCGAAGTTCAGCTTGGGCCCGGTCGCGTTGATGAGATAGTCGTAGGTGATCGTGGCGACCTGGTCGAGCCGCTCGGGGTCGGTGTAGCGCACCGTGACGTGGGGCTGGTCGATCTCGAGCGAACCCTCGGGGTGCAGCTCGGTGGCGAGCGCCTGGTGGAAGGTGATGCCCTTGCGCTTGTAGATGGGTGCCAGCGGGAAGGTCACGTCCTCGGTGGTCATCTTGCCCACGCCGACCCAGATGTTCGACGGGATCCAGTTCCACTTCGAGTTCGGCGACACCATCACGATCTCGTGGCCGCGGCCCAAGCGTCGTCGAAGATGCAGCGCTGCGGTGTGACCCGAAATGCCGGCCCCCAAAATAACGACTTTTGCCATCACTTCACCCCTTCAACCGTTCCGGCTCGGCACCTCGGCGACGAGGTACCCGTTCAGTATACCCCCTGGGGTATCCGAACGCAAGCGGTGCGATACCCCCGCAGGGTATTGGGCTTCGGCGTGGCGCTCGGGTTCGAGCGCTTCGAGGTCAGCGCACGAGGAAGTTCGTGAACTGCCACGGGTCGTCGTGGTCGAGTTCGCGCCCGGACCAGCGGTCGAACCAGTCGGCGTGCGTCGAGACCGGGTCCCAGTCGATCGGGCCGGACCACGTCGTGCCGACGTAGGGCGTGGCCACCGCGAGCACGTCGCGCCACGGCAGTTCGTCGGGTACGTGCACGCCCTCGCGCGGGGCGCGCAGCAGCCAGTCGATCGCCCCGAGGATCGACGCGGCGACCTGCACGGTCGTCGCGCTCTGGTGGGGCGCGACGGCGCGCGCCTCGTCGATGGTGGTGCGCATCCCGGTCCACCACGAGCCGTAGGGGTGGCCCATCAACAGCACGCCGAGCTCGTCACGGCCCTCGATGATGTCGTCGTTCATGATCCGCTGGACCTCGGGGTAGCGATACTGGGCGCCCTCGAGTTCGACGAAGCTCGCCCACGCGGCGTCGGTCGGGCAGTAGGCGTAGTGCACCGTCGGCCGGTATAGCGCCTCGCCGTCGCGCCAGACGGTCAGGTGGTCACAGATCGTGAACGACTCGCCGTGGCGGATGACCATGCCGATGATCGGGCCCGACGGCACGACCGAGCGCACGATGGTCTGGTGGGCCATCTGGGCCAGGCAGATCTGGTTCAGGGGTCCTTCGCCTTCGTGGGTGAGACCGAGTGGCGGGAGTCGCTTCTCGTGGGTCCCCCAGCCCATCTCCGCCGGCGCCACGCCCTCCTCGTAGAACCCGTCGACCGACCAGGTGTTGACGAACTCACCGACCCGCTTGGGATCGCGGCTGACCTGGGTGTCGCGCTCGGCGACGTGGATGGCCTTCACGTCAAGGAGCCGGGCGAGCTCGTTGAACGTCTCACCCGCGAGGGCCGCCTCGATCTCGCCGCGGCGCTCGCTGAGCAGCCCGTCGGCGAGTACCGCCGTCGCGATCTCCACGAGGGCCTGCTTGACGTAGTGGCTCACCAGACCGGGGTTCGCGCCGTGTTCGACGACGGCCGACGGGCCGTCGTTGCTCCCCCAGCGCGCGATCTGGCGGCGCAGCGCCATGTGGCGCCAGTAGAGGGTCCGGTCCTGGGGCGAGACCGCGCCGGGGTCGTCGTAGGGGTCCCACACCTCGACCGAGGTGTTGAGGTAGCGCACGTTGTGCTCGCGACACCAGTCGAGCAGTTCGGTTAGTCCGATATTCCAGGCCAGGTCGATCAAGAGGTCGCCGTCGTCGAGGTACGTCGAGAGGACGGCGGTGAGGTTCTCAGCGGTGATCGTCACCGTCTCGTAGCGCACGCCACGCTCGATCGAGGACGCGAGGCGCGCCCGGTTGTCGCGGCTCTCGAGCACCGTGACGGACTGCGGATCGAGGGGGAAGCGGTCCAGCAGGAGCGGCAGGAGGCACTGGGCCACCGAACCGGCTCCGAGGATGACGACGCGACGGGGCACGTGGAGTTCGGACAATTAGGACCTCGATTCGTTGGCGGCGGAATTGCCGCGCGAACGACGCTAGTGCAGCGGTGGCCCGTCTAGGAAACCGTCATCCCGCCGTCGACCGCGACCACGGCGCCGGTCATCGCCGACGACGCCGGCGAGCAGAGCCAGGCGATCGCCGCGGCGACCTCGGTGGGCTCGATGAGCCGGCCAATGGGCTGTTGATCAGCGAACGCGGTACCCGACTCGAGCCCGTAGACCCGCGCCGACGCCTCGAGCATCGCCGTGCGCGTCGAACCGGGGCTGACCACGTTCGCGCTGACCCCGTACTCGGCCAGGTCCATGGCGGCGGCGCGGATCAGTCCGACGACGGCGTGTTTGGCCGCCGAGTAGGCCGCCAGGTGGAGCAACCCCTGGGTGCCGGCCGCCGAGGCGACCGCGACGATCCGCGGACTGGTCGAGGCGCCGCGCGCAATCAGCACCGGCGCGGCGGCCTCGACGAGGCGGCGGACCCCGAGGACGTTGACCGACCACACGGCGTCCCACGCGCCGTCGGTGACCGTCCAGAGCGGCCCGCCCGCGGCGACGACCCCGGCGGCGGCGACGACGGCGTCGAGCGCGCCGAAGTGGCGCATGGCCGTCTCGACGGCGAGGCCCATGTCGGTCGCGCTGCGCACGTCGCCGACGAGCCCGAGCACTGCGTCACCGTGGCGCGAGACGACCGCGTCCAGGTCGGCCGGGCTCGCCATCGGGTAGGGCACGTCGGCGATGTCTCGGCAGCGGTCGACCGCGACGACGCGGTAGCCCTCGTTGACCAGGGCGTCAACCGTCGCCGCGCCGATGCCGCGTGCGGCTCCCGTGACGACGGCGACGCGGTTCACGGGTTCACGCTGCGAGTAAAGCCCGGGGGAACGATCACGTCGGCGCGGGTGAGCTCACCCACGTTCGCTCGCCCGAGCGCGAGCAGCGCCGAATCGATGCCCCCGCGCAGCACGTCGAGCACGTTTTCGACGCCGGCCTGACCGTTGGCGGCGAGACCCCAGAGGTAGGCGCGCCCGATCATCACCGCGCGCGCGCCGAGGGCGAGCGCCTTGACGACGTCGCTGCCCCGGCGCACCCCCCCGTCGAGCAGGACCTCGACGTCGGCGCCGACGGCGTCGGCGACCGCGGGCAGCCAGCGGATGGCCGCGGGGGTCCCGTCGAGGTTGTTGCCACCGTGATTGGACACCGACAGCGCGCTCGCCCCCGCGTCGACGACGCGCTTGGCGTCATCCACCCGGCTGATTCCCTTGACCATGAACGGCCCGTCCCACTGGCTGCGCAGCCACGCCACGTCGGCCCAGCTGGCCGGCGCACTCTGCAGCCACTCGCCGTAGGCCCCGAAGAACGTGGGGGCCGCGGCGCCGGGTTCGGCCATGTTGGGCGTCGTGAGTTCGGGCACGTGACCGGTCTTGAGGTACGACCAGGTCCACCGGGGCCGAGCGATCGCCTCGGGGGCGAGGCGAAGCATGGCGCGCAGGTCCATGCGCTCGGGTATCCAGGGACTGCCCCAGTCGCGTCCCGTCGCGAAGGACCAGTCGAGCGTGAGGATGATCCCGACGGCGCCGGCGGCCCGGGCGCGCTCCAGGCGCCGGACCATCGTCTCGCGCGAACCCGACCAGTACAGCTGGAACAGGACCGGGGCGTTCTCGGCCGTGACGGCCTCGAGCGGCTGACTGGAAAAGGAGCTGAGCCCCATCGCGACGCCCCGGCTGGCGGCGGCGCGCGCGACGGCGACCTCCCCCTCGGGCAGCACGGCCTGGACCCCGGTCGGTGAGAGGAGGACCGGCATCGAGATCGTTTGTCCGAGCACCGTGGTCGTCTGATCGCGTTGGTGCGCGAGCCCCGCGACGTGGGGGGCGAATCCGAGTTCGTCGAAGGCCGCGAGGTTGTCACTGGCCGTGAGGCCCCGCTCGGAGCCGGCGATGATCGCCGCGTAGACCGACCGCGGGAGGCGTCGCTCGGCCCGTCGCTGCGCGACGGCGACGGTCTCGAACCACTTGTTTGTCACGTCGTCCCCCCGACTCGAGTCGAGACTATCCGAGCCGCTCGTGGTGGGGACGCACGACGGCGCGCACGCGCGAGTGGTCCGGGGCCGGCCGGGGCCGGATCGACACCGCGTGGCTCGCGAGGGCCTGCTCGCCGAGACCGAAGACGCACTCGGGGTCGGGGTCATCGAGTTCCAGACCAGTGAAGAACTTCGCCGCCAGGCAGCCACCGCGACACGCGTCGTAGGAGCCGCAGGCCGAGCACGCGCCCGCGCTGCCGGGTTCGCGCAGCGAGGCGAAGAGTTCGCTGTCGCGCCAGAGCGCCGCGAAGCCACGGTCGCGGATCGTGCCGGCTCGAAAACGCTCGTGGATGACAAAGGGACAGGCGTACACGTCGCCGACGGGGTCCACCAGACAGACCACCCGCCCCGCCCCGCAGAGATTGAGTCCGTCGAGTGGCGCGCCGAGTGGCGAGAGGTGAAAGAACGAGTCGCCGGTGAGTACCCGAGGGTGCGCGACCAGCCAGTGATAGAGCGTCCGGTTCTGTTCGCGCGTGGGGTGCAGGTCGGCCCACGAATCCACCCCGCGCCCCGAGGGTCGCAGTCGGGTCAGGCGCAGCTGGGCCCCGTAGTGCGCGGCGATCGCGGCGAAGTCGTCGAGCTGGGAGACGTTCTCGCTCGTCACGACGACCGAGATCTTGAACTCGCCGAAGTCGGCGTCGGCGAGGTGCTCCATGGCCCGACGCGCCGCGGCGTAGCTGCCGGCGCCGCGCAGCCGGTCGTTGGTGGCCGCGTCGGCACCGTCGAGGGAGACCTGCACGTCGAGGTAGTCCATCGCCGCGAGATGACGAGCCGCGCCGGCGTCCAGGCGCGTGCCGTTGGTCGAGAACTTGACGCCCACCCCCTGGTCGACGGCGTAGCCGATGAGCTCGTAGAAATCCCGCCGGATCATCGGCTCGCCGCCGCCGACGTTGATGTAGAAGACCTGCATCGCGGCCACCTCGTCGATGAAGTCTCGGGCCTCCTGGGTCGTCAGTTCACGTGGGTCGCGCCGACCCGAGGCCGAGAGACAGTGCGAACACGACATGTTGCACGCGTAGGTGAGCTCCCAGGTCAGACAGATCGGCGCGTCGAGCCCTCGTTCGAAGCGGCTGCGCAGCGTCGAGTCAGCGCCCACTGAGGATCTCCGACCGGGCGAGGGACGCGAGCGCGTTCGCGAAGCGATCGCGCTCGCCGGGTTCGACCAACGCGCCGAGCGCATCGTCCACGGTGTCGTAGTCGTCGAGACGGCGCAGCACGTCAACGAGCACGGGCGACTTCACGAACACGAGACGGCGCGTGCCGTGGTGGTACGCGAGCGCGCCGAAGGACTCCTCGCGCAGTGACACCGCGTCGCTGAGCGACCAGTGTCCGCTGCGCGCGAAGGGCCGAGGAACGTCGGCCACGGATTTAGTAGACGCCGCAGAGACCGTCGATGGACACCTCTTCGACGAGCAGGTCATCGACCTCCTCGGCGTCCACGTCATCGACTTCGATCACAGTCTCGGTTGGCACGGTTCCTCCTCGAACCTCCCCATTCTGTCGTCTCCGCGCCGGTCTCGCTAGTGGGTCTGCGAGACTGCCCTCGTGCCCGAGAACGAGCAGGTCCGGCCCAGTGCCCCGCTACCGCGCGGCACCGTGCTCGACCTCGCGGGTGTCTCGTTCCTGTCGGGGTCCCTGCTCGCGGGTGGCTCGCCCTGGCGGCTCGTGCGGCTGAACGAGCGCGCCAGCTCGACCGTGGACGGGTGGCGCGCGGGCGGGCGCCTCGCGAGCGGATCCGCCCTCGCGCGGGCCCTCGTCGACCGGGGACTCGCGCGACCGCGCTGGCCGCCCGACTGGGACCGCGACGCCATCGACGTCATCGTTCCGGTCCACGACGACGTCGAAACCTTCGCACCACTGCTCGCCGCGCTCGGCGACTACGCGGTGACCGTGGTCGATGACGGATCACGCGACCCGTCGGCGGTCGCTCGGTGCGCCGAGGAGTTCGGCGCGCGCCTCGTGCGTCTCGAGGTGAACCGTGGGCCCGGTGGCGCGCGAAATGCCGGCGCGCGCGCGACCACGAGACCGTGGCTCTGGTTCATTGACGCCGACGTCGTGCTCGACGACGCGGTCGCCCTCGGCGCCCGGCTGCTCGCGTCGGGGAACGACCCCCGTGTCGGCGCGGTCGCCCCGCGCGTGCGCGGCGTCGGCGGCCGGGGTCCTCGCGCCCGTTTCGAGCGCGCCCACGGGCCCCTCGACCTTGGTCCCACCGGTGGGCTCGTCGCCCCCCAGACGGCGCGCAGCTACGTGCCGAGCGCGTGCCTGCTGGTGCGCCGTGACGCCTTCGTCGGAGGCTTTGACGAGACGCTGCGCGTGGGCGAGGACGTGGACCTCGTCTGGCGGCTGAGTGACGCGGGCTGGCTCGTGCGCTACGACGCCGACGTCGCGGTCGGCCACCTCGCGCGCGCGACGTGGCGGGCCTGGTGGCGCCAGCGCCTCACCTACGGGACCTCGGCGGCCGCCCTCGGGGTCCGCCACGGTGCGCGCCTGGCCCCGGTGGTCGTCGACGAGACGGTGGCGCCGGTGTTCGCCGGACTGCTCACGGGGCGACTCGGACTCGCCGGAGCGAGCACCATGGCCCTCGCACGGCGCATCGACCGTGAGCTGACGCGCGACCTCGAGCGACGCGGGGCGCTCGTCGTTCGCCTGTGCGCCCGCGCGGTCCTGGGTGGCGCGTGGGCCACGTCGCGCTCGCTCGTGCGCTCGTACGGTCCGGTGCTCGTCGCGGCCGCTCTCGTGCCGCGCCTGCGCCGGCGCGTCGGTCTCGTCATCGCCATCGGCACCCTGTGGCGCTGGCGCGGCCGCGGCGGGTTCGACCCGCGCGACGTGCCCCTCGCGATCGCCGACGACCTCGCCTACGGACTCGGCGTCTGGCTCGGCGCGTGGCGCCAGCGTGACGCGACGGCGCTCACCCCCGTCGTCGCGGCGACGTCGTCGCGCTAGAAACGCACGACGCCGCGGACGTTGCGACCGGCCGCGAGGTCGTCGTAGCCGAGCTGGACCTCGTCGAGGGTGTACTCACGGGTGATCAACTCGTCGATCTTGAGCTGTCCGTCGTGGTGCAGGCGCAGCAGCCGCGGGATCTGGTAACGAGGATTCACCGAGCCGAAGACGGTCCCGCGCAACTCCTGGTTGTACATCGAGAACATGAAGAGGTTGAGGTCGATCGACTGCTGGTTGTAGGGCGCGATCGACGTCGCGACGACGATGCCCCCCTTGGCCGTGATCGAGCGGGCCTGTTCGACGAGCTCGCTGCTCAACACGCCGGTTGTGATGATCACGCTGTCGCAGTTGCGGCCCATCGTGAGGTCCGGCAGGATCGTGAAGGCGGCGTCCAGCGTCGTCGCACAGCCGTGGGTCGCCCCGAGCGCGAGCGCGCGCTCGACCTTGCTCGAATCGGTGTCGATGGCGACGACGGCGCGCGCGCCGGCGTGCAGCGCCCCCTGGATCGCCCCCGACCCGACGCCCCCGCAGCCGATCACCGCGACGACGTCACCGGGGCGCACCTCGGCGCGGTTGGTCGCCGAGCCGAAGCCCGTCGAGATCCCACACGAGATCAACGCGGCCGCGCGCAGGTCGAACCACGGCTCGATCTTCACGAGCGAGGCCTCATGGGCGACGACGTACTCGCTGAAGGACCCCAGCTGGGTCATACGGTTGAGGTCGACGTCGCCGAGGTGGTGACGCCACGTGCCGTCACTGATCATCGGGCCGGCGAGGGTCGTCGCGCCGAGGTCACAGAGGTACTGGCGTCCCGAAGCGCAGGCTTCGCACGTGCCACAGGACGGCACGAAGGACACCGCCACGTGGTCACCGGGCTGCAGTGCCGTGACACCCTCGCCGACCGACTCGACGACGCCTGACCCCTCGTGACCGCCGATGATCGGGAACATGGAGGGTCGCCCGGAGATCATCTCGAGGATGGCGGGATCCTGGGCGATGTCGCCCGTACGCAGGTGCTCATCGGAGTGACACATGCCCGCGAAGGCCATCTTCACCTTCACCTCGTGGGCGTGGGGTTCGTCGATGGTGATCGTCTCGGTGCGCCACGGACCATTGAGCTCACTGACGATGGCGGCCCTGACCTGCATGATTCCCCCCGGATTCTGGTGCGCGGTGGCACCCGGGGTCATGATAGCGAGGCCTACATCCGTTCTGGCGCGGCGATGCCGAGCGCATCGAGACCGAGAGCGAGGGTCCTGGCCGCGAGGTCGCACAACGCGAGCCGTTCGACGCGCACCGCGCCCTCGGCGCTCAGCACCGGGCAGGCCTCGTAGAAGGCCGTCAGCCGCTGGGCGAGGTCGAAGAGGTAGGTGCAGAGCCGGTGGGGCGCCGCGCCGTCGAGCATCGAGGCGACCGCGTCGGGCCAGGCGAGCAACGAGAGGGCGAGCGCGTGCGACGGGGCGTTAGCCAGGGTGAAGTCCACGGTCGCGAGCTCGACCTCGCCAGCGCGGCGCAGGATCGAGCGCAGCCTCGCGTGGGCGTACTGCAGGTACGGACCCGTGTCGCCCTCGAAGGCGAGCATCCGGTTGAGGTCAAAGACGTAGTCGCGCTGACGCTCGGTCGACAGGTCCGCGTACTTGATCGCCGCGCGGGCGATCTGGGTGGCGAGCTCGCGCCGCGGCGCGTCCTCGAGGTCCGTGCCGCGTTCGACGAGCGCGTCGTAGGCCCGCTCGATCGCCTCGTCGAGCAGTTCGACGAGCTTGACCGTCTCGCCGCTGCGGGTCTTGTACATCTTGCGGTCGGGTCCGAGCACGCTGCCGAAGGTCACGTGCTCGCAGCGAACGGTGTCGGGCAGCCACCCGGCGCGGCGCGCGACCGCAAAGACCATGGCGAAGTGTTGGACCTGGGGGGCGCCCACGACGTAGAGCATCTCGTCGGCGTGAAGACGGTCGACGCGGTCGCGCACGGCCGCGAGGTCGGTCGCGGCGTACCCGAATCCCTCGTCGCGCTTTTGGACGATGAGCGGCAGGGGCTCGCCGTCACGGTTGGTGAAGCCGGGCGGGAAGACACAGCGCGCGCCGTCGCTGTCCTCGAGCAGTCCGAGCGCGTCGAGGTCGGCCACGACGCCCTCGAGCGCGTCGTTGTAGAACGACTCGCCCACCACGTCCTCGGGGGTGAGGGTCACGTCGAGCTTGGCGTAGACCTGGCTGAAGTAGGCGACCGACTGGTCCACGAGGATGCGCCAGAGCCGACGGGTCTCGGGGTCCCCGCCCTGGAGCAGCACCACCCGGGCGCGGCTGCGGCGCTGGAACGCCTCGTCGGCGTCGAAGGCCGCCCGGGCCCCCTGGTAGAAGGTGTTGAGGTCCCCGATCGACAGTTCGGCGATCGCCCGGTCTTCGCCGAGGTCGAGCAGGTACTCGATCAGCATCCCAAAGGGTGTGCCCCAGTCACCGACGTGGTTGCGCGCGATCACGCGATTGCCCACGAGACGTTCGCTCCGAGCCAACGCGTCACCGATGACCGTCGAGCGCAGGTGGCCGATGTGCATCTCCTTGGCGACGTTCGGGGCCGAGTAGTCGATGACGACCGTTCGGGGTGCTGGGGCGAGAGCGAGCCCGAGGCGCTCGTCGGTGACGAGTGACGCCAGCTGTGAGGCGAGAAAGGCCGGTTCGAGTTCGATGTTCAAGAACCCCGGGCCCGCGATCGCAATGGTCGCGATCCCGTCGAGTTCGTGGGTCGCGACGATCTCGGCGGCGACCTCGCGCGGCGGACGGCCGAGGGCCTTGGCGACCGCCATCACGCCGTTGGCCTGGAAGTCGGCGCGTTCGGACGCGCGCAGCACCGGATCCGCCCCCGACACCAGGCGATCGAAGGACCGCGCGAGCCGCTCGGCCACAATCTCGTACGTGGAACCCATCGGGTCAGTCTCCCACGTCCGGGTTCGAGGTCGAAAACGTGAACCCGCCAAAGGGGGCAGAATAGAGGGATGACCTCACTCAATTCCTTCGGCTCGGCCAGCACGCTCACCGTCAACGGTCGGGCGCTTACGTACTACTCGCTGCGCGCCGACGCCCTCGCGGGACTCGGCGTCGACAAGCTCCCCTACTCGATCAAGGTCCTGCTCGAGAACCTGCTGCGCCACGAGGACGGCCACAAGGTGCGCGCCGCCGATATCGAGGCGCTGGCGCGCTGGGCCGAGACCCCGACCCGCCACGGCGAGGCGGCGGGCGACGACGCCCGCGAGATCGCCTTCACCCCCGAGCGGGTCCTCATGCAGGATCTCACGGGCGTGCCGGCGGTGGTGGACCTGGCGAGCATGCGCGACGCGATCATCGCCCTCGGCGGTGACCCCGAGAAGATCAACCCGCTCGTGCCCGTCGAGATGGTCATCGACCACTCGGTGATCCTCGAGCACACGGGCTCGCCGTCGAGCTACGACGAGAACGTCGCCATCGAGTACGACCGCAACGTCGAGCGTTACACCTTCTTGAAGTGGGCCCAGAGCTCCTTTGACCGGTTCCGCGTCGTGCCCCCGGGCATGGGCATCTGCCACCAGGTCAACCTCGAGCACCTCGCGCGCGTGGTCTTCGAGAACGAGGGCGTCGCCTACCTCGACACCGTCGTCGGCACCGACAGCCACACCACCATGGTCAACGGCCTCGGCGTGCTCGGCTGGGGCGTCGGCGGCATCGAGGCCGAGGCCGGCATGCTCGGCCAGCCGACGTCGATGCTCATCCCCCCCGTGGTCGGGCTGCGACTGACCGGTGCGACCCGCGAGGGCGTCACCGCGACCGACGTGGTACTCACCATCACCGAGTTGTTGCGCCGCCACGGCGTCGTCGGCAAGTTCGTCGAGGCCTACGGTCCCGGCGTCGCCGCCCTGTCCCTCGAGACCCGCGCCACGATTGGCAACATGTCCCCCGAGTACGGCGCGACCTGCACGATCTTCCCCATCGACCAGGTGACCCTGGACTACCTCGCCTTCACCGGTCGCAGCGCCGAGCACCTCGCCCTCGTCGAGGCCTACGCGAAGGCCCAGGGTGTCTGGCACGACCACGCCGCGGCCGAGCCCACCTACTCCGAGTACGCCGAACTCGACCTGTCGAGCGTCGAGCCGAGCCTCGCCGGACCCAAGCGGCCCCAGGACCGCGTCTCGCTGTCGGGCGCCCGCGGGGCCTTTCGCACCGCTCTCGGCCGCGAGCCGATCTCGGTCGAGGGCACGGAGCACGCCGCGTCACTGCGCGACGGCGCGGTGACGGTCGCCGCGATCACCTCGTGCACCAATACCTCCAACCCGGCCGTCTTGGTCGCGGCCGGTCTCGTCGCGCGTCGGGCCGTCGCCAAGGGACTGCGCGCCAAGCCCTGGGTGAAGACCTCGCTCGCGCCCGGGAGCCGGGTCGTCATGGACTACTTAGAGCGCGCCGACCTCGTGACGCCGCTCGACCAGCTCGGGTTCTACCTGGCGGGATTTGGCTGCACCACCTGCATCGGCAACACCGGTCCGCTCCTAGACGGTGTCTCCGAGGCGGTGAACGCCCACGACCTCTCGGTGGTCTCGGTGCTCTCGGGCAACCGCAACTTCGAGGGCCGCATCCACCCCGACGTGAAGCAGAACTACCTCGCGAGCCCGCCGCTGGTGGTCGCCTACGCCATCGCGGGCACCATCGACATCGACCTGTCGAGTGAGCCGCTCGGCGTCGGCAGCGACGGCCAGCCCGTCATGCTCGCCGACCTCTGGCCGACCGACGCCGAAGTCGCCGAGGCCGTGCGCGCCTCGCTCACCCCCGCGATGTTCCAGGAGCGCTACGCGAGCGCCTTCAGTGGTGACGAGCGTTGGCAGGCGGTGCCGACGACCAACGCGGTCACCTACGCGTGGGATGACGACTCGACCTACGTGAAGCTGCCCCCGTACTTCGCCGGACTCACCCCCGAGCCGGGGGTGGTCACCGACGTCGTCGGCGCGCGCGTGCTCGCCAAGCTCGGCGACTCGGTCACGACCGACCACATCTCACCGGCGGGCAACATCCGCGCCAACGTGCCCGCGGGCCTGTACCTCACCGCGAAGGGCGTCGCACCCCAGGACTTCAACAGCTACGGCACGCGCCGAGGCAACCACGAGGTCATGATGCGCGGCACCTTCGCCAACATCCGACTGCGCAACCAGCTCGCCCCGGGCACCGAGGGCGGCGTCACGATCAAGTTCCCCGAGGGCGAGCCGGCCTCGATCTTTGACGCCGCCGTCGCCTACGCGGCCGAGGGCACGCCACTCGTCATCCTCGGCGGCAAAGAGTACGGCAGCGGCTCGAGCCGCGACTGGGCGGCGAAGGGCACCAAGCTCCTCGGCGTGCGCGCGGTGCTGGTGGAGAGCTTCGAGCGGATCCACCGGTCCAACCTCGTCGGCATGGGCGTACTGCCGCTGCAGTTCCTGCCCGGTGAGAGTGCGGCGACCCACGACCTAGACGGGACCGAGGTCTACGACGTGCTCGGACTCGACGCCCTCAACCGCGGCGAGACGATTCCGCGGGTCACCGTGCGCGCGACGCGGGGCTCGGGCGAGGTCGCCGAGTTCGCGGTCCGTCTACGCATCGACACCCCGACCGAGGCCGAGTACTACCGCCACGGCGGGGTCCTCAACTTCGTCCTGCGCCAACTCGCGCTCAACTAG
>JAKAZI010000005.1 GCA_021809495.1 Actinomycetes bacterium | reverse complement strand
CTCGCGAGCCAGACCGTCTTCACCGCGTGGGGTTCGAGTCCCTCGGCGAGCAGTTCGGGGAAGGCGTGGGGATTTCGGGCGTCGGGGTAGACGGCGCGCAGCGTGGCTTCGCCGGCGGCGAGGTGGTCGGGGTGCGAGGCGAAGATCCGCTCGTAGTTCCGCTCGGGACTCTGACAGATCACGAGGTCGGGTCGAACCTGGCGGATAGTCCGCGCGATCGCCTTTCGCAGCTCGAGGGTCACCTCCACCCGTCCGTCACCAAAGCGCAGGAAGGTGAGCTCGCTCACCCCGAGCTCCGCGGCGGCGGCGCGCTGTTCGGCCTCGCGGGTGACGGCCCGTTCCTCGGGCGTCGAACGCGACGAATCACCACCGGCGTCACCGGAGGTGACGAGGCAGTAGGATACCTCGACGCCGTCGCGGGTGAGTCGAGCGACCGTGCCGCCCGATCCGAAGTCGACGTCATCGGGGTGGGCCATCACGACGAGCGCGCGCTTGATCCGTGAGTCCTTTTTGTAGCGGGCGACCCTCGACGTCACAGAACTGATTCTTCCATCGTGGGCTCCCACGCGGCGAGGTCGCTGAGGTGGGGGTTATTCGAGAACACCTCGACGATCGGTCGCTTCAAGGCGAGGCGACGCATGATCACCTGGGCCTCGATGATCTGGTTCCAGAGCAAGAGCGACACGACGACACCGGTCGAACCGGCGCGCGCGGTGCGCCCGGAACGATGCAGGTAGGCCTTGTGGTCCTCGGGCGGGTCGTAGTGCATCACGCAGTCCACGGCGTCGATGTGCAGGCCGCGCGCGGCGACGTCGGTGGCGACAAGTACGGGGAGCTTGTCGGCGCTGAAGTCCGCGAGGGCCTTCTCGCGCTGACTCTGGCGAAGGTCGCCGTGGATGGCGGCGGCGCGCACACCCTCTTTCTCGAGCTGTTCGACCAGCCGGTCGGCGCCTCGTTTGGTGCGACAGAAGATGATGGTCTTGTCAAAGGACTTGCAGATCGTCGCTGCCACCTTGATTCGGTCCATCTGGTGGACGTTCAAGAAGTGATGAGCCATCTGGGCGACCGTCTGGGTGTCGCTCGCGACCTCGTGGAAGACCGGGTCGGTGAGATAGCGCTTGACCAATCGGTCGATCGCCCCGTCGAGGGTCGCCGAGAACAAGAGGGTCTGGTGGGTTCGCGTGGCGATTCGCCGTAGTACCCACTCGACCTGGGGCATGAAGCCCATGTCGGCCATCCGGTCGGCCTCGTCGAGGACCAACACGTCGAGTCCCTCGACCTTCACCTCGCCGCGGTCGCCGAGGTCGATGAGCCGGCCCGGCGTCGCGATGATGACGTCACTGCCCTTGCGCAGGTTCTTCACCTGGCGCTCGATGTCCGCGCCGCCGTAGACGGCGGTGACGGCGAGCCCGAGGGCGGCGCCGAGCGGTTCGAGCACCTCGTGGACCTGGACGGCGAGCTCGCGCGTCGGCAACAGCACGAGGCCCCGGGGACGAGCCGGACCCGAACCCGTAGGGCCGGGCGTGGCGGCGATGCGCTGAAGCATCGGCAGTCCGAAGCCGAGGGTCTTACCCGAACCGGTCTTGGCCTTGCCACAGACGTCTCGACCAGCGAGCGCGTCGTGAATCGTGAGGGCTTGGATCGGGAAGGCGGTGGTGATGCCCTGGCTGGTGAGGACCTCCACGAGCCGGGGATCGACCCCAAGTTCGGCGAAGGTCTTCGTAGTGGCGTACGAGTCGGCTGGCACCGACTCTGCGGTTTGACTACTCACGGAACATCCGTTTTCTCGGTTGGACCCGAAACCGGCGTTCGTAAGGAAAGGTGGGCCCGAGCTCAATCCTCGAGCTCCGCGTCTAGTCTAGACCCCAATCGAACCCACCGTACGGAGGCGTCATGAGACTCGAGATCGCCGACCGCGCACCGGCCTTCACCCTGCTCGACCAGTCGGGCCAGTCGGTGCGTTTGAAGGACTTCGCCGGCGAGCGCGTCGTGCTCTACTTCTACCCCGCCGACGACACCCCGGGCTGTACGACCGAGGCCTGCCAGTTCAACGACGAGATGGCGCGCTTCGCGGGGCTCGGCGTGAAGGTCGTTGGAATCTCGCCCGACGACGGGGCCAAACACCAGGGCTTCATCGCCAAGTACGGTCTCACCTTCACGCTCCTGTCGGACCCCGAGCGAGCGGTGATGACCGCCTACGGCGCCTACGGCGAGAAGAAGCTCTACGGCAAGACGGTCACCGGCGTGATCCGCTCGACCTTCGTGATCGGTCCGACCGGTCGCGTCGAGCACGCCTGGTACGGCGTGCGCGCGAACGGCCACGCGAACAGGGTTCTCGCCACCTTGACCGACTGATCGGTCTCGGACTGCTCGCCTCGTCGAGCCAACCGAGGTGGTCAGCGCACCCGGGAATATCCGGCCGGGCACCGCGGCGCGTAGGACTGAACGCGTCGGGTGATCGAGCCGCGCGTACAAGTGATCGTGGTCATGTCCGGCGGCGGGGCGTAGCCGACAACCTCACTCGAGGCGCCGTTGGCCACGACGCGCACTCCCACGCGTTGGGTGACGCTCAGGCCGCCAAACCAACACGCGTTCGATATGGTCGTCTCTCGTATCGACGACGAGACGGTCGCGCTATCCATGAGCGTGCAAACGTAGTCAATCGCGTTGGGCACCGCCGACCACGTTGCGAGCAGGGTTGAAGCCGTGCGGGTCAATTGCACGTCCCCGGTCGCCGCGGGCGCGAGACTCACCAACTTGCCCAAGTCACGAAGTGGGAGTCCCCAGATCTTGGCGTTGCGCCAGTCACCCGCGTAGAGAATTCCGTCCGCCACGGCCAACGCGTCGATGCAGCCGAATGATGGTTCGGACCACGTATCCGCAATGGGTACAACCCCACCGTTGATCACGGTGGCGGGGATTCCGTGGGCTCGCGCGGTCGAACTCGCGGACTCGGTGATGACGCTGATTGCGGGGTGGGGCGACGACGTGGCCGCGCAGGTCGATACGTAAACGTTGTCCGCACCATCGATAGTGAGCCCGCTCGGATACGATTTCTCGCCGAGGTAGGCGATAACGGTGGCGCCGTGACCCTTGGTTAGTACCGTTCCAACGGTCAATTTAGCGAGTGCGCCGGCCGTGATCGAGTACACGGCACCACTAAGTCCAACCACATCAAGGTTCCCCGCGAGATCCATCGCCATCTGTTCAAGCTGATCGCCATTCGAGTCGAATACCACCGCAACCTGCATTGTGGACAAGTTGATCCGATAGACCCGTCCGAGACGCTGGTCCGCCGCGTAGAGGAATCGCTCATCGTTGGACAGTTCAAGTCCCGTGAATCTGGTTAGTGAATTCGACGCCAGTGGCAGCGCCCGCGGTTCGCGCCAATTCGTGACGAGTTCCCAGATCGTGTTCGACGCTCCCGTGTCGAAGTAAATCGTGCCGTCAGAAGCCACCACGATTCCGGCCGCTCCGCGGCCCAGCGAATCCACGGTCGCCAACCTGCGCGACGCGCTGGAGAGTGGCACACCGGCCATCGCGGTCGCGAGCTGCAACTTCGAATACAGACTCAACTGACCCGACAACGAGAAACTGAGTAGGTTACCGACGTTGTCGACACCCAGCCCCTTCTCACGACCACCCGGCGCAATGGTCTGCCAATCATTAATCGTGGTGAGATGTCCACTCGCTCCAACTGGTAGCACCCCTGCAGTGGCCACCAGCACCGACACGATCGACGCGGCAATCACCAGCGTGCGCGCCACGACGCGATAGTGCCTCATCGTGAAGGTAGGTTACCGGACTCAGTACCCTGAATCAGGTTCGGGGGCTACTTAGCGTGTCGGCCCCGACTCGAGGTTGTTCCCGCGTGGTAACGCCGCACGCTGCGCACCCGGTGCCAGAACCCCCACGCGAGCACGAGCACAATGAGCACGATCGTCGGGGTCTGCAACAGGTGGAAGTCGTGGCTCACGCGGGTCCAGTTCGACCCCGCGGCGTAGCCGAGACCCGTCAGCAACCCGATCCACACCGCCGATCCGATCACCGTCAGCAGCGCGAATCGACCGCGCTTCATCTCCGCGACGCCGGCCGGGAGAGATATCACGGTTCGCACGACCGGCAACACGCGTCCGATCAAGACCGAGGCGGCGCCGTAGCGAGCGAACCAGCGCTCGGCGGCGTCGAGGTCGCCGTGGGTGAGCAGGATCCACTTGCCCCACCGGTCCACGATCGCCCGCCCCAGCGTACGACCGACCTCGTAGGCGATCACCGAACCGATGAGCGAACCGACCACCCCGACGACGAGGATGCCGAGAATGGAGAACTGCGCGTGCCCGGTCACCGCCGAGGTCGCGAGCGCCCCCGCGAAGCCGAAGGTCACCTCCGAGGGAATCGGGATGAGGGCCGATTCGGCGATGGCGAGGATGAACAGCGCGAAGTAGCCGTAGTGCTGGACGAACGAGGACATCCGCCTAGTCTCGCCCAAAATCACCGGGTCCCGGCCGGTTCCTAGAAAACATTTAGCTAGCGCCTCATGTCAGAACCGGACGACCCACCGGGTTCGGCCGACCGCCCGCGTTCTCGCCCCGGGTCGAGCGACGCCGAGCCGGCGCCGAGCGTTGTGTACCGCCCGCGGTGAGTTAGCCAATCGGCTCGAAACGCGCGAGGAAGAACCGCAGGTCGTCGGGCTCGTAGGTGAAGCGCAGCCCGGCGATCTCGGACGCGTGCTCGCACACCTCGATGACCGACTCGGCGACGACGTCCATGTGCGCCTGGGTGTAGACGCGCCGCGGGATGGTGAGACGGACCAACTCCAACTTGGGCAGGTGATTCTCCCCGGTCTTGGGGTCGCGCCCGGCCGAGACGACACCGCGCTCCATCGAGCGAACCCCCGAGTCCACGTAGAGCGCGGCCGCCAGCGCCTGAGCGGGAAACTGCTCCTGGGGGATGTGGGCGAGGATCGATCGGGCGTCGAGGAACACCCCGTGGCCGCCGATGGGCAGCACGACGGGCACACCGGCGTCGGTGAGCTTCTTGCCCAGATACTCCACCTGACCGATGCGCGCGGCGATGTGGTCGTCGGTCTCCACCATCTCGCGGATGCCCTGGGCGAGGGCCTCCATGTCACGTCCGGACATCCCGCCGTAGGTGTGCAGACCCTCGAAGGCCACGAGCAGACCCCGGGCGCGGCGCGCCAACTCGGCGTCGCGCAGCGCGAGGAACCCGCCGATGTTGACGAGGTTGTCCTTCTTCGACGACACGGTCGCGCCATCGGAGTAGCGACAGATCTCGCGCAGGATCTCGCGCACACTCCTGTCTTGGTAGCCCGGCTCGCGCTGCTTGATGAACCACGCGTTCTCGACGGCGCGGGTGGCGTCGAGCATCAGGTAGATGCCATTCGCGCGGCAGAGCTCGTAGGTGGCGCGCAGGTTCGCCAGGGAGAGCGGCTGACCCCCGGCCATGTTCACGTTGGTCTCGACGGAGATGTAGGGAACCCGGTCGGCGCCGTACTCGTCGATAACGGCCTGGAACTTCGCGAGGTCGACGTTGCCCTTGAAGGGGTAGGTGCTCGCGGGGTCGTGCGCCTCGTCGACGATGACGTCGATGAACCGGCCCCCAGCCCGCTCCTGGTGGAAGCGGGTCGTGGTGAAGTACATGTTGCCCGGTACCGCGTCGCCGGGCTTGATCAGGATCTGGCTGAGGATGTGCTCGGCGCCGCGGCCCTGGTGGGTCGGCACGAGCTCCTCGTAGCCGTAGACCTCGCGCACGGCGTCCTCGAGGTGGTAGTACGACCGGCTCCCGGCGTAGGCCTCGTCGCCGAGCATCAACGCGGCCCACTGGCGGTCGGACATGGCGTTCGTGCCCGAGTCGGTCAGTAGGTCGATGTAGACGTCCTCGGCGCGCAGCAGGAAGGTGTTCCAGCCCGCGCTCGCGATCGCGCGCTCGCGGTGCTCGCGCGTGGTCACCGTGATCGGTTCCACCATCTTGATGCGAAATGGTTCCGCCCAACTGCGAGCGCGCACCGACTTCGAGTCACCGTCCACCATGACCTCCTCTCGGGTCAACGGGCTCACGTCGTCGCGGCCTCATCGACGCAACTTCACTTCACCCGCGAGCGTAGGTCGGCCCGGTGCTCGCGGTGGGGTGACCAAAGTCCCGGGGGCCCGAGCGCTACGACTGGTGCACGCTGCACCAGTACGTCGTTCGTCCACCGACCGTGTCGACGCGCATCGCCGCGCCGTCGCGCGGGCACAGGCCGCCGGGGAACCGCGCCTCCATATGGTCACCGGTGTGGGAACCGCCCCGGCGCCCGAGGGTGCGCATCGTCTGAGTGAAGGCTCGGTACAGCGCCGTTCGCTGCGCGGCGTCGAGGCGACCGACGGGGATTCGCGGATCGATGCCGGCACGAAAGAGCATCTCGTCAGCGAGCAGGTTGCCGACGCCGGCGATGCGCGACTGGTCGAGCAAGCGCGCCTTGATCGCGGGGCCCTCGCCGCGCGCGGCGAGGGCCGCCTCAAAGTGCGCCCGCGAGATCGCGAGCGCGTCGACCCCGAGCTCGTCGAGGTCGGGGTCGATCTCGACGCGCGCGAGCCGGCGCGGGTCGTGCACCACGAGCGAGCGTCCGTCAGCGAACTCGAGACCGGCGCGTACCCACTGCGCGCGGTACTCGTGGGGGCCGTAGAAGAGTCCCTCGAGGCCGGCCTCGCCGTCGAGCAGCAGCACCCCGGTCATCCCGAAGCGCAGCGCCAGGGTCACCCCGTCGGTGCCGAGAATCAGGAGCTTGCCCCGCCGCTCGGCGCGGGTGATCGTGCGCCCACGCGCGGCGCGCGCCCACGCGCTCGGCGACGCGAGTTTCTTCGCCGCGTAGGCGTCGGCCCACCCGCGCGTGACCGTCGCGCCGACGACGCGCTCGGCGAGTCGCCGGTAGGACTCGATCTCCAAGACTTCAGGCACCGCGACAGGGTAGCGGGAAGCGAGGGGTGCATTACTAGCATGATGGGATGGTCGACAAGCCCCAGTGGCGCGAGCTCTTCAGTGAAGTAGTCACCACCGGACTGTGCACGGGCTGCGCGGCCTGCATCGTCGCGTGCCCCCACGACGTGCTCGACTACGACGACCACGACGGGCACTACAAGCCCTGGCACCTCGACATCGACGGCGGGCGCGAGGACTGCACCCACGGGGTCAAGGGCTGCACGATGTGCACGCGCGCCTGTCCGCGCTTTCGATCCTGGGAGGGCGAGATCGACGTCCACCGGGTTGGGCGCGAGCGCACCGAGGACGAGGTCTACGGCATCGGCGACGTCGTGCTCGCGCGGGCCCTCGACCCCGAGGTGGCCTCGACCGGTCAGGACGGCGGCGTGGTGTCGGCCATCTTGCTCTACGCGCTCGAACACGACCTGATCGACGCGGCGTTGGTGAGCGCCACCGACGCCGCCACCTGGCGCGCGCAGCCGGCGGTGGCGCGCACGCGCGCCGACGTGCTCGCCACCGCCGGCTCGCGCTACACCTACAGCGCCAATCTCCTCGCCTACCCCGAGGCCGTCGCCGCGGGCGCGGAGCGCATCGCACTGGTCGGCATGGGTTGCATGGCCTCGGCCCCGGGCGCGATGCAGGTGCGCAAGGCCGGCAAGATCGCGCGACGGCTCAGCCTCACTATCGGACTGCTGTGCTCGAAGACCTTCGACGACCGCATCTTCGAAGAGCTCTTCGAGGCCAAGTACGGGCTCGCACGCGAGGACATCGTCAAGATGAACATCAAGGGCGTCTTTCAGATCTGGACCCGCGACGGCGCGCTGCACGAGGTGCCCCTGAAAGAGGCCCACGCCTACACGCGCGAGGGCTGCGTGCAGTGCCCCGACTTCGCGGCCCAACACGCCGACATCTCCGCGGGTGGCATCGGAGCCTTTGGCGACTGGACCCTCTTGATCGTGCGCACCGACCTCGGTCGCACGCTGCTCCAGGGCCTGCTCGACGGCGGGCGCGTGGAGGTGCGCCCCGGCGACGACGACCCGGGCGCGGTCGCTCTGCTCCACAAGCTCGCCCAGGTCTCACGTCGGCGCTGGCCCGAGTCGGCCGACCCGAAACCCGGACGGATACCGGTGCGCTCGTGAAGCGCACCGCCACAACGGTGCTGCTGGTGCGCCACGGCCAGACCCCGACGACGGGGTCCGTGCTGCCCGGGCGCGCGCCGGGACTGCACCTCTCCGACCGCGGCCGGGCCCAGGCCGAGCGGGTCGCCGCGCGCATCGGCGAGCTCGAGGTTGCGCCGGTCGCCATCTACAGTTCGCCCCTCGAGCGGGCTCGCGAGACCGCCGCGCCGATCGCTCGCGCGCTCGGACTTCGCACGCGCGCCGAGCGCGGTCTTTCCGAGTGCGACTTCGGTGCCTGGACCGGCCAGTCGCTGTCGCGACTGCGCCGCACGCGCGAGTGGCGCGCCGTCCAACACGCCCCGAGCACGTTCACCTTTCCCGATGGCGAGTCCTTCGCCGCGATGCAGCGGCGAATCTGGACGACGATCGAGCGACTGGTCGCGGCCCACGAGGGCGAGACCATCGTGCTCGTCAGCCACGCCGACCCCATCAAGGCGGCGGTCACCTTCGCCCAGGGCGTCCCCCTCGACCTCTTCCAGCGCACGATGATCTCGACGTGCTCGGTGAGCGCCATCGCCCTCGGCGGCGAACCCGTCGTCTTGTGCGTGAACAGCACGGGCTCGCTCGGCCGGGTGGTGACGCGATGAACTACGTCTTTGACGCCCCCGACAGGGTGATGGTCGGCGCCCACGGCGACGTCGGCCAGCGTCGGTTCTTGCTCCAGGCGCGCCAGGGTCGGCGCCTCATCGTCGTCAAGTGCGAGAAGCAGCAGCTCGCCGCGCTCGCCGAATGGATCGCCCAGGTGCTCGACACGATGGGTCGACCGGGCCACCTGCCCGAGGAACTCGACCTCGAGGCCGAGTTCGAATCGGACTTCGAGGCCGGTGACATCACGGTCGTCGTCGACGAGGACACCGATACCATCAGCGTCTCGATGGAGTCACGCGAGGGTGAGGACACCCTCGAGCTGACGCTCACCAAGGAGTGGGCCGGCGCGCTCGCCATCGCCGTTACCCGCCTCGTCGAGGCGGGACGGCCCCCGTGCCCGCTCTGCGGTGGCCCCCTCGACCCCCGGGGCCACGACTGCCCGCGCACCAACGGCCACCGCGCGCCGATCGCCTAGCCGTGGAACGCGCCGAGCAGCGCGAGCTCCTGGCCCACGGGGAGATCACGGTCGAGGGCCGCATCACCGCCTCGTCGAATCAGGCCCTACTCGTCACCGTTCGCCTCGGCGACGCGCAGGCGAACGCCTGCTACAAGGCCGAAGCCGGTGAGCGGCCGCTCTGGGACTTCCCCGACGGACTGTGGCGCCGCGAAGTCGCCGCCTATGAACTCGACGTGATCCTCGAGACCGACCTCGTGCCCACGACTGTCGCGCGCGACGACGCGCCCTTCGGACCCGGTTCGTTGCAGTGGTGGGTCGTCGACGCCAACGAGGACCACTACTTCACGCTTCGCAACCGGCCCGAGTTCGATCCGTGGTTCGCCGCGCTCGCGGCCTTTGACGTCGTGGCGAACAACGCCGACCGCAAGGCCGGGCACGTGCTCTACGACGGCGTGCGGTGCTGGGCGATCGATAACGGGCTCTGTTTCCACGAAGAGGACAAGCTGCGCACCGTCGTCTGGGAGTACGCCGGACTGGCGGTCGAAGGCGCGCTGCTCGAGCGCATCGACCGCTTCGCGCGCGGCGACGGTGCGTCCCTTCGCCCCTGGCTCGCGCCCCACGAGGTCGCCCTCGCGCTCAACCGCGCGAGCGCGCTCGTCGAATCGAGTCGCTACCCCGCCCCCGACGAGGACCGCGACTGGCCGCCCTACCCGTGGCCGCTGATCTGACGACCGCTATCGACGCCGGGTGGTACCGAGTCAGCGCTCGAGCGAGCTGGTGTCGAGTCGGGTGAGCACCTCGGCGAGGTTCACGCGCAGTGCCGCGAGCAGCACGGCCGCCGGATCCGGGGGACGGCGCACCGCGAGCTGGGCGAGCACCTGGCCGGCCGTGACCTGGGTCTTGTGACGGTTGGGCCTGACGGCGTCCTCGAGCACCCGCTTCGCCGCGGGCGTCAAGCGCCGACGATCGTTTCTCATGACGGTTCGGATCGTCGGCTCATCGGGTACGTCGCGCATGGCGAGCGCGGGTGCGTCGATGTCCGGCCCGACGCCGATGGCGCCGAGGGCTTCGTGATCGAGCGCGTCAAGGGCCCGGCGGGCTTGTGGCAGGCTCACGTCCAACGCCGCCTCGACTGACGGGTCCGCCAACAGGGCGAGCACGAGGTGATCGGTGCCGGTGCGGCGGTCACCTCGGCGTCGAGCCTCTTCGCTGGCGCGCAGGTACACGTTCCAGGGGTGGCGCACCGCTCTGGCCACGGATTCGGTCGTCACGGCGTCTCCTTCATGTATTTGGCGTGCACTGACTGGCGCGTGACGCCGAGCGCGTCGCCGATCTTCTGCCACGACCAGCCCTTCTGGCGCGCCGCCGCCACCTGGTTTGCTTCGACCCGCTCGGCCAAGCGATGCAGCGCCAACGAGGCGCGCAGTCCAACCGCCGGGTCATCGGACGAAATTCCCGCGCCGACCGCTTCGAGATCCATACCTGTCAATGTAGATTGACAGCGACGACGTGTCAACCCAGACTGACAAGTCGTCGCCACGCCAGAGCGTCAAGCGACGAGGCGCCCTGTCGCGCTGGCGCGAGGTGACCGTGGCGAGCGTCGCATGTAAGAAACGCTCACCAGCGGACATGGAGGGGTGAGAGCGAAGGAGACCACATGTCCGCCACCACCCGAACCACCCGAGTCGTCGTTGAGGTCGTCGTCGCCATCGCCCTCGTCGTCGTCGGACTCGTCGTCGGCCACGCGCGCTCGGGCGCGTCGGGCACCATTGAGGTGAGCGGCACGGCCAGCGCCTCGGGCGCGCCCGACACCGTCGCCTTCTCCATCGGGGTCTCCACGACCGGTGCCTCGACGGCCGCGGCGTTAGCCGCGAACAACCAGCGCACGCGCACGGTCGAGGCGGCTCTGCTCGGCGCGGGCGCGACGAAGTCCGGCCTCGCGACCTCGGGTCTTAACGTCTCGACGGTCACCAACTCCCACGGCCAGGTGACCGGCTACCAGGTCTACGACGAGCTCACCGTGACCAGCCACCGCGTCGCGCGCGCCGGGTCGCTCATCGGGGCCGCCCTCGCCGCGGCGGGCAATGCGGCCCAGCTCTCGGGCATCACCTACTCGATCACGAACCAGTCGACGGTCTTAGCGCGCGCGCGTGCGAAGGCCATCGCCAACGCCCATCGCGCCGCGGCCCAACTCGCGAGTGCCGCGTCGACGACCCTCGGCGCGGTGCGCTCCATCGTCGACAACGAGAACAACCAGCCCATCGTCTTTCCGGGCTTCACTACCTTCGCCGCGGTCAAGGCCGCCGCGTCGGTGCCCGTCCAGCCCGGGACCCAATCGGTCTCGGTCTCGGTGCGGGTAACCTACTCGCTCGGCTGATAGTCAGGCGCCCGCGCCGTCAACGCTGAGTTCGGGCGCGCCCGACTCGAGGACAATCGCCGTGAAGAGTGAGCCTGCGAGGAAGATCCCCGCCGCCCACCAGAAGGCGATCGAGTACCCGTGCAGAGTCGCCGCGGCCGCGCGCACGCCCGCCGATGCGCCACTGGCGTGGGCAAGCGCCCGGCCCGACACGGTGACCGCGATGGTGTTGAGCAGCGCCGTTCCGACCGAGCCGCCGATCTGCTGGGACGAGTTCACTATCGCCGAGGCGACCCCGGCCCGCGACGGCGCGACGCCCGCGGTCGCGCTCGCGGTCGCTGGCGCGAAGATCAGCCCGAGTCCGAGGCCGAGCAAGATGAGCCCCGGCAACACGGTGCCGAAGTAGTTGGCGCGCACGGGCAGTCGGGTCAAGAGCACCATCGAGAGCCCGGCGAGGAGCATCCCCGCGGGGACGAGCGGCCGGGGACCGGAGACCGCGAGGATCCGCGCGCTCGCGAGTATCGCCGAGAACCCGAGGGCGATCACCATCGGCAAGAAGGCGATTCCGGTGCGAAGCGGCGAGTAGCCGAGCTCGCTCTGCAGGTAGTAGGCAAGCAGCAGCGAGACGCCGAAGAACCCCATCATGGTGATGAACAGCGCCACCATCGAGCCGCCGCGGGTGCGCGAGAACACGAGGGGCAGCGCGAGCAGCGGGTGATCGCTGCGCTGTTGCCACTTGAGAAAGACACCGAGTAGCACCACCCCGGCGACGAGGCTGCCCACGGTCACCACGCTCGCCCACGTGGCGGTCACCGCGTGGGCGAGGCCGAAGACGATCGCGAAGAGCCCGGCGCTCGCGAGCACGGCCCCGGTCACGTCCAGGCCCGCCGGCTTGGAGCGCGGCCGCGACTCGATGAGTGCGACCACCCCCACGAGCGCCACGGCGGAAAAGACCACGTTGATCAGCAGGCACCATCGCCACGACGCCCACTGGGTCAGGGCGCCGCCGAGGATGAGTCCGATCGCCGCGCCCGACCCGGCGAGCGCCCCGTAGATGGTGAAGGCCCGAGCCCGTTCGTGCCGGTCGGTGAACGTCGTGGTGAGCGCCGCGAGGGCGGCGGGCGCGAGGATGGCGCTGAAGACGCCCTGGACGGCTCGGGCGGCGACCAGTTCGGTGAAGTTCGACGCGAACCCGCCCACCGCGCTCGCGAGCGCGAAGCCCACGAGACCGACGACGAGGGCCGTTCGCCGGCCCCAGAGGTCGCCGAGGCGTCCACCGAGCAAGAGCAGCGACCCGAAGGCCAGCGCGTAGGCGGTCACCGCCCACTGGCGGTCACCGGCGCTGAAGTGCAGCGCGGCCTGGGCCCGGGGCAGGGCGATGTTGATCACCGTCGCGTCGAGGGCCACCATCAACTGCGTGAGACCCAGCACGACCAGGATCATCCACCGCCGACTCGACGATGGCGTGGGGTGATCCGAATGCACGAGCACTGAGCCTAGGGTGTTTGGACCCGTTCGGGCCGGTGACTCGCGATGGCGCACCGACTCACGAGGCGCGTGACTTCAACGCCTCGATCAGGGAGGGCAGCACCGTGTTGACATCGCCCACGATTCCGAGGTCGGCGATCTGGAAAATCGGCGCGTCCGGGTCCTTGTTGATGGCCACGATGTTCTTGGAGCCCTTCATCCCGACCATGTGTTGGGTCGCCCCCGAGATCCCACAGGCGATGTAGACGGTTGGCTTGACGGTCTTGCCGGTCTGGCCGACCTGGTGCGAGTACGGGACCCACCCGGCGTCGACGATGGCGCGACTGGCGCCGGCGGCGCCGTTGAGCAGGCGCGCGGCCTCCTCGACCAGCGCGTAGCGCGCGGCGTCACCGAGTCCGCGTCCACCCGAGACGACGACGGGCGCCTCTTCGAGCTTGGGGCCCTGGCGCTCTTCCACGTGGGTCGCCGTGATCCGCGCGGTGCCGGTCGCACCGAGCGCACCGACCGCTGCGGCGACGACGGTCGCCGCAGCGCCGCCGGTCGGCTCGGCGGCGAAGGACTTGGCGCGAACGACGACGATGCCGGGTCCCTCGCCCGTGAAACGGGCGCGGGCGACCTGGGTGCCACCGAAGATCTGGTGCTCACTCACGAGGCCGTCCTCGTCGGCGAGACCGGTGACGTTGGTCAGCACGGGCCGGTCGAGACGCGCCGAGAGCCGCGCCGCGATGTCGCGGCCGTCGTAGCTCGTGGGCACGAGGATGGCGTCGGGCGCGCCGGCCACGACCAGCGCGGCGATCGCCGCGGCCACGGGGGCACCGGGCAGTGCACCGGCGAGGTCGCCGACCGAGTAGAGCGTGCTCGCGCCGTACTCGCCGACCTGGGCGGCGTGCTCACCCGCGCCCCAGGTCACCGCGGCGACCGTTGCGCAGAGCGTGCGCGCGTGGCTGAGCAGTTCCAGTGAGGTCGTGGTGAGCGAGCCGTTGGCGGGCTCGACGACGACCCAGAGTGAGTTCAGTGACATGATGCTCCTACAGGACTTTGATGGACTCGAGGAAGGCGACGATCTTGGTTGCCCCGTCGCCGTCGTCGACGTACTTCTCGCCGGCCTGGCGGGCCTCGGCGGTGACGACGTCGACGATCGCCTGGCGCGCGCCGGCAGGCCCGACCTGATCCGCGAGGCCCAGGTCGGCCACGCTCAGGATGTCGACCGGCTTGGACTTGGCGGCCATGATGCCCTTGAACGAGGCGTAGCGCGGCTCGACCACGCCCGCGGTGACCGTCACGACCGCCGGCAGCGGCGCGGTGACCTCGTCGTAGCCGGCCTCGGTCTGACGCGCGACCGAGAGGGTGTCACCGGTCACGGTGACCGATTTGGCGAAGGTGATCGAGGGCATGTCGAGCAGTTCGGCGAGCTGGACCGGCGTCGTGCCGGTGTAGCCGTCGGAGGACTCGGTCGCGGCGAGCACCAGGTCGGGGTTGACGCGGCGGATCGCCGCGGCGAGCACCTTGGCGGTGCCGAGCGCGTCGGTGCCGCGCAGGGCGTCGTCACTGACGATGATCGCCTTGGCGGCGCCCATCGCGAGCGCGTTGCGCAGTCCGGCGAGGTCGCTCGCCGATCCCATCGAGACGACGGTGACCTCGCCGCCGCCGGCCTTGTCGACCAGTTGCAGGGCCATCTCGACGCCGTAGGTATCGGCCTCGTCCAAGATGAGTTTGCCCGACCGGTTCAGGTTGTAGCTCGCGTCGAGTGACTGCGGCGCGGCGGGGTCGGGGATCTGTTTGACACACACGACAACGTTCATGAGTCTTAATCTACGACATTCAAGAAGTCGCTCACGACGACGCGACGCGTAGGGCGAGCGCCGTCTCGGGTACGTCGGTGATGACGGCGTCGACCCCGAGGTCGAACATCGCCGCGAGGTCGCCTGGGGCGTTGACCGTCCAGACGTTGAGCGCGAGGCCGAGACCACGCGCCATCGCGACGAGGTCGGCGTCCACGAGCCCGACGTAGGGGTTGACCCCGGCGAGTCCCGCCCGCGCCGCTCGTTCGAGCCCGGCGCGGGGGTCGTCGGCGACGTCGAGCAACCAACCCACCGGGCGCGTCGTGACCTCGGCCAACGCCGCGCAGGTCGCGAAGTCAAAGCTCGAGTAGATGACGTCACCGGCCCGTCCCGACGCCTCGACGGCCGCCGCGACCCGGCGGGCGATATCGCCGCTCGGGTCGTAGGTCGGCTCGTTGGGCTCGAGCAGGTTCTTCACCTCGACGTTGACGATGAGCCCGGTCGTGGCAGCCAGCGCGGCCGCCAGGGTCGGCACGTAGCTCGCAAGGTCGCTCGCGCGGTGCTGGGCGATGACCAGAGCGCCCACGCGCGGATCGTGGTGCACGACGAGCTCACCGGCCAGCGTTTGGCGCACGTCGAGCTCGACCCCGTCAGCGCCAACGACGCGGGCCGCTTCGAAGGCCTCGATGGTGTTCTCGCGCAGCCGCTCGTGCAGGCCGCGATGCGCGAGGATGGTGGTCACGGGCCGAGTCTGCCAGAGTCGATCGTCGCGACGGCTCGTCTTACGCGGTTTTTACCATTTACTTCGCCCTCAGCCCTTGTAATTAAAGGCTTTATCACCTAAAATTTACCGTCGGTCCGGTGCCCCCCTTTCACCCGACCGTAGCGAAGGAACCTGCAATGTCGTTGATGTGGAACCGTACTCATGCGTGGGACGATGCCGACTGGCGCTCCGATGCCGCCTGTCGAGACACCGAACCCGAACTGTTTTTCCCGGTTGGGACGACCGGAATGGCGACCGACCAGATCGAGTCTGCTAAGCGCGTCTGTGACAAGTGTGAGGCCCAGAAGGCCTGTTTGGAGTTCGCGCTCGCCACGAACCAGGAGTCCGGCGTCTGGGGCGGTACGACCGAGGACGAACGGCGCAAGTTGCGCAAGCAGTGGCTCGCGGCTCGTCGCCGCGCCACCCAGCACTAGGCCCCGCGGCGTCCTTCGCGAGTCCCTTCGGGGCCGCGTGAAACCGAGCGCAGGGGTATCGAACCGGCACTCGGGCCGCTCTCGGGTGCGTGAGGGCCATGGACCGGCCAGTGCCGCGCGAGTCGAGGGGTTCAACAGACCGCTGACGCCCCGTGGCCGCGGGTTGCTCAGCGGCGAGCCACGAGGGGCAACACCACGCGAACCAGGGTTCCGCCGCCGCTCGCGTAGGGCATCGAGTTCATCGTGATCGTGCCGTGGAGCTGGGCGCGGATGAGGTCTCGCACGATCGAGAGGCCGAGGCTGGTCGGTGCGTCGAGTGAAAAGTTTTCACCAAGTCCGCGACCATTGTCGCGAATCTCGGCGACCGCCTCGCCGCTGCGTCGATAGAGGTTGAGGGTGACCACGCCCACGTGTTCGTTCTCCTCGCCCCCGAATTCGGTGAAGGCGTGCTCGACGGCGTTGGTGAGCAGCTCGGCGAGCGCCACGGCGAGCGGGGTCGCGACGTCGGTCGCCAGCACCCCGAGATCGCCGTTCACCACGATTTCGACCGGGTGCAGGGCGAGCACGGTGTCCTCGACCAGCACCACGAGGGATCGAACGATCTCGTCGAAGACCACGTCCTCGCCGGGCTCGCGCGAGAGCACCTCGTGCACGACCGCGATCGAGCGCACCCGCCGTTCGGCCTCGAGCAGCGCCGTGCGCGTCTCGGCCTCGTCGCTGCGCCGCGCCTGGAGACGCAGCAGCGACGAGATGGTCTGGAGGTTGTTCTTCACGCGGTGGTGGACCTCGCGCACCGCCGCCTCCTTGTGCAGCACGACGCGGTTGAGCTGTCGCAGGTCCGACACGTCGCGCAGCAGCACGACGACCCCGGTGACGCGACCGTCGGCGATCACCGGCACGCAGTGAAAGAGGATCGCCACGTCGTGGCCGCGATCGATCTCCTCCATCGTCGGCAGGGCGAAGTTGAGCGCCCGCTCCACCGCGCGCACGCGCTGGCCGAGCTCGACGAGGGTGTGGCCCTCGACGGCCGAGTAGATGCCGAGTCGGTGCAGGGCGTTGGTGGCGTTGGGTGTGGCGAACTCGACGCGGCCGTCGGCCTCGAGCAGGATGATCCCGTCACCGACGCGCGGCATCCCGGGACCGGCCACCTCGTCTTCGCGGAAGGGGAACGTGGCGTCTGACACCATGTCGCACAGTCGCACGAAGATCGATAGGTAGACCCGCTCGTAGAGCGAGGACGGCCCGCGCAGGGGGCCCTGCAGTCGCACCAGCACCGCGACGACGCGGTCGGCGAAGCGCACCGGGATCGCCCAGACCTGAACCGGCTCGTCGACGAAGGCGATGGTGGTCTCGCCCGTGGCGCGCGCGCCGTCGTCGTAGGCGATCGCGACCCGGGGCCATTCGGCCGCTCGGTGCATCGTGCCAACGAGGTCCTCGTTCAGCATCGTCGAGCGGTTGTTCGGCCGGATCTGGCCGAGCACGATGAAGGCGCCGTCCTCGTCACTCGACGGCGCCATCAAGAGCAGGTCCGAGAACGACAGGTCGGCGAGCAGCGACCACGACGCCGTGAGGCGAAGCAGGTGGTCAACGACGGGCTCGCCGAGGGCCGTGTGCGTTGCGGCGAGCTCGGCGAGGGTCGCCATCAGTGACTGCGCAGGGGCACGATCGTGCGCTGGCGCTTCGTGTAGGACGCGAGGGTGTGAACACCGCGGGCCTCGAGCAGGGCCGCGAGGTCCCCGCTTCGTTCACCGACCCGTTCGAGGCGGTGCGCGTCGCTCGCGGTCGTGAAGCTCACGCCGCGCGCGACCAGGCGGTCGAGGAACCCCTCGGCCGGGTACTGCTCGTTGATCGGCTTGACCCAACCGGCCGAACTGCACTCGACCGACACGTCAGCGACCGCTGCGGCGTCGGCCATGGCGTCCCAGTAGTCACCTGGGTTCTTCGCGTAGTAGCCGGCCACCTTGATCAGGTCGGGGTGGGCGAGCACGTCCACGGCCCGCGAGGCCGCGAGTTCCTCGAGCGCCACGGCGTAGTCGGCCCAGCACTGGTCGACATCGCGCACCGTCCACTCGTGCATCGGGATCGGGCTGTCGATATCGTCAAAGGCCCAGCTGCCGAGCCAGTGGACCGATCCGATCAACACGTCGAAGGGGTACTGGGCGAGCAGGTCGCTCACCACGTCCATCTGGTCGCGGTAGTAGTCGACCTCGAGGCCGATCTTGACCGGCAGCCCCTCGTCCTTCGCCGCGAGCGCGAGGGTGACGTAGTCATCGAGCGAGTTGCGCGCGGTAAAGGCCATGTAGTCGGCCATCACCGGACTCGTCGGCTCGTGACCGAAGCGCTCCCAGAACGGTCCGACGAGCGACATGACGTCCACGAACCGGTTGGAGTGCTCGGTGAGTGCCACCTCGCTCACCCCCTCGGCCGCCGCGCGGTCGCAGTACTGGGCGATCTGGTCGAGCCGGTACCAGACCGACGAGTCCTCGTGGGGCCAGAGGTGCAGGTGGTAGTCGAGCACGTTAGGCGGCGCCGAAGCCGACTACGCGATCGACCGGCGTGCCGAACTCGACGTAGGCGATGCGCGCCGAGGGCACGCCGAGGCGCCGTCCCTTGCGGTCGGTCAGCCACAGGACGGTCTCGGACGAGAGCGCGGCCTCGACCTCGGCCATGATCTGGTCGCGGTCGGCGTCGTCGGCTAACTCGACCTCGAGTTCGCGCATCGACTGCACGATGCCTATGCGGATGTCCATGATGCTCCTCAGTCGTCTCAGGGTCCATGTTACGGGCTTGGGGCAGAATGGAACATGGCCGATCCCTCCGCGCGTCATCATCAATGGGCGGCGACGATGGAGGGCTACGGCGGCGCCCCGAACGAGCTCACCCTCGCCCACCGCGACTCCTCGACCCGTCTGGTCACGGCGAGCGCCGCCACCCGGGTCGCGCGCGAAGCCGCCCGGGCCGCGAGCCTCGCCGACGGCGCCACCCGGGCGATCGGCGCGGGAGACCGGCGGCGCCCCGAAAAGCCCGACGAGTTCCGCAGCTGCTTCGAGCGCGACCGCGATCGGATCTTGCACTCCAACGCCTTTCGACGCCTCGCGGGCAAGACCCAGGTCTTCATTTTTCCTGAGGACCACATGCGCACCCGGCTCACCCACGCCCTCGAGGTGGCCCAGGTCGCCGTCGGCATCGCGCGACCCCTTGGACTCAACGTCGCCCTGGTCGAGGCGATCGCCCTCGGTCACGACTGCGGACACGGACCCGGCGGCCACGCGAGTGAGGAGGCCCTCGACCCCTTCGTCCAGCACGGCTTCGACCACGCGACCTGGGGCGCGGACGTCTCACTCGACTCGCTCAACCTCTGTCGCGAAACCCTCGACGGGATCCGCAACCACTCGTGGAGCCGACCGGCGCCCGCCACACCCGAGGGTGAGGTCGTGAGCTGGGCCGACCGAATCGCCTACGTCTGTCACGACTTCGAGGACGCGGTCGCGGCCGGCGTCGTCGAGGTCGACGATCTGCCGGGAATCGTCGCACAGCGCTGCGGCGCCCGGCGCGGCCGCCAGCTGGGGTCCTTCATCAACGCGATGATCCACACGGTCGCTGAATTCGGCGTGATCGGCATGGACGCACACCACGCCGAGGCGCTCGCGGCCTTCCGGGCCTTTAACTACGAGCGCATCTACCTGCGCGACGCCTCGCGCGACCAGGCCGAGCGGGTGGTCGCCATGCTGCGCGCGCTCGTCGAGCACTACGTCGAGCACCCCGAACTCATCGACGAACAACCCGGCGAGCCCCTCGAGCGCGCCGTCGCCTACGTCGCGGGGATGACCGACCGCTTCGCCTGTCGCAGCGCGGTGACGCTGCTCGGCTGGCCCGAGGACCGACTCCCAACGGGCATCGACCGGTAGGCGACGACGCCCGGTACGCTGCCAGCGTGCCCAAGCGCGTCGTGCTGCCCCTGATCCTCGCCCTCGTCGTCACGATCGTCGTCGCCGGTACGGCCGTCGTCGTGCTCTCGCGTCGCTCGACGGTGGCCCCGGCGATTCGCGCGAGTGGTCTGCCAGCCGCGGTGACGACGGGCGAAGCCAACCTCATGCTCCTCTCGCCCGTACCCAGCCGACCGGCCCCGGGGTTCACCCTGACCGACCAGTACGGGCGTCGCGTCTCGCTCGCCTCGCTGCGCGGACGACCGGTGGTGCTCAACTTCATGGATCCCCACTGCGTGGACATCTGTCCCCTGGTCTCCCAGGAACTTCGCTACGCCCGGGCCGACCTCAGGGGCGTCGCCAAGGACACGGTCTTCATCGCGGTGAACGTCAACCCCTACGCGAACAGCGTCGCCGACGTCGCGGCCTTCTCGCGCACGCACCTGCTCACCACGATCCGCACGTGGCACTTCCTCACCGGACCGGTCAGTACCCTCGCGGCCATCTGGCGCGCCTACGGCGTCGCGGTCCACGCCCCCAGTCCGACCGCCGACGTGATCCACACGGCGATCACCTACTTCATCGACCCCGCCGGCAACGAGCGCTACGTCGCCGCGCCGGCGGTCGATCACCGCGCTTCGGGCGCGGCCTTCCTGCCCGCCAACACGCTGCTCGCCTGGGGCCGGGGCATCGCCGCGGTCGCCACATCCCTCGCGACCTCGGGTTAGTGGAGCGCTTCGGGCCGACCGAACAGGAATCCCTGTCCGAGTAGTCGCCCCGAGCTGATTGACGCCCCGATCGCGCGGAGGGTCTCGGCCTCAGCGTCGGTCTCGACACCCTCGGCGATAATGGTGGCGTCGCTCTCGGCGGCGAAGTAATACATCGCGGCCGCCATGGACTGGCGCACGCGGTCGTGGTCGATGTCGCGCACGATCGAAATGTCGAGTTTCACGAACGCGGGATCGAGTTCGATGATGTGCGTGAGGCTCGTAAACCCGGCCCCTGCGTCATCGACCGCGAGGCGCACGTTGTCCATCGACGCGATCGCCCGACGCACGGCTGTGTAATCCTCGACGATGGCGTGCTCGGTGATCTCGATCACGATCGCCCGGTCGGAGCCAGCGACAGTCGAAGCCGCAGTGCCGTCGACGATCGCCGCCGGAGAGAAGTTCACACTCAGCCACAGGTCACGGGGCAGCGAACGCGCGGCGTCGATCGCCTCCTCCACGCAGATCGCTTCGAGCGCGGGGCCGAGACCGACCGAGTGCGCGGCGAGGAATCGACGTTCGGGCGCCTCGTCATCGTCGAATCGGGTCAGCGCTTCGTAGCCGACGACGCGTCCGGTGACCAGGTCGACGAATGGCTGGAAGACCGGACAGAACCGACGCGCGGCGATGATGTCGTTCACTTCGGCGCGCAGGCGCTCGGTGCGATCGTAGTAGTTCACCTGGCTGGCGACGAGTGTGCCGACGAATGTGCCGAGTTGCTCACAGGTCGAAACACGCCCGTCGAGCCACGTCGGGGCGGCGGGGTCCTTGGACGCGAACAGCAACAACCCGAACAGATGGTCGTCGTCGCTGATGGGCACGACAATGGCCGCGACGTACCCGTGCGCGCGCCAGTCGGCCACGAGCGCTGCGTTCATCGAGCGCGGCGGATCCGCGAGCGTCGTCCACCACGGACCAACGCGCGCCCGGTCGAGCATCGTCGTCGAGTCAATGGTTCCGAGCGCCTTACCGGTCACGAAACCCGGCAACACCGACCCGGCGTTGCCGACGGGTCGCAGGTGTCCATCGCGCTCGACCAACATCACCGCGACGGCGTCGACGTTCTCCAGACTCACGGCGGCGCGCGCGAAGGCACCGGCCGTTTCGTCAAGAGTGTCGCCCGCGCGCACGTCGCGCATGATTGCGAGCGTGGCGGCCCGGTCTCGCTGCTCACGAGTGAGGGCCGCTTCGAGGGACCGCTCGGCGGTCACGTCGCGCTTGACCACCACGTAGGCACTGACCAGATCAGACTCGTCAGTGATCGGCGTTATCGTCGCCTCCTCCTCGTAGAGTTCGCCGTTCTTGCGTCGGCTCACCATTGGACCGCGCCAGCTCTCCCCTGGCTCGAGCAACGACCACAGCTCGTCGTACGAGGGCCATTCGGCGAGCCCCCCCTGAAAGATCGTCGGGTTCTCGCCAATCAGCTCGTCCAGTTCGTAGCCGCTGGTACGCAGCAGCGTCGGGTTGGCGTAGACGATGCGGCCGTCGGCGTCGGTCATGAGGATCGACTCGCCGGCCTGCTCGATCACGCGGGTCAGCAGGTTCTGCTCGCGCTGTGAGGCCACCAGCTGGGCCTGCTCGCGCAGGCGCAGGATCCCGAACTCCACCTCGTGGGCGAGGTCTTCGAAGAGAGTGACCTCGTTCGGACCAAAGCCACCCACCTCGGCGGCGTAGACCACCAGCACGCCGTCGACCGACCCCTCGAGAACAACCGGTACCACGATCACCGATCGGAATTGGTGCTCGTCGGTCACCGCTCGCCAGGGCGACGCCCAGGTGTCGCGGCGCAGGTCATCCACCACGATCGTCTTGGCGAGGCGTACGGCGCGACCCATCGGCGCGTCGGCGTTGGGTCCGTCGCCCCACGTGACCTTGACCACCTCGGCGTAGTCAGCGTGTTGTCGACTCGTGGCCACAATGGACATCGATCGTCGCTCGTCGTGTTCGGCGCGCGCGTACCACGCGAAGGCGTAGCCGCCCTCGTCGACCGCGGCCTGACACATCGCCTTGAGCATGGACGTCTCGTCTTCGGCGTGCACCAGGATTCGACCCGCGGCGGACAACGTGTCAAAGGCCCGCTCCGCGACGACCTCCATCTGGCAGTCGCGCAGCCCGATGACGGCTGCCATCACGACGCCGCTCTCGTCACGTACCGGGTGCGCGTGCAGTTGCATCCAACGCCAGTCACCGCTCGCGGCGCGGTAGCGGATCTTCTTGGCGTGCACGTCGCGTCCGGTGTAGACAATTGCGCGCCACCCGAGCAGGGTCTCGCGGTCCTGTTCAGCGACCAGGTCGACCGAGAGGGTGCCGACCACGTCCTCGGGCGCCCAACCGAGCACGTCGGCCACGGACGGTGATATCCACACGATAACGCCGCTGGGATTTGTCATCATCACGACGTCCGACGCGTTCTCGGCCAGCAGTTGAAATCGTCGCTCGGACTCGACGAGCCGTTCGCGGGCGATGACCTCGGCGCTCGCGTCGCGCCACGACGACACCCGCACCGTGCCGGCGGTCGAATCAACCACGTCGCGCACCGAGATCGTCACCCAGCGATAGCTGGCGTCGGCGCAGCGCATCCGGGCGGTGAGGTCGTGACGGCCACCGTCGCGGAGTCGTTCCTGCACGACGCGCACCTGGTCGAGGTCGTCGGGATGAACGAACTCGTTGAATCTGTGACCGATCACGTCCTCGGGCTTCCAGCCGATCATCGTGGTGAGCGATCCCGATACCCAGGTGAATGCGCCACCGGGACGAGAAACCGAGACGATGTCCGACGTGTTCTCCGCGAGCAGTCGGTAACGCTGGCTCTCGATAAACCGCTCGGTCACGTCGCGCCACGTGTAGCTGATGGCGTCGCCCACCTTGACCGCGCGCACGTCCCAGTGTCCGTCCGCGCCCAGAATCTCGTTGGCGTAGGTCACGTGATCCATCGCGAGCGGCTCGCCGGTCTCGACGGTGTGCACGAAGTGGTCAAAGAGTCCCGACTCGAGATGTCCAGGCAGCAGGGTGAGCAGTCGAGATCCGATGAGCTGATCACGGGTTGTGTGATTGATCTCGATGGCGGCCTGGTTGGCCTCGACGTACTCAAAGTCCACGACCCGGCCCGATTCGTCATGCACCGCGCGCAACACGACGAGCGGATCGAATATCGACTGCAACACCGCCTCAACAGTCGCTCGGTTCAGGTCGGACGCATCCGACCCATCCGATCGACGGCTCGCCTCAGGCGGCGGACCCGACGCGATGGTCATCGATGTCTCCCCTCGATCGACCTCGTCAACCCGTAGAGGTATCGTACGCCCATCGCGCAAGGAATCCACCTAACGTTGTCCAAACGTTGACGTGCCCGACAGACGGGGGCCCGCGTCTCGCGCGAGCAATGACCGACCTCGATCGTGCGACGTGGTGATTTAATCCGTTGAGTGCCCACGCGTTGCCGCCGGGCACCGATCCGTCGCGGTCGAGACCGCTACGGTCGGGTCGCACCCTCGAGGTTGATGCGCGGCGGCTGACCACCACTCATCCAGGCGACGCGCTGTTCACTGGTGCGGATCGCCGCGTGCTCGTGGGTGAGTATCCAAAAACGATTCTCGAGCACGGCGGCGGTCACGGCCTCGGCGACGACCGCGGGGTCAATGCCCGCGCGCACGGCGTCACTCGCCATCGCACTCACGGCGCGCACCGCCGGGGTGTCGTTATAGGCGCGCAGGTCCTCGGGCATGTTGCGTTCGGACTCGTCGATGCGCGTGCGCACGAATCCCGGGCACAGCACCGAGGCGCCGACGTTCTTGCCCGAGAGGCGAAGCTCGTGAAAGAGCGACTCGGCGATCCCGACGACGGCGAACTTGCTCGCGCAGTAGGGGCCCATGCCCGGCACGCCACCGAGTCCGGCGAGTGACGCCGTGGAGACGACGTGGCCCTCGTTCTGCTCGAGGAAGAGCGGTACGAAGGCGTTGATGCCGTTGATCACCCCGTCGACGTTCACCCCCATGACCCAGTCCCAGACGGCCTTGGGCGTGCCGATGGCCGGGCCACCCCCTACGCCCGCGTTGTTGAAGATCAGGTGCGCCCCGGCGAAGTTCGCGAGTGCCGCGTCACGCAGGGCGACGACGTCGGCCTCAACCGCGACGTCACAGGTAACACCGACGACGCGGGCTCCGCCCTCGCGTAGCGCGCCGACCGCTCGCGCGAGACTCTCCTCTTCGACGTCACCCAGGACGAGCGACGCGCCCGCCTGGGCCATCCGTCGCGCGGTCGCGAGTCCAATGCCACTCGCCCCGCCCGTGATGACGGCCGTCCGTCCCTCAAGTTCCATTTCGCCTACCTCGTCCTCGCCACCGTCGACATCTTCACGCTAGGACAAGACCACCGCCGATGTGATCCAGCCTCTGATTCGACTCCGGACCCAATCACCACGAGCGACGCTGTCCACGGGGCCACCGCGCGAGACGCCGGGACTGCCGGCGAATCGATGAGACCCTGTATCACTTGGCAGACGTATGATACATACTTAGTTTATTATCTATGACACGCCGTCGATGAGCATCGGAGGAAACCGTGAAGTCAACTGGGCTTGCCACTTTCGTCAACCGCACGACCGAGCTCAGTCAGCTCGGGGAATGGTTCTCAAGACCCGGACCGGGGCTCGGCGTCGTCTTTGGGCGCAGACGAGTCGGCAAGACGTGGCTCCTAGCCAAGTTCTCGCAGAACAAACGCGTCGTGCGCCACACCGTACGGGGCCACTCACTGGGAGAAGAACTCCGCCAACTCTCAGCGACCGCCCACGCGGTCTTGCAGTTACCCCGCCGGTCACTGCTCGATCGCCCCTTCGTCAGTTGGGACGATACCTTCGAGGTCCTGGCTACGGCCGCCAGCACCGAACCGCTGTTGTTCATTCTGGACGAATTCCCCGAACTGCTGAGCGTGGACCCAGAGCTCGAAGAGGAGTTGCGCGCCGTGTGGGACCGCGTCGGTGCCGAGGAGTCGAACCTCAAGCTTTTGGTATGCGGCTCGGCTGAGCGCGTCATGGAGTCTCTCCAAGAGCACAATCACGCCCTGTTCGGCCGCGCCGACCTACGGCTCCGAGTCCAGCCCTTCAAAGCGCACGAGGCCGCGCTGATGCTACCTTCCGCCTCAGCATCTGAGCGCGCAGCGGCGTGGGGCGTGTGCGGGGGGATCCCCCGGTACCTGGCACTCTGGGATGACCGGGCGACGTTCCGCCAGAACATTGACCGACTCATCTGCAACGAGCAGGGCCTCCTACTCTCCGAGGGCGAGCTCGTCCTTTCCGACGAGGACCTGGTTGGTCACGCGGGTAAGCGGCTCCCCGAGCAAGTCCTGCGCGCGGTCGCAACCGGAAGCACGTCCTACAGTGCCATCCGCGCCTCAGTGAACGCGTTGCCGACACGAGCGCTCAAAGAGATGGTCGACGCTCACCTGCTCGACAGGGTGTCCCCCGTCACCTCGAAGAGCGACACCAAGACCACGTACTACCGGATCGCGGATAACTTCTTGGCCTTCTGGCTCAGTTGCGTGGAGCCCCATAAGTCACCCATCGAACAAGGCCTCGGATCGACCGTTGGCTCGGTGATTACCCAGTCCTTCGACGACTACATGGGCCTGCGCTACGAGGAAGCGTTCCGTCAACACCTTCGTCGCCTCGCCGGCGAAGGTGCCCTCGGCGAGAACGTCGTGCGAGTCGGCGAGTGGTGGCGCGCGCAAGGCGCTGCCAGTGATGACCCGTGCCAACTCGACGTCGTTGTCTTGGCGGGGCGTCAACGCGCACCCCTGATCGTTGGCGAGGCCAAGTGGGCCAAGTCCGTCAATGGGAGTTCCGAACTCGGAGCGATGAAACGTAAACTGCTTGACTCCGGTCTTGCGAATCCTGACGACGTCACGTTCTACGTCTGCGCCCGAGAGACCGTCACCCGCTCAACGGGCGTGAGGGTCGTCACCGCTGAGGACATCTTCGCCTAACCGGCGCGATCAAACAGCACTAACGGTTCGCGGGTTGACCGGTCCGACTCTCGGCGGAACACCCCCATTCGGGGCGAACCATCCAGCCCATCAAACGAGTTTGAGCTCTTGGCGGTAGACCCGCGCGGGACCCTGCTTCACGATGGTGGCGGCGAGCTCGACGAAGGACTTGGCGACGTCGCTCTCGGGCTCGTAGACCACGACCGGATCACCGAGGTCCCCGCCACTGCGCAGTCGCGGGTCGAGGGGGATCTGGCCGAGCAGGGGGATGCCGAGGTCGCTCGCCAGTTTGGCCCCGCCACCCTCGCCAAAGATCTCGTAGCGTTGGCCGTCGTCGCCGACGAACCAGCTCATGTTCTCGATCACCCCGCGCACGCTGAGCTTGAGAGCCCGCGCGGCGTAGGCGCTGCGCTGGGCGACCCGCTGGGCGGCCGGCTGGGGGGTCGTCACGACGTACATCTCCACGCGCGGCAGAATCTCGGACAGCGTCAGCGCGACGTCGCCGGTGCCCGGTGGCATGTCGATCAGCAAGAAGTCGGGCTCGTCCCACCAGGCCTCGGTGACCAGCTGTTCGATGGCCTTGTGCAGCATCGGCCCGCGCCAGATCACCGGCTGCTCGTCGGGCACGAAGTAGCCCATCGACACGCACCGCACCCCGTGGGCGAGGGTCGGGATGACGGTGTCGCCGAGCACGATCGGGTCGTGGTCGGCGCCGAGCATCTTGGGCAGCGAGAAGCCGTAGACGTCGGCGTCGAGAATGCCGACCTGGTGGCCCGCCTGGGCGAGTGCGATCGCGAGGTTGACCGTCACCGAGGACTTGCCCACCCCACCCTTGCCCGAGGAGATCCCGAGCACGCGGGTCTTGGCGAGCTTGTCGAGGAACTTCGGCGTGGCGCCGTCGTGGTGGTGACCCGGGCCGGGCTCGGCGGTCATGTTGCCGCGCAGGAAGTTGCGCAGCTCGAGGCGCTCGTCGTCGGTCATGGCGCGCACGCGCACGCTCGCGCCGGGTGCGACGTCGGCGATCTCGTCCTCGAGCCAGGCGCGGTTGGGCCACTCGGTGACCGGCAGGACGAGTTCGACCGTTCGGTGGCCATCGTTGACCTCGACGATGCCGAGGAAGCCCAATTCCTCGAGAGAACGGACCAGCTGGGGCTCGGTGATCGCGCCAATCGCCGCGCGTAACTCGTTGGACATCGGTGTCTCCTCGCAGTTGCCCCCGTACGAGGTTACCGTCGCGAACGCGGGGTCTCCTCGTAGACTGCCCTGCGTGAGTACCAACGAGCGAGAACTCGACCCGGGTCTCTTTAACGCGACGGTCACGAGCCTCACTCACTCCTTCGGCGACCGTACGCGACGCGCCATCTACCTCTATCTGCGCGAGAACCCCGGCACGACCGCGGCCGAACTGGCCGAACACTGCCAGGTCCACGCGAACGTCGTGCGCCACCACCTCGAGCGCCTCGCCGAGGGCGGCTACGTCACCTACGACAGCCTGCGAAAGACGACCGTGGGGCGCCCCGCGAAGGGCTACCGGGTCGTGGACACCGCCCCGGCGATGGAGGCGGCCGTTCGCCGCGACGCCCTGCTCGTGGCGTTGCTCGAGCGGGCCCTCGACCGGCTCGGGGCCGATGAGGCCGAGGTCATCGCCCGCCAGGTCGGCGTCGAATACGGACGCGGACTCGGCGCGAACGGCGCGACGCTCGAGACCGGCCGACCGGTGAAGGCGGCGCTCGCGTCGATCGCGGGACTGCTCAACGCCCACGGCTTCGCCGCGCGCGCCGAGGACGAGGAGAACGGCGTGTCGGTCGTCTCGGAGAACTGCCCGTTCGGCCTCGCGGCCCGCCACCACCCCGTACTCTGCGCCGTCGACCGGGGACTCATCGCCGGCATGCTCGAGGGCGTGGGCAGCGCGCGCACCGCGGTGACACTCTCCTCGCGGGCCCTCGGCGACGAATCCTGCCGGCACCGCCTCAACTAGCCGCTAGCGTCCCGCGCGACGGCCCGGTCCACGGACCGTTCAGCCACCCAGTTTGTAGCGAGCCAGGTAGGGCGCCGCCACGGCGCGCTGGGCCGGCGAGGGGTTGAGCGTTAGAAACACGCGCCACTCGCTTGTGGCGAGCAACGCGTTGCCCGGGGTGTCACTCGCGGCGAGCGCGTAGTAGAGCCGCGCGCCGGGGTCGCGCGGGGCGAGGGTGATCGCCCGGCGCAGCATCGACGTGGCCCGCGCAACCAGGGTCGCGTCCTTCGCCGCGCTCGCGGCCGAGAAGTCGAGCCACCCGCTCTGGGAGAGGGCCACCACGTTGCGCGGATCGAGCGCGAGGACCTGGGCGTAGGCGGCGAGGGCGGCGACGTCGTTCGCGTTGGCGACGTCGGCTTCGGCCTCGGTGAGCAGCTGGGTGATCTGCGCGGCGCGACCGAGGGTCACCGACCCGGTGATCGAGGTACCCGCCTGACGGGGTTGGACCGCCGACCACAGCACGACCGCGAGCGCGAGGGCGAAGGCGAGGGCGGCGACAAGGAGCCAGCGCCGGCGCCGCACCCGCACGGTCGGTGCCGCGGCAACCGGTTCGGGGTCGGGGTCGCGAAGGGTCGCGGCGCGCTCGGCGAGCGACTCGATCGCGGCGTACTCGCGCGCGAGGATCGCGGCGAGGGCCGCGTCGCTCAACTCGCCGGCGGCGAACTCGCGGCGCGCGTCGGCGATGGAGGCTTCGCGAAGCGCAAGCTCGTCCTCGATCTCGTGGCGCTCGCTCATCGGCGCCTCGCGAGACGCAATGCGACCCCGAGCAGCGCGACGAGGCCGAGCAGGGGCACCAGCCAGAGCACCACCCCGATGCCCGAGGTCGGCGGGCTCAACAGGACCGATGCGCCGTAGGTCGACTCGAGGCGCGTGAGGATCGCCGAGTCACTCGCGCCGGACTGGACGAGCCGGGCGATCTCGTGGCGCACCGCGAGCGACGACGTCGAGGTCGACTGGGCGACCGACAGGTCCTCGCACGACGGACAGCGCACCAGCGTCTCGAGGTGCGCGACGCGCGACGCCGCGCTCGGCGCGTGCGGGTTCACGAGCGCGACCGCCACGGCGACGACGACGAGCGCGGCGAGGAAGATCCAAAAGGACCCGAGGCGTTTCACGCGCGCACCCGCGCGACGACGCTGCGCAGCTGGGCGGCGCTGACCGGACCGAGCAGGGTCGCCGCGACCCGACCGCGGGCGTTGATGATGAACGTCGTCGGCGGCGAGGTCACCCCGTAACGATTGGCGATCTGTCCGCCGGGGTCCACGACCGAGGGGTAGAGCGAGCCGTAGTGGGCCGAGAATGCTTTCGCCGCGGCGACCGAGTCGTTAAAGACCACCCCGACCACGGCCACCCCGCGGTGGCGCATCGTCCAGGCAAAGGTCGACAGCTCGGGCGCCTCGGCGACGCAGGGTCCGCACCACGAGGCCCAGAACGAGAGCACGACGACCTTGCCGCGCTCGCTCGCGAGCGAGAACGTCCCACCGCCGAGCTCGGGTCCGGCGACCGCGGGGGCGACGCGCCCGAGCAAGGGACTCGGGGCGCTCGTCGCGTCAGAGACCGGGTGTCTCGTCGCGAGCAGCAGCGAGAGGCCCGTCGCGACCACCAGCACGGCGATCGCACTCAGGGCGACCGAGCGCTTCATGCGGTTTCCTCGACGTGGCGCCGGCGCACGAAGGCGACCGCGCTGCCGAGCCCGACGAGCAGCCCACCGATCCAGAGCCAGGCGAGCAGGGGCTCGACGGTCACCCCGAGCACCACCGAGCCGGCCGGAAGGTTGGTGGCGAGCTGGGCGCCCGAGGCCGCGCCATTGCCACCCACCGCGTCAAAGGTCACGTAGACGTCGCGCACCAGGTTCGAGTCGATCGCCGGGGTGCCGACCGACTGGGACGAGCGGCCGTTGAAGGTGGTGATAGCCGGATACAGCGTGGCGTGCCCGACCGAGACGACGAGCTCGGTCGCGTGCTCGAGTGCGTTGGAGACGGTGCGAAAGCCGTGGAACCCGACGTACTGACCGGCGACGATCGTCGACTGGCCCGTGGCGAGGGTGACCTCGCTGCGCGTCGCGTACGAAGTCGAGGTGACGATCCCGAGCGCGAGCACGACGATCCCGAGGTGCACGATCATTCCCCCGGTCGAGGGAGCGCGCAGCGCCCGACGAAGCGACCCGCGCCGGTGCGCGGCGAGTACAGCCAGTCGCAGCGTGCGAAGCGCGGCCCCCGCGGCCGCCGCGGCGAAGAAGCAGGCGACGAGTTCCACCCAGCGATCGACACCCGCGACGAGCAGCACGACGACGACGACGAGCGCGGCCCAGGCCGACACGCGCACCCGGCCCCAGAGCACCACAGGGTCGACCGTGCGCCAGCTCACCAGTGGCGCGAGGGCCATCAGCGCGAGCAGCAGCACCGACAAGGGGGCCGCAACCGCGGCGAAGTAGGGCGAGCCGACGGTGACCTGGGCGCCGTTGACCGCCTGGTAGAGCAGGGGAAAGACCGTCCCGAGCAGCACCACGATCGCGAAGCCCACGAAGAGGACGTTGTTCGCGACGAAGAGGCCCTCGCGCGAGAAGGGGTGCTCGACACCGACGGGGCTGCGCAGGCGGTCCCCGCGCCAGGCGAGCAGTCCCCCGCCGCCGATGGTGACGACGAAGAAGAAGCCGATGAGAAGCGGCCCGAGCGTCGAGGACGAGAAGGCGTGCACGCTCTGCAGGACCCCCGAGCGGGTGAAGAAGGTGCCGAGCACCGTCAGGGCGAAGGTCGCGATGGCGAGCGAGAGGTTCCAGATTCGAAAGAGCCCGCGGCGGTCCTGGACGATGACCGAGTGGATGTAGGCGGTCGCGGTCAGCCAGGGCAGCAGCGCGGCGTTCTCGACCGGGTCCCAGCCCCAGAAACCGCCCCAGCCGAGCACCTGGTAGCTCCACCACGCCCCGAGCACGATCCCCACCGACAGCGCCCCCCACGCGAGCACCGTCCAGCGGCGCTGCTCGAGCGGCCAGCGGTCCGTCACGCGACCGGTGACGAGCATCGCGATCGCGAAGGCGAAGGGCACGCTGAAGCCGACGAAGCCGAGGTAGAGCAGCGGCGGGTGCATCGCGACGAGCGGGTTGTCCTGTAAGAGGGCGTTCGGGCCGGCCCCCTGGTGCACGATCGCCGCGTTGGTGAGGAAGGGGTCGGCGGGACCCACCATCAAGAAGGTGAAGAAGGCGGTCGTGACAAAGAGCACGGCCGAGGCCACGCGCACGACCTCGTCGTTGGCCTCGCGCCGGTAGTAGAACACGACCCCGGCGATCAGTGCGTTGAGCAGCAACACCCACAGCAGCAGGGAGCCCTCGAGGGCGGACCACATGCCGGTGATCGAGTAGAGCAGCGGCGTGAACGTCGCGTTGTTCTCGGCGACGTAGGCGAGCGAGAAGTCGTGGGTGATCAACGCGTACTGCATCGCGGCGACACTGAGCACGACCCCGCCTAGGCTGAGTCCCGCGAAGAGGAGCCCGTGGGCGCTGCGCTTACGGCGCCCCCACCACTGGTCGAGGGCGCCGAGGACCGCGGCGAGCAGGGCGAGGTACAGTCCGACGCGACCGAGCGTCTCGATCATCGCACCGTCCCATTGGGCGCCTTCACCCGACTGGGGTACTTGGCGATGTAGGCCGCGGTGTGCTTGACCATGATCGAGCTGCCGAGGAACGTCGTCGAACTCGCCGAGGCGAAGTGGCCGACCACCACGACCGGGATGTTCGCCTGGAAGAGCTGGGGCGGCGTGCCGGTGGCCGCGACCGGGATCGAGCCCCGCGACCCGGTCACGACGAAGTCGGTGCCGACGTTGCTGCGCCGGATCGAGTGGGGCTCGACGACGCCCTCGAGGCGGATCACCCCGGTGCCGATCGACTCGCGGCTCGCGAGGACCTCGTCGACGGTCTTGAAGTAGTTGAGGTTGTGCAAGAGGCCCTGGCTGAGGAGCGCCACGATCGCGAGCGCGAGCACCACGAGCACGAGGATCGAACGGCGCCGGCTACGGCTCGCGGTGGGAGGCGGCGCGACCGGACTGAGCTCGGACTCAGTGACGGCCACGGGCGCGCCACCAGATCGAGAGGGCGTAGAGGGCGAGGCCGCCGAAGGCGAAGGCGTAGCCCGCGAGGACGTAGTTCACGACCGGCCCTCGAGCACCCGCGCGGCGAGCGCCCCCTCGATGGCCTCGGCCCCGAGCCGTTCGCGCGCGACCTCGAGTCGGTAGCGCGCGCGCAGCAGCCACGCGTAGGCGAGTGAGAAGGCGACGAAACTGATCAGCAGGGTCCAGGCCATGATCCCGTGAATCAGCAGCGTGCGGTTCGCCGTGAAGACCGTCGCGCCCTGGTGGAGGGTCTTCCACCACAGCACCGAGAAGTGGATGATCGGCACGTTGATCGCCGAGAGCACCGCGAAGACCGCGCTGCGCTTGGCGCGCAGTTCGGGGTCGTCGTTGGCGCGCCGCAGTGCGAGGTAGCCCACGGCGAGCAGTCCGAGGATCGCCGTCGAGGTCAGCCTCGCGTCCCAGGCCCACCAGACGCCCCAGGTCGGCCGTCCCCAGATCGAGCCGGTTATCAGCGTGAGCGCGATGAAGACCAGGCTGACCTCCATCGCGCTGTGGGCCACGCGGTCGGCGGTGAAGGATCGGGTTCGCGGCCACAGGTAGAGCACGCTCGCGATCGTCGCGGTGCCAAAGGAGAGGTAGAGCGCCACCCAGGCGACCGCGGGGTGCACGTAGACGAGGCGCGCGAGGTTGCCCTGGACCTTGTCCGGGGGGGTCACGACGAGTCCGAGCCAGACCGTGAGGGCCATGGTGACCAGGGTCACCGGGCCGAGTAGACGTTGAGTGAGTTGTTTTATCACGATTCCTCGAGAACACCGTAAAGGAGTACGCCGACCGCGAGGTACGCGACCAGCGCGACCAGCGTAATGACCCACCACTCCCACGGCGACCCCCCCGCGAGCGCCGCTGAGAAGGACCGCTCGCCCGCGATCAACAGCGGCGCGAAGCCCGGCAGCGCGAGGACCGGCAACAGGGTGGTCGGACCGGCCCCGTCCCCGGTCAGGGCCCCGTAGAGGGTCCCCGCCGCCGCCAGCGCGGCGAGCGTCAGCACGAGGCTCGGCACCGCCTCGAGCGACCCGGCGAGGGCGGTGTGCAGAAACAGCACGGTCCCGGCGAGCAGCACCGCGCCGATCACCCAGAGCTCGACGGCGAGCGCGAGGGCCTTGCCGAGGAAGACCCCGCCCGGGTCGAGCCCGAGGGTCGAGACCGAGGCGCGGGTCCCCGGGGTGCGTTCGATCGCCTGGCTGCGGTTGATCGCGAGCAGGGTGACGAGCAAGACCACGAGGTAGAACAGGCCCGGCCCGGCGCTCGAGTGACCGGCGCGCGTGGGGCCGAGGGCGAGGCCGCTCAAGACGAGGGCCATCACGCCAAAGGGCACGACCTGCCAGAGCAGGACGCGGCTACGCCACTCGATGCGCAGGTCCTTACCGGCGACGAGGCGGGCGGTCGCGATCACGAGCTCGCCACGACCCGTCCCCCGGCGAGGGTGAGCGTGCGTCGCGCCTGGGTGGTGCGAAGCGGGTCGTGCGCGCTCGCCACGACCGTCGCGCCGGCCGCGACGACGTCGACCAGCAGCTCGTCCAGGAGTTGGCGTCCGTCGCTGTCGAGCGAGGCGTAGGGCTCGTCGAGCAGCCAGATCTCGGGGCGGCGCACGAGCAGCCACGCGAGGGCGAGCCGGCGGCGCTGGCCGGCCGAGAGACGCCGGGTCACGGTCGCCGCGCGTTCTGAGAGCCCGACGCGCGCGAGTGCCGGGGCGACGTCAGCGAGCGGACGGCCGAGCGCCCGCGCGGCGAAGCGGAGGTTCTCCTCGACGCTGAGGTCGTCGTAGAACGATCCCTCGTGGCCGAGCCACCCGACCCGGCGGCGCAGCACCCGACGGTCCCCGTGGGCGAGGTCGACCCCCGCCACCACCCCGCGGCCGCGCGAGAGCTGGTCGAGTCCGGCGAGCAGACGAAGCAGGCTCGTCTTGCCCGCGCCGTTCGCGCCGACGACGACCGTGAGGGTCGCGGGCTCGAGTTGCAGGGTCACGCCGGCGAGCACGGGGAATCCCCCCGTGAGTACGACGGCCTCTTCGAGCGCGGCGACGGGCGCGGCCGTCACCGGTCCAGGGCGTGGACGTCGGCGGCGACCATCATCTCGATGAGGCCGTAGAAGTCGACGTCGCACTTCCAGTCCAGTTCACGCGCGGCCTTGCTGGCGTCACCGACGAGCAGGTCGACCTCGGCGGGACGCAAGTAGGCCGGGTCGACGACGACGTAGTCCTCCCAGGCGAGTCCCACGGCGGCGAAGGCCACCTCGCAGAGCTCGCGCACCGAGTGAGTCTCACCGGATGCCACGACGAAGTCGTCGGGGGTGTCGCGCTGGAGCATCGCCCACATGGCGCGCACGTAGTCGCCGGCGTAACCCCAGTCACGCTGCGCGTCGAGGTTGCCCAAGCGAACCTCGCGCTGGTGGCCGGCCTTGATCGCCGCCGCGGCGTGGGTGACCTTGCGGGTGACGAACTCGAGCCCGCGTCGCGGCGACTCGTGGTTAAAGAGGATCCCCGAGGACGCGTGCAGGCCGTAGCTCTCGCGGTAGTTGACGGTGATCCAGTGACCGTAGACCTTGGCGACGCCGTAGGGGCTGCGCGGGTAGAAGGGCGTCTGCTCGTCCTGGGGCACCGAGCGGACCCGGCCGAACATCTCGGACGAGCTTGCCTGGTAGAAGCGGATCGCGGGGTCGACGATGCGGATCGCGTCGAGCAGGCGCGTCACGCCGAGTGCGGTCGTCTCACCGGTCAGGACGGGCTGGGTCCACGAGGCCTGCACGAAGCTCTGGGCGGCGAGGTTGTAGACCTCGCGCGGGCGGTGCTCGCGCAGCACGTTGATCAGCGAGACCTCGTCCATGAGGTCGCCCGAGACGAGGGTCAGCTCGTCCTGGATGTGGCTGATGCGCTCGATGTTCACCGTCGAGCTGCGTCGCATCAAGCCGACGACGTCATAGCCCTCGGCGAGCAGCAACTCGGCCAGGTACGAGCCGTCCTGTCCAGTTATCCCGGTGATGAGCGCTTTGGGGGCCAGAACGTCCTCCACTCGGCCACGGCGATTGCCGACACGCCATGCTACTACCGGCGCTCGCGATCGCTGCCCTAGCCTGACGCCGTGCGTATCGCTCAGGTCAGCTTTCGCCTCGGCGGCGTGGACGGGGTCTCCATCGAGGCCGCCAAGTGGGCGGGCGCCCTTCGCACGCTCGGCCACGACGTCGTCGCAGTCGCCGGCGAGGGTCCCGTCGATCGGACGCTGCCGGGCCTCGCGATCGGGGCGGCCACGCCCCCGAGCGTCGCGCAACTCGACCACGCGCTCGCCGACGCCGACCTCGTGATCGTGGAGAACCTGCTGTCGCTCCCCCTCAACCCGGGCGCCCTCGAGGTCTGCGCCGAGGTCCTGCGGGACCGCCCCGCGATCCTGCACCACCACGACCTGCCCTGGCAGCGCGCCCACCTCGCCCACCTCGGCGGACCGCGCGACGCGCCGCGGTGGCGCCACGTCACGATCAACGAACGCAGCCGGCGCGAACTCGCCGAGCGAGGGATCGAGGCGACGACGATCTACAACGCCTTTGACTGCGACCCGCCGCTCGGCGATCGCGCAAAGACTCGCGCGCGCCTCGACGTGACCGGCGAGCGACTCGTCCTGTTCCCGAGCCGCGCGATCGCGCGTAAGAACATCGCCGGCGCCCTCGAGCTCGCCGGGGCACTCGGCGCCGTCCTCTGGCTGCTCGGCCCGCCCGAGGACGGCTACGACGACGAGCTCGCGGCGCTGCTCGACGCGAGTGGCGTCGAGGTCCTGCGCGGTCCGGTCGGCTCGATCCACGACGCCTACGCCGCGGCCGACCTCGTGGTGCTCGCCTCGACCTGGGAGGGCTTTGGCAACGCGACCCTGGAGTCGGTCACCCATCGCCGGCCCCTCGCCGTCTACCCCTACCCCGTGCTCGAGGAGCTGCGGGCCGTCGGTCTCGAGTTCTACGACCTCGGCGACCTCGCGGGGATCACCGCCGAGCTCGAGCACGCTGACAACGCCCGCCTCGAGCGCAACCTCGCGCTGGCACGCGCCCACTTCAACCTGGCCGACCTCCCGGGCCGTCTCGCGCCACTCGTCGACCTCGCCCGAGCCACTCGTCGACCTCGCCCGCGCCAGTAGGCTGAACGCCATGCTGATCGATCAGGACCGGCCCCGCTACGCGGAGCGTCGCGCGCACCTGTTCGGTGTCGCACGCACGATCTTCGCCGAGCGCGGCTTCCAGGCGACGACGATGGACGACATCGCGCGCGGGGCCGGCTTCACCAAGCCGATCCTGTACCAGTACTTTTCTTCCAAGTCCGACCTCTACCGCGAGATCGTGGCCGAGACCGCCCAGCGGCTACTCGCCCAGCTGACGAGCGCGGTCGAGGCGGTCGAGTCACCGCGCGTGAAGATCGAGGTAGCCTTTCGCGTCTACTTCGAGATGGTCGTGCGCGAGACCGACGCGTTTCGCATTCTCTTCATCCACCGCCACGAGGGCGAGACCGCGAAGGAGCTGGCCAAGCTCGAACTCGGGCTCGTCTCGTTCCTCGAGCCCTACATCAACCTCTCGATCTCGAACGAGCACCGCCGCCAGCTCGCGGCCGGCGTCGTCGGGATCGCCGAAGGGGCCGCGATGACCTGGCTCGTCCAGCAGGACGCGAACGGCTGGCCTGAACCGGCACCGTCGGAGGCCGAGCGCCTCGCCGCACGAAGCGCCACCCTCGCCTGGGGCGGCCTGCGCGCGGTCCAGCAGGACTGAGCTGCTGCTTTCACTCGTCCCCGCCACGCGAGCGGTTCCTCACACCGCGAGGAGCGTCGCCTAGCCAAGCACCGTGAGAAAGACCTGGGCGAGGTCGAAGAGGGTTCGCGCGCACTCGTCGTAGTCGGCCTGGTCACCACCGGCTGGATCGACGACGTCGAGGGTGGGGTCCGGGTCGTTGGCCGAGACGACCGCCACCTGGGTCGACCACGGCGTATCGAGTGGCGCCTGGCGCGCGAACTGGCCGAGCGTGCAGCACGAGAGAGCGAAGGCGGGAAAGACGCGACGGACGTAGCGCACGTGGTCGGCCTCGGCGCAGAGCACCAGGTCGGCCCATTCGAGGTCAGCCAGCTCGAGCTGGTGGCTGCGGTGCGCGTTAAGCGACGTCGGGGCCAGTTCGTCGATCACGAGCAGCGCGTCACGGGTGCGCGCACTCACCGCGGAACCCTCGATCGCGTGGGTCCCGGCGCTGCGCGTCTCGAGTGGGTGGCCCGAGTCCGCGCCCAGGGCCTCGAGGATCGAAGCCAGCATGACCGAACGCGCAACGTTGCCAGTACAGAGCGTCACGACGCGAAGGCTCTCGTTCATGGCCACGTACGCTACTTCGCCCCGCCACGCCTCAAAACCGCGGCATCACCGCCGCACTCGTTGTCCTCCAATCACGACGTCGCGACCGGCGACTGAGAACGAAAGCGGCCCGTCGAAGGCTCACCGTACGTTCGTGAAGACCGTCACTGTTGAAGTAGTCGAGCAACGTCCACGCGATCCTGTGGTCGATCCGCTGCACGCTTGTTCGCGATCAAGTCGTCGCGACTGATGAACGGAACGTCGAGGTCATCGATCGGGACAATCAGGCGGCGCGGCCACGCCGCTTCGAAACGTACCCCATCGATCGACGTGAGGACGTCGATCCGCAGTGGCGGATATCCCAGCTGCACGACCACGTCAGGACGTGTGAAGTCGTCCACCTCGAGGCCGAGCGATCCGAATCCGAACGAAGTCAGCGCCGCCACCACGCGTTGAGCGTTCTCGGCGTCGATCCACACCCATGCGTCGAGGTCTCCGGTGTAGCGCGGTAGGCCGTGAGCCGCGAGCGCGTATCCACCGACGATGAGGAATCGGACGTCGTTATCGACGAACGACGCGACAAACTCGTTGAAGTCGGGGTCGAGGTCCATCACCACCTCCGACCACACGTCGACGCAGCACTTCGACCGCCGCGACGCGGCGCGATGGTTCAACGTCGCGCCAGAATTCAACGTCATCGGGCTCATCACCCAACACGTGACGCGACATGACCAGCATCATCGCACCACCACGACGCGTTGCGCGTATCACATACCAATCGTACCCGGCGGCCTACCCGTGACCGGTCTCGCTACCCGTGACCGGTCGCGCTACCCCTGGCCGGTGAGAGCCTGGAGCGCGAGGCTCGAAAGGGTTACGACGACCCACAGACTCGCCCCGAGCGCGAGCGGGCGAAGCCCCGCGCGGCGGATGTCGCGCAGCCGAGTGGACAGACCAATGGCGGCCAGCGCGATGGCGATGAAGACTTGGGCGAGGTTGCCGAGGTCGTGGCTGACGTGGGCCGGGATCGCGCCGACGCTGTTGAGGATCACAGCGCCAACGAACCACACGATGAACCAGGGAAAGATCTTGACGAGGCGCGCGCGGTTCACGACGACGCCGGCGGCCTCCTCGCGCTTCTCCTCGGCGCGCGTGCGCCAGAATGCGAGAAAGAGCGCGATCGGGATGATCATCAGCGTGCGGGAGAGCTTCACGATGATCGCGTAGGAGGACGCGGCGTGGCCGTATACCGTGGCGGCCGCGACGACCGAGGAGACGTCGTTGATCGCGGTGCCCGCGAGCAGACCGAAGGAGTGCTGGGAGAGGTGCAGCGTGTGTCCCATGAGCGGGAACGTCAACACGGCCACGACGTTGAACGTGAAGATCGTCGCCACCGCGTAGGCGACGTCGCGCTCGGGCGCGTCGATCACCGCGTCGGTCGCCGCGATGGCAGACGCGCCACAGATAGCCGTGCCGACCCCGATGAGGGTGCGCACGTCGCCGACGACCCCGAGCCAGCGACCGATCAACCACGCGGAACCGAGGGCGATCGTGAGCGTGCCGAGCAACACCGGCAGTGAGGAGACGCCCGTCGAGGCCACCTGGTGCAGGGAGAGCCCTGTGCCGAGCAGAATAATCGAGGCCTGCAGGACGCGCTTGCTCGCCATGTGCAGACCCGGCTTCAACGCCTCACTGGCCGGGCGGACGAGCGCGACCGCGATGCCGATCACGATGGCGATCACCGGCGCGCCGACGATCGGGGCGACGTGCGCGATGACCGTCGCCGCGACGCCGATAACGCTCGCGAGCACGAGTCCCGGTACGACGCGCGTCGCGCGTCGTACCGGGGCCGGCTCGCTCGGTGCGCTCGGTGCTTCAATCTCGATTGGTTCGATGGCCATTGGACCTCCTCGCCGTCTAGTCTCGACGCGCGAACCTGGTCCGGGTAGGTGGCGATTGGACCTTGGTTATAATCTTTGGTTATGACGACGCGCGACGAATGGCCCGACATCGGCGCGCTCGAGTTGCTCGTGAGCGTGGCCGAGACCGGTTCGATCCGTCAAGCGGCCATGGCCCACCGCATCAGCCAGCCCGCGGCGAGCGTTCGCATCCGCGGCCTCGAGTCGGCCCTGCAACTGCGCCTCGTCGAGCGACACACGACCGGCACGCGACTGACCCAGGACGGCCTTGCCGTCGTCGGCTGGACCGACAAGGTCCTCGCCGCCATGCGCGCCCTCGCCAGTGGGGCCCGGGCGCTGCGCACCGACCAAGACTCCCAGCTCCGCCTGGCCGCGAGCCTCACCGTCGCCGAGTACCTGCTGCCGACCTGGCTCGCCCCGCTGTATGCGTCGACGCCTACGGCGGTGTCGCTGCGCATGGCCAACTCCGAAGAAGTCGCCGCGCTCTTCGCGCGCGACGAGGTCGACCTCGGCTTCGTGGAGGGCTCGTCACTGCCCACCGGACTCCAGGGCCGCACCGTCTACCGCGACGAGCTCGTCGTCGTGGTCGCCCCCGGGCACCCGTGGGCCCGCCGGCGCACGCCACTCTCCGCGACGATGCTCGCCGACACGCCACTGGTGAGCCGCGAGCCGGGATCGGGCACGCGCGAGGTGCTGGTTCGCGCCCTCGCGCACGTGGACCTCGCCCCGAGGGTCGCCGTCGAGTTCGCCTCCACGACGGCGATCAAGGCCGCCGTGAGCGCGCGGCTCGGACCCGCGGTGCTGAGCCGTCTGGCGGTCGAGGCGGAACTAACCGACCGGCGACTCGTCGCGGTGCCGGTCGAGGGCCTGAACCTGACTCGCTCGATCCGCGCGGTCTGGCGGGCTCACAGCGAGCTCAGCCCCCTGGCGCGCACGCTGCTCGGCGCCATCGCCGGTCACTGATCAGTGACGGGGCAGCGCGTGACGCCCGCGATCGAGTCGTCGGTCGATCAGGGTGACGACGTAGGCGCCGATGAGCGAGAAGACGAAGGACCCGACGATGTCGATCGGGCTGTGCACGTGGGCGGCGACGCGCGCGGCCGATACGAGCAGGGCGTTGACCAAGAGGGCCAGCGAGACGGGCTTGGAGTATCGCCAGAACGAATAGGCGAGGAACGAGGTCAGCAGGGCGTGGTCCGAGGGGAACCCGTTGTCGGGCGCGTGGGCGAAGAGCGGCTTGACGTGGTCACGGACGAAGGGTCGCGTGTCGTAGTAGAAGTGGCCCCCGAGGCGCGCGAGACCGAGCGCGATGAGTCCGCCGAGGATGAGCTGCCAGGCGAGGGTGAACTTGACGGGGCGTGACGCGCGCAACCAATAGACGGCGACCCCCGCCACGCTAAGGAAGAGGAAGTACTTGGCGACGAAGACGATGACGGAATCGATTGGGCCAGTCTATGAGAAAGTGGTCGTCGTTGTGGTCACGGCACGGAAAGCGAAACGGCGTCTTCTCTCGCATCCTCGCCGTGACCCGGAGCCACCTCTACGGTGTCACGCGGTTCGCCACCGCTCGCGTTCGCGCACGTCGTGGCCGTAAATTCCCTGGAACGCCGTCTATCGAGGTGTCGACAGCGGGTTGTGCCGGGTCAATCCGCACGGAGCGGGTCGACGAACTCGAACGTGGTGTCTCCGGTGCCTCGGTTGATCGACTAGCGCGGCGCGATCACGTTGAGCGACGCGGCGACGGGCGAACCCCCGCTCACGGTAGCGGTTACCCGCACCGTGACCGACCGCTGAGCGCTTCGAGCGAAGGCACGTGAACCGTTACCGGTAAGGGCGAGGTTGACGATGGCGAAGGGAGCGCTCGCGACGAGCGGCAGTGCGTAGTGGCCGGTCGCGAGAACGGCGAGGTGAGATCGCGATCCCACCCTCACCTCGCCGGCCAGGGTAACGGTCCCGCGACATGGTCCCAGTGCGCAACTGATCGCGACCGAGACCCGACTGCCGCGCACGGCGCTGCGAGCCGTCACAATCCGAATAGTCGGCGTCGGGACCTGGTAGATGAACATCGCCCCGTCGGCGCTCCCCGCTGCGCACATGTCAAGGACGCACGACACGGCGTAGATGTCACCGAGGTTCGACTTCGTGGGATTCAGCATCAGCGGCGCGGCCCACGCCCCGTTCTGATAGACGATCGCCGCGCCCGCGAACGGCGATGCCGTTGGACCACGCGACGCCGCGACGCAGAAGTTCGCACTAGAGCACGAGACGTCGCCGAGGTTGTCGAAGTCGGAATTGATCTGACCGGGCGGCGAAAAGCTCCACGTGAACCCGTTGAAGGACAGCGCCTCGCCCATGTTGTCCGTCGCCATACAGAACGTTGAGGTGGGACACGAGACGCCAGTGATGGCTTCCACGTTGCCGCTCGATGAACCGTACCCGTCATCGATGAACTGCGGCGGGGCCCACGACGTGCCGTTCCACATGATCGCGTTGCCCTGTCCGTCGACCGCCCAGCAGTCGGTGGCACTCGAGCACGACACCGCGTAGACCCGTGGGTCGCTGGTTACGTGGGCCAGCGGATCGATATCCTGGGGACTCGCCCACGTCCCCGATTGGTAGAGGATGGCATTGGTCGCCGCATCCACGACCACGCAGAAGGACGGGCTCGCACAGGAAACCCCCAGGAGCGGCACCGACCCCTGGCCGTCGCCGTCGAGCAGAGTGGGCGCACCCCACGACACGCCGTTGAAGACGAGGGCGTACCCTTGACTGTCGATCGCCACGCAGAAGGTCGTGATCGGACACGAGATCCCCGTCATCGTGTTGCCGTTCCCGTTGACGTGCGGGTCAATGTGCTTGGCGAGTAGGAACGGGGCTGACCCGAACGAACCGTAGGTGTAGGTATTGCCGGTCGCGTCAACGGCGACGCAGTACGTCGGGGTCGCACACGACACCCCGACGATCGTCGTGGCCTCTGAGGTCGTCGCCACGACCGAGTAGGGGCCACCCCATCCCGTTGGCGCACCCGCGACCCGCGATGCCCCGACCACCAGGGCCGCGAACACAGCTATCGAACTCCACAGCACCGCCCCACGACGCGCGCGACTCACGCGTCGATCGAGCGTCGCGCTCACTCGGTTACCACCCAGGTCACTGTGCATGATCGGTGTCGCCCCTTTCAGGTCCGCGCCCGGTCGTTGTCGAACCGCTCACGCGGGCACCACGCGGGCGCCCCACGCATCACCGTCTCCGACGACGACCAGCGGCGGCGTGGACATCGTACGGAGCGTGCGACACCCTCGCATCGGGGAAATCCCCCATCACTAGGCCGTCGCACCAGCGTCCAGCGACCACCGATGGCACCGCGGTTCACCGTGGCGAGCTGCGGTGGGCCGCGCTCATCTTCTCGACGACGTGATCGGGGCGCCTCGCACCCCGCGAGGACCCGCGAGTCCACCACCGCGACCGAAACCACGTGTCCATCGGCCCACGGCCGCGTCGCGCATTCATCGCGCGCGGTTCGCCTACGACGAGTGTCCCCACGGGGTTGATTCACCCGAACGGCGGAAAAACTTCACCGAGACGATCGACTGCACGATCCCCACGACGAGCGCCACGTAGATCCCGATACGAGGACCGTAACTGAAGCCACCGACGCCACCACTCGGCATCGTCAACCAACGAAGCACGACAATGACGGTTCCCAATACCGAAAGTCCCGCCACGGTGGCGGCAGGTCCCAAATTGCCCACTTTGATGCTTTGGCCACTCGAGGTCATGATCACGTAGACGCCAGCCGCGATAATCGCCAATGCGCCGAGCCAACCCCAGCCCGAACCTATACCGCTCACCGAGGCACTAAATGGTCCCGCCGACGCGCCGTACCACGGAAGAAACATTGATATGAACGCGAGCACCCCCGTTACCGCGACGATCCGATCAACCCCCTGGATTTTCTTTAAATCGATTGCCATACGCCCCCCTCTTTTAGAAATCACACGGTTCAGTTACGCACCGTACTGACGTAGTTGTAGCAGAAATTTTTCCGGCGTGCTCGATCCTTCGATCGCCACTCCGGAACGCGTCGCGAAACCCCACTGGTACTCGATACGAGTTTTCGAATACGGCACGTGTGGCGCCTGGCACCGGCAGCGAAGTCGTACCCACGTCACGGGCAGACGCCGTGCGACTGGACACCACGAAGTCCGAACCATCGGGGCCACCGATGTCATCACGTGAACGCGGCCGCGGCGCTGACGCCGGTTAGTTCGCCACCGACGCGTGCTCGGAGCTGGTGTTGCGTGGCCGACGCTCGGCGCGTGAACGGTTTCACACCGTTCACGCGCGGGACTCAGGTTATGTATAGTCACCAACAACGATTGGTATTTCCTGGCGGTGCCGCGATCGCGGGTCAGTGGTGTGGGGGGCTGGCGTGGGACGAAATTCTGCCTATCCGCTGTTGGAGCGTGAAGTCGCCGAGTCCGCGATGGACGAGTTGCTCGCCCAGTTGAGGTCCGGTCACGGGGACTACGCGTTCGTGACGGCACCGGCAGGTCTCGGCAAAACGGCGCTGCTCGACCACGTCGTTCGTCGATCGCGCGGCGAAGGTATTCGTGTCGGTCACGCGGTCGCGGACCCGATGGCGTGGGCCATCCCGTTCGGCCTGTTCGACCAGGTGATCACCATGATCGGGGGCCCCCAAGCAGTAGCCGACGTCGGAAACGTTGACCGCGCCGAGGCGCGCGCGTCGCGACCCTACCGCACGTTGCGCTGGCTCGAGGACGCGAGCCGCGACGGCCCACTACTCGTCGTACTCGACGACCTGCACTGGTCAGACGACGACACGTTGCACACGCTCGCCTACGTCTGTCGCCGCATCGCCAACGTACCGGTGGCGATTCTCGGCGCACTGCGGCCCGAGCCCAACCGCGCGCACCGAGTGATTGACGACCTCGCTAATTTCCCCGAGACCCGCGCGATCCGTTTGACACCGCTCAGTCAGTTGGCGTGCGAGACACTCGGCCGCACGATACTCGGGCGTGAACTGACCGCGTCTGAAGCCGACGCCGTCTGGCGGCGCACCGCGGGGACGCCACTACTCGTCACGTGCGCAGCCCACGCCCTGCGCGCAGGCTCGTCGTTCGACTTCGTCGAGATCGACGACGACGCCACGCCGTACTTCAACCTCACCCGGTTCGCCGGCGTGTCGGACACGGCCCTGTCGTACGCCACGGTGGCGTCAATCTTCGGCGTGCGATTCCGGCCGACCCTGGTGGCTCGACTGGCCAACGTCGGGTCGGCGAACGCGACGAGTGCACACGACCACCTCGTGCGCGCAGGACTCATCGAGGATCTGCCCGGGGGCTGGTCGCGATTCGTCCACCCCTTGTTTGCCGAGAGTCTTCTTCGATCGCTCACGCTGTCGTCGGTAGAGAGACTGCACGCGCGCGCATTCGTACTCCTGGTCCACGCGCGACAGCCCGACGCCGAAGCGGCCGAGCACGCGTACGCGGGCGCCCTGGTCGGCGACCCGCTCGCCATTGAGGTCACGACGCGGGCCGGTCACTGCGCGGCGGCCCAGGGTGCCTTCGAGGCGGCGGCGACGCACCTGGGTCACGCGGTCGAACTCGCGGGTGAGCGTGCGTCGCTCGATCTGCGTCTCGCCCTCGCGGGAATCCTCGTGGCACTCGCGCGCACCGACGAGGCGCGAGCCCTCTGCGAGGAGATCCTCGCCGAGCGGCCCCTCACCCCCTCGGTGCACGCAACCATCCTCTGCCTGCTCGCCCAGGCGGCCTTCGTCGCCAACGAGCCCGCCGAGGCTGAGCGACTCTTCGAGCGAGCCGCGACCATCGAGGACCCCGAGGCCCAGGGCCGGGTCGGCCTCTACGGTGCCCTGACCTGTCTCGCGACGTCCACGATGCACTGGATCGACGAGTCAACCCGACGCGCGATGCAGCGACTGCCCCGACAGGCCAACGAGTATCCGACCTGCGAGCTCGTCCACGCCTACGCAAGGGTCATGGGTTCTGACGCCTCGGACGTCGCCACCATCGACTCGGCCACGAAGTCGTGGCTGGGACGCGACTTCGTCGTCGAGCCCGCGTCACGCTGGGCGATCGCCTTCCTCTTGCACGGGGCGTCCAAACTGCTCGAGCGCTACGACGACGCGGAGCGAATATTCACCGGTGAGTACGCGCGGGCTCTGCGCACCGGCTCACCGCTCTCCCTGGCGACGATGGCGATATCCCACGCCGACAGCCTGCACCGCCTGGGCCGGTCGCGCGAAGCCCTCGAACTCGTGCAGCGCGCCACCTCGATGAGTCACTACGAGATGTCACCGTGGCAGAACATCGCCCTGGCCGCGCTGAGCTACGAATTGGACGTGTACGACGTCGCCGACGACCAGTTCGACATCCTTCGGACCTTTGTCCTCGCGACGAATCATCGAGGCTACAGCGCGACCGCCACCATGTGGAGCGAGTATCTAATGGTGCGGCGTCTCCTCGACGGTGGTCACCCCCGTGACGCTTCGACGGTGGCGAGTGGCATCGGTGCCCTCGCCGCCGATTCGGGGATCACCCACCCGTTGTTCGTGCCGTGGGCGCCCGCCGCCATCCACGCCCATATTCGTGCGGGCAACTTCGGCGCCGCCGAAACCGTCATCGCCAACCTGGAGACGGTGGCCGAGGGCTTCTCGTTGCGCTGGCCCCGGGCGGTCGCCACCACCGGTCGGGCCCAACTGGCCGGCGCGGGCGGTGATCACGAACGTGCAGTACAACTCTTCGAGATCGCGATCGCCCAACACGCCTCAACCGCCATGGCGATCCATCACGCCGAGGCCCTCGTCACCTACGGTGCGTACCTGCGCCGGATCCGGCGGATATCGCCAGCGCGAATGGTGCTGCACGAGGCAGTGGCACTGGCCGAGTCATCGCAATCGCCTCGGGTGGCGCGGGTCGCGATGGGCGAACTCGCGGCGGCCGGGGGCCGGCGGGCCCGCCCGCGACCCTCCCCCCTCGAGCTCACCCCCCGCGAGGTGGAGATCGCACGACTGGCCGGTCAGGGACTCAGCAACGCCGAGATCGCCGCGGTCTTGTTCCTCTCGGTCAAGACCATCGAGCACCATCTCGGTCACGTGTTCCAAAAACTCGGTGTCGACTCGCGCCGCGCGCTCATTGGACGCCCGCTCGAGTAGTCCGGGGCCGAGCCCCGCGGCGTCGCGGCGCGCCTCACTCGGCGTGGTGACTCAAACACCACCCCGTCACCGGGTCACGCGCAGGGCGTCGTGTCGGTGGTGGTGAGATCGGCGATGGACCGCAGCGTCGCGTCGCCGGCCGAAACGCTCGTCGCGACGATCCCGGTCGTGGTCAGGGTGTAGCGGCCAGGCAGCCATTGGCCGTTCGCGCAGGCGAGTCCGTGAGCGGCCCCGGACACGGTCACACCGAGGTTCGGGCCCGCCTCCGCGCAGTTCAGCACCTCACCGATCCGCGTGAACCGGAACGTCTTCGTGCTCGATCCGGGACCAGACGGGGCGTACGTGAGGGTCGCGTCGACGACGACCCGACGCGCCGCGCGACAGCCGACCGAGGGATCTGACCACCCCGCGAGAAATGACGCCGCGTCGCCCTCGAGAATCACCGCCGATTCGAGGGTCAGGTGTCCGAGTCCGGCGCTCGCGTACGCGCTCGTCGGTGAGTTCGTGCCACCGCCCAGGGCCTGCAGTTTCAAGACGCCGTTCTGTGGTCCGAGGACGACCACGGCACCTACACCTATCGCGCCGAGTGCTCTGCGTCGTCGATTTGTGCTCAGAGTGCCTCCTTACCGGCCACGGATCTGGACGACGTGGCCGGGCGTGCGCCGTAGGTCGTCACGTAGGCCCCCGTCATCGAGGCGTTTTGTCCGACGGCGACACAGAACGTCGCCGTCGGACACGAAACGGAGGTGAACTGCACGGCGCGGTCGATGGTGCGCGGGGAACTCCAGGCGTAGCCGTCAAAGGTCACCACAGCGCCGGCGGTGTCCACCGCGGCGCAGAACGATGCGCTCGCGCACGAGACACCAGTCAACGATGTTCCGCCGTCCACGTCGCGCGGTTTGGACCACCGGCCGCGTGCGTAGTGCACCACATCGCCGTTCGCGTCCACGGCGACGCAGAACGTTTGGCGCGCGCACGAGATCGACACAAGCGTGCCCACCGGGTCGATCCTCGTCGCCCTCGACCACGTTCCGCCGTGGTCGTAGAGCACGTCACCGGACTGAGAGACCGCCGCGCAGAACCTCGTTGTCGGACACGACACGGACACGGCCGAGGCAGCGAGGGTCACCGGTCTCGACCAGGACGTGCCGTTAAAGAAGATCGCGTGACCGTGCGGCGACGCGTCGTCGACCCCCGCGCAGAAGTTCACGTCCGGACACGACACCGAAACCAGTGCGACCGCGGTAGCGGTCCCGGACGTCCAGCTCCCCTTCGCGAGACGGTAGCTGACACCACCCGACCCGAACGATGCACTCGCGCCGACCGCATCGCAGGTCCCGCCCGGCGAGCACGACACGCCCGCGAGACCACCGCCCCGGTCAAGCGCGATCGGGGCCGACCAGGCGTGCGTGCGCGACAACTCGACCCCCTCACTCCCCTCGGCCCCTACGGCGACGCACAACGAGGCCGTGGCACACGTGACCGCTGACGCGATGATGCCGTGACCGCTCAGGAGCAGCGTCACCGGTGCCCACCCGCCCCCCGATACCCGCATCGAAGCGTCGACTCGACCGTTCGTCTTCACCGACGGGGCGACCGCCGCGACTACGACCGACCCGGTGCCGATCGTCAGGGTCGCGACGAGAACGACGAACAGTGAACGCCCTCGAGGTCCCGTCACACGCGATTCTCGACGCACGCGACCACCCTGAAGAACGTCGCCCCGTATCGCTCGCGACAGAGTCGGCCACGAAACGAACCGTCGGGTCCGGCCAGCAGTTCCCACGACACCCCCTCCCGCTGATCGCGACGACGACCCGCGAGCCCGTGGTGCGACCATAGGCACAGAACCCACCGCGTGCATCAGGGGGGACCCTCATCGTTGCCCGGTGTTACGGGTCAGGTTTGCAACGCACCGCCACTGATCACACGCGCGCCGATCACAACCGCCCACTTGGTGTCAACGACCACGACCCAGTTGAACCTCTAGCACGCGCAACGTTGCGTGACGCCGCTGTTTCCTCGAAGCAACCGAATCGCGCGACGGCCGTTTCGACGTGGCCACCCTCGACTGGGCTGGGTCGCTGAGCTTCGTCGACTGCGACCACGCACGGTGCGGGGCCGGAAAGTCCCTTCGTAAGGATGAGGGTCGTCCCCGATGCAACCCAGGGTGACATTTTCTAGGCTCGCGGCGCCGCGGGTATCGATGGCAACTGCTGAGTGCCGTGGCTGCGCGGGTCACGTGGCGAGCGAGGTGACTGATGACAATTGCTTGCAAGGTATCGGGGGAGTTCGCCCAGATGGTCACGTGCCAGCTGGACGTCGGACAGTCACTGTTCGCCGACGCCACCAAGTTCCGGTGGAAGACGACCAACGTCACCCTGGAGACCCGTCTCACGACCCCCGGCGGCAAGGCCGACGCGGCGCGTCAGCAGGCCCAATCGGGAGGTGGATTCTTGAAGTCGGCCCTGGCGACCGCCACCGAAGTCGGCAAGCGCGCCCTGGCCGGCCAGAGCCTCGCCTTCCAATGGTTCACCCCGACGGGCGGGTCGGGTCTCGTCTCCCTGGCCGGCGAACTCCCCGGTCAGCTGCGGGTACTCGAGCTCGATTCGACCATGGGCTGGCGCGCGGAGAGCCGCGCCTTCATCTGCGCCGAGGCGAGCGTCGCCTACGACATCGATTTCACAGGATTCCAGCTCGGCCGGCGCTCAAAGGAGGGACTGATCTTCGAGCACTTCACCGGCTCGGGCACGCTCATCATTGGCGGCGGCGGCAGTCTCGTTGAGGTGAACCCGTCCTCGTACGGTGGCAAGATCGCCGTGCACGGCGGCGCGGTGGTCGGATTCGCGGACTCGGTGACCTTCGGGATCGAACGAGTCGGCGTACTCAACGCGCAGACGGCGATGAGCGCGGTCTTCGGGGGCCAGGGGCTCAACCTCGTGACCCTGAGCGGCGACGGTCCGGTCCTGTTGCAGTCGACACTGCACCGCGAATTTGAATCCGAGGAGCACGGCGACGAGCGGGCGAGCAACCCACTACGCGACGGATTCCTCGGACGACTCTGATACAGCGAGGAGGACCATGCCACTGTTTGACAAGGTGAAGGCCCAGGCGAGCCAACTCGCCCAAAAGGCGCAGGAGGCCGGAAAGGTCGGCCAGACGAAGATGGAGGACGCCTCGGCACGCCGGCGAGCGGACGGCCTGCTACACGAGCTCGGCGTCGCGGCTTACGCCGAGCGATCGGGAGGGCCCACCGATGACACGCGTCGCGAAATCGAGCGGCTCGTGAGCGAGTTGTCGGCCTACGAGTCCGAGCACGGACCCCTGAGTGCGAACGTCACCGCAGACCCGAATGAGCGAATCGAGGGTGATTCGAACGGAGCCGACACGATGGATCCGAAAGACGGCCGAGACGAAACAGAGCAACTACCCGACGGCGGTTTCACCCTCTAGCCGCAACGATGCGAGCGCGGTACGGACAACCATCCACTCCACTCAGCCCGGGTTTGGCGCAGATTCCACACGGGGGAAAGAAGATTGCGTCATGGGCAAGAAGCAGGTAGGACAGATTAGGTACGTCGCTCCCGTGGACTGAGAACGCGAGCACCACGCGCACGGACGGCGCTGTAGGTCGCGAGCAGTTCGCCCTAATGCTCCATCAGACGTTGTCACCGTCGCGAACGGTGGCGGATGGACTGATTGATGGCCGGTTTCACACCCGTTCATAGATCCTGCACGTTCTCCTCACGAGAGTAATGCCCTGGGAAATGCACCAAGCCCGAGACGGAGCGCGAGGTGCCCGACGCGTACAGTGCGTAGCATGGGCCGCGTGCGTGCCACACTGCACCGAGTCGGTACCGGGCTACTTACCGCGCTTGGCGTCACCTTGTTCAGCGTGGCCGGAGTTGGTCTGGGTGCGTCACCCGCCCTCGGCTCGGGCGCCGGTCAGGTGGTCTACGTCCCGCTCGTAAACCCCACGGCGAACATCGCACCGGTACCCGACGTGTTCAGCAGTGGACCGTGCACGGGGTCGATGGGCGACTGGACGTGCGCCAACCCGTGCGTGACCCCCACCATGACGTGGATTCCTCACGGCAACTCGCCAGCCTGTGCGGCCTACTCGATGGAGGCCATCAACAACGCCCGTAGCCAGTTGGGTGAGAATCCCTTGACCCTGCCCTCGAACTGGATCGAACTGAGCGACGCGGAGCAACTCTTCGTCATCGCAGACATGGAGCGCGTCTCGGCGGGCTACCCGCCCTACCTCGGCATCAACGCCACCCTGTCGCTCGAGGCTCAGTCCGCCGCCGCGCTCGGACAGGACCCCTCCCTCGCACCGGGGTTCCCCACCGGCACCAACCCGTACGGCGCCACTGGCTTCGACGGGTCGTGGGCCGGGACCGACAACGTCCTCTACGCCGACTACATGTGGATGTACGACGACGGCTGGGGCGGCAGCGTCGGGACCACGTCTAATATCATGTGCTCGGGTCCCACGAGCTGGGCGTGCTGGGATCACCGCGACAATCTGCTGGGCTCGAGCACGAGCGTGGGGCAAGGCGTAGGTCTCGGGTGCACCACCTGCGAGATGGGCACGGCGGAGGCCACATTCAACGGCGGCGGGTCACTGGTCGACCTGATCGAACTGCCCCAGGGCGGCATTCCGCCGATGACGTTTACCTGGGCCGACGAACTCGCCTACTTCAGTCCCGGGGACAATCCCCCGCTGTCGCCGGCAACGACAACCGTGCCCCCGATCATCACCAACGCGTTCCACTTCACCAAGCTGAGCTTCACCCGTGCGGGCGCGCGACTGGCCTGGCGGGTCAGCCCCGACGGTGCTAACGCTATCGACGTGTCCATCTACTCCGAGCCCGGCTGCGTCTCTCCGCAGACGGGCCGTCTGACCCACCCCCCCTTGACGCACGCGGGCACGATCTTCATCCCGGCCCGAGGTACGTTCGTGCACGGGGTCACCTATTGGGTACGCGGATGGGTGACCACGTACGCCGGGCTCACCAAGAGCGGGTGCATCCGCCTTGGGCGCGTGTAATCCGACTCGGGCAGCCACGCGTACTGGGCCAAGCCCCTTCGGCAAACTCGATTGGTGGAGAAAAGGAACAACGCCCAACCCTTCGCCGGAGTTCTCGACCGACGTATCGCCGAGACACCGGCCAGGGTCGGCGCTTCGGTTGACGCTTCATCAGGATGTGCCGGTTCGCGATCTTCTGACGACTCGGTCTTACCGTCCGCGTCCGGCCACGAGAGGTCCCCGCGGCGGCGCAGTGACTGGTCCAGGGAGCCAGGTTGATCACGGCGTGCTTGTAGTGACTCGGCTACCGGATTGACGAATCTGCACCCAGCCCGCTCGTTCCAACTCGCTGATGATCGCTCGCCTTCACCATTCACAACGGTCGTGGCCACGCACGAGACGAGTGAGTTATGGCCAGCAGCCATACCCCGTGAAGGGACCTCGAAAATTCGACCTCGAAGATGGACCCACCAATTCGTTCGTGGGTCCATTGGCGCCTACAAGCGCAGTCTCCAGGCGTCACCACTCGAGGTCGCCGTGTTGGCGCTGCCTGTTTTGAGGCTTGGACTACTGAATGCGCACGCCGGAGATGGCCCTCGCGATGACCAGCCGCTGGATCTCGGACGTGCCCTCGAAGATCGTGTAGAT
>JAKAZI010000121.1 GCA_021809495.1 Actinomycetes bacterium | reverse complement strand
CCTCGTCGATGGCGTCACGCAGTCCCTCAAATCCGACCTGTCGCACTCGTGACGCCTGTTCGCTCCACTCGCGGGCGTTGGTCGACTCGACCGCCACGGGCAGGGCGAGTTGGATCTCGTTCGCGCTTCGTTCGAGGAACGACGAGGCGTAGAGCCCCACGAGGCGCACCGACTGGGTGAGCTCGATCGTCTCGGCGAGCGCCACGCCGATCATGGCGATGGCTCCGTCGTCGTCCACGCCAAAGGACAGGGTCTGGGAGCGCGACACGCTTCGCAGGTCGTCGAAGCGCACGACCAAGGTGATCGTGCGCGCCAGCTGGTGATGGGCGCGCAACGCCCTCGCCACCACCGCGGCGTGACCGCGCACCACCTCGCGCACCGCGTCGACGGTGCGCAGTGACTTCGCGAACGTCTCGTCGTGACCGAGCGACTTAGCCCCTCGATCAACGACGACCTCGCGTCGGTCGTCACCGCGCGAGTACGCCACCAGCGTCGCCGCCATCGCCGGACCCACGTGGTTCGCGAGCGTCGTCTCGTCGACCACCGCGAGGTCGCGGACCCAGCGCAGACCGAGCCGGTTGAGCTTGGCCGTCGTGGCCGGTCCCACCCCCCAGAGCGCCCCGACGGGCAACTCGGCCAGCCACCGGTGCTCGGTCGCCCGATCGACCCAGACCACGCCCGGACCCGGCGTGACGCCCCCACTGGTCACGCTCGGCTTTGAGCGCTTGGACGCCAGTTTCGCAAAGAGTTTGTTGCGCGCGAGCCCGACGCCACAGTCGAGGTGTAGTTCGGCCTCGATACGTCCGCGCAGGGCCCACGCGGCTTCGACGGGGCGAATCCCCAGGCGGCGCAGTCCTCGAAGGTCGGCGAACAGCTCATCGAGCCCGATCGCCTCCACGTTCGGCGTGAGGTCGGTCACGATGTCGCGGAACCGTCGCGAGTACTCCTCGTAGCGGTCAAAGCGCCCCGGCAAGATCACGAGTGCTGGGCAGCGGCGGCGCGCCACGACGCTCGGCATCCCGCTACGCACGCCGAATCGCCGCGCCTCGTAACTCGCACTGGCGATCACGCCGCGTTCGCCGGCGCCACCGACCGCGATCGCGCGGCCCACGAGGGACGGGTCGTCGAGGATCTCGACCGACGCGAAGAAGGCGTCGAGGTCGACGTGCAGGACGGGCGCGTCGTCGACGGTCGGCTGGTCAGTTGGTGAGTTGGACACTGCGGAACGCTTCACCGTAGGCGACACCAACCGGACGGCCGGCCTGTTCGGCCCGTCCGTAGACGACCTCGCGGACCTCGTCGAAGTCGCCGCCGAGCTGCGAGGCGTGCGCCAGTACCGCCGCCGCCTTGCGGTCGATCGTGCGCGAGATGTCCACGACAACATCTGGTTCGTGGGTGCCGCTCAGTAACAGGTGTCTTACCTGATGAGCAGCACCGTGCTCGGGGAAGTACAGCGGCATCGCCGCGGCGGGCGCCACGGCGTCGAGTAGGGCCCAGCCCGTCTCACGATGGTCGTGGTGGTTGACGTACACCCCACCGAAGAAAGTGGCGGTCGGATCGTGACCGACGACGACGTCTGGTCGAAGGGAACGGATCAAACCGACCAGTTCGCCACGCAGCGCCACGTCATTGACCACGTCGCCGTCGGGGTGGTCGAGACCCACCACGGACGCGACCCCCAACAGCGCGGCCGCCGACTCGAACTCCGACCGGCGAACGCCGCGCAGCGATTTGGCGTCGGTCTGACCAGAGTGTGATCCCTTTGACCCGTCACAGACAACGACCATGTGAACCGCGCAGCCCTCACTCGCCCATTGGGCGAGCACCCCGCCGGCCGCGACGTCGCCGTCGTCGGGGTGCGCGTAGATAGCGAGCGCGCGCTCGGGCTGCAGGCGCAGGTTGCGCATCGTCAGTTCCGTAGTTTTGGCGCGGTCGACTTGACGAGCATTCCAATCTCGCGCGCGAAGTCCTCCGTGCCCTCGAAGCCTTTATAGACCGAGGCGAAGCGAACGTAGGCGACGTCGTCGATCGGTCGTATCGCGTCGAGCGTCGCGCGCCCGATCTCTTCGCTCGACACGTCACGGTTCAACAGGCGCATCGACTCCTCGACGGTCGCGGCGATCCCTTCCATGACGCGTTCGTCGACCGGCCGGTTCTTGCACGCGGCGCGGATCCCCATAAGTATTTTCGACTGGTCGAACGGCTCGCGCTCCCCGGACCGTTTGACGACGACGAGGCCGACTTCTTCGATCCGCTCGAAGGTGGTGTAGCGCTGGCCGCACGCCGCGCATTCACGCCGACGACGAATCGCAACGCCGTCTTCGGCGAGCCGTGAATCAACCACGCGGTCGTCATCGGTCGAGCAGAAGGGGCAACGCATCCCCGTCACGATACACGCAATTTTCGGGGAATTATGGTATAAGCACGTGCTCACCCGGGACCACCACACTCGAACGCAGCTCCTTGGTGAGCGCGCGTCGGGCCAGCGCCGGGTCGAGCGGGTTGGCGAGGCGCGCTATGGAGCCGATGGAGTCGCCCGCCTGCACGACGTAGACCATGCCCGAGGCGAGCGTCGTGCCAGTGGCCAG
>JAKAZI010000120.1 GCA_021809495.1 Actinomycetes bacterium | reverse complement strand
ACTTCTGTTGGCGGCACTCAACGAGCACCCCGATGTCGAACTCGGGCCCCGAGTGGTGCAGTCACTCAACGACTTCGCGCGATAGCCGGTCAAGCCTGGCCACTGCCCGCGGCCACCCCCGCGAGCGATGAAAACCGTCCAAAACTACATCCCTGTTCTTCCAAGCTGAATCACACGTAAGACCATGGTCGAGCAACCGGCCCTCGTCCGAGCAGCGAATGAGGAACACGGGGACCCGCCGGGCCAGGGGGCAGCCACATCTGCGACGAACGACCCGAACGGCCACTCCCGGTCGACGAGGTGACCCAAGACCGTTCGGGGCCACCCCCAGGCGGGACTCCGTTCCGCTAAACGTCTCGGAAAGTTCCTCGACCTCAGTGACCGGCGTGCACCTCGTGCAGGTCGAACCAAATGGCCTCCACCGGAACATCGCCGACGTTGACCAGTCGATGAGGCATCTCCGAATTGAACGAGATGGAGTCACCCGCCGTCATCCGGTGCGTCTCGAAGCCCAGCGTCACCTCCAGCACGCCCGAGATGACGTAGCCGTATTCGGTTCCCGCGTGGCGAATCAGTCGTTCGTCTGACGTTGAACTGCCGCCGACGTCGTAGCGCACGAACATGAAGTCCGACGTCGGGTGGTTGCTCGCCGTGAGGCGCTGCCAGGTCACGCCCGAATCCAAGACGAGCGAGCGCCGCGACTCCCGTGATACGAGCGGCGAGGTCTGGCGATCCTCGCCCGCCTCGGCCCACGAGCGAAGCAGTACGTCACGCACCCCGCCGGAGCTGACCGCGGGTGCCGCCACGGGCGACGGGGTCGGGCCGACGTCGGTCGGCGTGGCGGCGAAGAGTTCGTCGATCGACATCTCCAGGGCCGCACAGATCGAATACAGGGTCGCCACCGACGGACGCGCCTTGCCGGTCTCGAGCTGGGAGATGAAGGATGCCGAGACGTCGAGCTCGCGGGCGAACTGGCGAAGCGATACGCCACGCTCCTCTCGGCGTGCGCGCAGCCTCGCTCCCACCGAGTCAGTCGCCACTCGCTCACCGAGCGCGCGCGGGGTCGCCGCTTCGCTGGTCGACATCACGCCACCTTCCCCTCGGCCGATCGCGCCAGCCGTCCGTCGCGGCGCCACTTCCAACGGTCCCATGCCTTCGGCATCCTATCCGCCGACTGCCCGGTGCTCGTTGACCGAGCTCACTCGCCGCGGCCCCAGGTGGTGTTGAGCTGGGACTGCGACTCTCGAAGTTCGGACAACGCTCCACCGGCCGAGAAGTACCGCTGGCCCGCCACGAGTAGCTCTTCGGCGGGAAACTTGGTGATCACCTCGCACCCCGTGGCGTTGACCACGACCTCTTCTTCGATGCGCGCGGCCGACCACCCGTCTTTCGCCGGCCAGTAGGTCTCGAGCGCGAAGACCATCCCCTCTTCAAGCACCTCGGGGTGATCGAACGAGATCATCCGACTGAAAATGGGTCGTTCCCAAATCGATAGGCCCACGCCGTGGCCGTACTGGAGTCCGAAGGCCGCCTCTTCGGAGGGGAAGCCGAACTCTTGCGCGCTGGGCCAGAGCGCCACCACGTCGGCCGTCGTCACGCCCGGCTTGACCACGGCGATGGCGGTATCAATCAACTCGCGACACTTGGTGTACGCGTCTCGCTGGGCGACCGAGGCGCTGCCCACGGCGAACGTCCGGTAGTAGCACGTGCGATAGCCGTTGAAGCTGTGCAGGATGTCGAAGAAGGCCGGATCGCCCGGGCGGATGAGCCGGTCGGAGTAGACGTGCGGGTGCGGACTGCAGCGCTCACCCGAAATGGCGTTGACGCCTTCGACGTGCTCGCTGCCGAGGTCGTAGAGAGTCTTGTTCACCACGGCGACGCACTCGTTCTCGCGCACCCCGGCGCGCAGAAAGCCGTAGAGCTCCTCGTAGGCGGCGTCCACCATGGACGCCGCCTGGGTGAGCAGCGCGATCTCGTCGCTGGTCTTGATGCGCCGGGCCGCGAGGAAGACCTGCTGGCCGTCGACGAGGGTCATCCCTTCGCGGGCGAACGCGCTCAGCACCGGCATCTCAATGATGTCCACGCCAATCGGCTCGTTCGTCAAGCCGTACTGATCGAGGACCTCGCGAACCTTCGCGGCGACCGAGCCCGCTCGATCCGCCCCCGGGGGGATCGCCCCGCGCAGGGTCGAGATACCCGCGCGAGCCCCCTCGTAGGGCACCGTTGAGCCGTCGGGCAGTACCTGGACGCCGCTGAGCCACGGGTTGTAGAGCTGATGATGGCGGGCCGCGGAGCCAAAGTCCCACACCACCGGCTTGCCCCCGCGCGGCAAGAGCGAGAAGCGAATCAACTTGTCCATCGCCCACGTGCCGATGTGGGTGCCCGTCATGTAGCGAATGTTGTGAAAATCAAAGGTCAGCAACGCACCGAGATCCGAGCGTTCCAGCTCGGCCTGCAGGCGCGCTAGACGCGCCTCGCGCAGCCGCGACATGTCGACGCGCGCCTCCCAGTCAACCGCGTTGGTGCCGTACGTGTGAACTCCCATGATTTCTCCTAACTCGGACGACGACGCCAATCGCTTCGCTTAACGCC
>JAKAZI010000119.1 GCA_021809495.1 Actinomycetes bacterium | reverse complement strand
GCGCCAGCTGGACGCCCTGCGCCACGGGGCCGCGCGGCTCGACGACGGGGCCGCGGGTCGGGCCCAGCGCGTCGACCTGCTCCACTCGGTCATGTCGGGGCCGCTCTTTCTCGCCGGTCTCGAACTGTGGATGGCGGCGCGTACGAACCCGTTGCTTCGCGCCGCGCTCGTCCCGGCCGAACGCGAGCTCGGCCACCAGATCGCGAGCGCCCTCCGCGTCGACGGCGCCGAAGTCGGGGCCCTCACCCGCCTCGAGTTCGACGAGATCCTCGTCACGCTGCGCGGGCTCGCGATCACGAGCGTGTTGCGCCAAGACCCGCGCGTCGAACGTCGCACGATTGAACGCTGGCTCGAAACGAGAACCTAGGACCACGAGGCGCCGACGCCCTCCAGCGCCACGCGTCGCCCCATGGACTACGCCATCAGCGCGTCGTGGCGAACTCGAGTGAGCTCGGCGCAAGGGCCACGCGCGCGAGCGAGGCGACCGTGAGCGCCCACAGCGCCGTGGCCAGTGCGAGGTGCAGGTCGGCGAGCGCCGCCGGAGCACCGAGCACGGCGTCAAAGGCGCCGACTGCGACCTGGACCGCGACGAGCACCAACCCGGCTACGACGACCCGGTGCGAGGACCGGTGCTCTCGCCAGAGACGCGCGAAGTAGACCACGACGAGAACCACCGCGAGCAGCACGAGGGATCGGTGCGCGTACTGCAGCGCCACCAACCGGGTGGGCGACGGACTCGAGAGACACGCCGGCCAGGACCGACAAGCCCTCTCGGCTCCGCCGTCGACGACGATCGAGCCCGACACCAGAACGCCGAAGAGTCCACCGACACTCGCCCAGGCGAGTCGGTCGCCGCGGAAGCGGTGCCAGGAGGTCGCGGGGTCGATGAACGACACCACCGCGCTCACCGTCACGATCGCGAGGAAGAGCAGGCCGACGACCAGGTGCGCCGCGACCGTCGCGGGCGCGTTATCGCTCATCACCGTGATCGCGCCGAGCACGATCTGCACGGCGACGACCCCGAGCGAGGCGAGGCTGTAGGTGCGCACGTGGCGCACCCGGGCGCCGCCTCGCCACGTGAGCGCGACGAGTGCGACGATCGCGATCGTGACGATCGCCGCGAGGTAGCGGTGGGACTGCTCGAGGAGCGGGTGGAGGTGGTCGATCGGCCCGACCCGACCGTTACAGAGGGGCCAGCTCGAACAGCCCATGCCCGAGTCGCTCACGCGTACCGTGCTGCCAAGGACGATGAGCATATAGGTCGAAGCCAGGCTGATCAGCGCGAGCGCGCGAATCCGCCGTCCGGTACGGTCCAACGACGTCAACCGAGGCGAATGACTAGGGACCACACGAACTCCGGCTCAGCGGCATCGTTCGCACGCTATCGACGACCGCGCGCGAAGTCCAACGCCGCGGCGGACCCGTCGGCTTCGGCACCCGAGGGACGGCTGGCGGCACGCCAGGGTCGCGGCGTGGGAAAGTGGGAGACCATGGCCGGTAGCAACGACGACGACTCGCGAGACACCGCCGAACGCGTGGCGCAGGGATATCGAACCCTGGGGCGGACCCCGGCCGACGCGTTCGACCTGCCCGATGGCGTGGAACTCGGACGCGTGAGCATCGTGCACGGCGCCAACGCCGACGTGATCTGGTTCGACGCACGCGGCAACGAGGTGGTGTCACTCTGTCACATGTCGCCGGGCATCGAACCGCGGCCCGTCGCCGGCGACTGGGTCGGCGTGCGCGACGACCACATCGAGACGGTGCTCGCCCGACGCAGCGCGCTTCGTCGCGTGAACCGGCGCACCCACGACGTCCAGGTGCTCGCCGCCAACATCGACTTCGCGCTTCTCGTCGTGCCCATCGACCGCGACGCGAACATCCACATGCTCGAGCGCTACGCGGTGATGGCCCGCGACAGTGGTGCCGAGCCCTTTATCGTGCTCACCAAGGCCGACGAGGCCGACGACCCCGAGGCCTCCGTCGAGGCCGTTCGCTCGGCCGTACCCGGCGTCGAGGTCCTCACCACCAGCTCACGCAGCGGCGAGGGGATCGAACACCTACGCTGGCTGCTGCACCTCGGGGTGAGCGCGGTGATGCTCGGTGCGTCGGGCGCCGGCAAGACCTCACTGCTCAACGCCCTCGAGGGAAGTAGCGAACTCACGCGGCCGCTCAGTCGTCGCGGGGACGGTCGCCACGCGACGACGACGCGCAAGCTCTATCGGCTCGCCGGGGGTGGCGTGCTGCTCGACATCCCCGGCATCCGACTGGCCAACCTCGCAGTCGAACGAGACGACCTGGACCAGACCTTCGCCGAGATCGACGACGCGGCCACCCGGTGCCGCTTTCGCGACTGCTCGCACCTCGGTGACGAGGGATGCGCCGTCGAGGCGGCCGTGCGAGCGGGTGTCATCGACCCACAACGTCTGGCGAGTTGGAGGCGCATCCAGGGCGAGTCCACGGAACTCGGCCGAACCCGCCGCGCCGGGCGGTCGAACCCGCACGAGCGACCGGCGCACGACGGCGGTCCCTCGGACGACGACTGACCGAGGCGAAGGGTACCCGACGCCGTCGCGCTAGACGGCGACGCGTCCGATGCGCACCCGCCACACCTGGGGACCGCG
>JAKAZI010000118.1 GCA_021809495.1 Actinomycetes bacterium | reverse complement strand
GAGTCGTACTGGCGATACACCCACGCCGGGTCGACGAGCAGGTCGAGCAGGTCGGCCGTCGGGTCGGTGATCGGGTCGTCACTCGGGTCGTCGGCCCAGATCGCGTCGAGGTCCGCCGGGCGCTGGCGCGGCCGGTCGTAGAGGGGCGCCTCGTCGGCGAGTGACTTCGCGGGCACCTCGGCGAGCACCGGCCCGTCGAAGCCGTCGCGCACGCGCAGCATCCCCACGCTTCGCCCGTCGGGGGTCACCTCGGGGGCGACCACGTGGCCGACGACGCTCGCGCGCACCTCCCAGCGCGCGCACAGCGCCTCGAGCGCGGGCCAGTTCTCGGGGGTCACGATGGCGAGCATGCGCTCCTGGCTCTCCGAGGTCATGACCTCGTAGGGCTGCATGCCGGCCTCGCGCAGGGGCACGGCGTTCACGTCGACGTCCATGCCCACGCCGCCGCGCGCCGCGGTCTCGCTCGTCGCGCACACCAACCCGGCGCCGCCGAGGTCCTGGATCCCGACGGCGAGTCCGCGGTCGAGCAGTTCCAGGCAGGCCTCGATGAGCCGCTTCTCCTCGTAGGGGTCGCCGACCTGGACGCTCGGACGCTTGGCCGCGTCGTCGGCCGTCTCCGAGAAGCCCGCCGAGGCGAGCACCGAGACCCCGCCGATCCCGTCGCGGCCCGTCGTGGACCCGAGCAGCACGGCGAGGTTGCCCGGACCCGACGCGATGCCGAGCACCAAGCGCTCGACGGGCAGCGCGCCCGCGCAGAGCACGTTCACGAGCGGGTTGCCGGCGTAGGTCGGATCGAAGGTCAGCTCGCCGCCGATGGTCGGCACGCCGACCGAGTTGCCGTAGCCCGAGATGCCCGAGACCACGCCCTCGACGAGCCAGCGCTGACGCGCGTCGTCGAGGCCGCCGAAGAAGAGCGGGTCCATCACGGCGAGCGGACGAGCCCCCATCGTGAAGACGTCGCGCAGGATCCCGCCGACCCCGGTCGCCGCGCCCTGGTACGGCTCGATCGCCGAGGGGTGGTTGTGGCTCTCGATGCGGATCGCGACCGCGATGCCGTCGCCGGCGTCGATGACCCCGGCGTTCTCGCCGGGTCCGACGAGCACGTGCTCGGCCTCGGTCGGCAAGCGCTTCAGGTGGATGCGCGACGACTTGTACGAGCAGTGCTCACTCCACATCACGCCGTAGAGCGCGAGCTCCAGATGGTTGGGCTCGCGCCCGAGTACCCCACGAATATCGTCGAATTCCTCATCCGTGAGACCGAGGGCACGATGAATTGATTGCACGTTCACCCCTCTAAACTACGGCATCAGGCTTCGATCGGCACCCTTCAGCGTTGACTGCGTCGAAGTCGTCGCCCGTTAATGCGCTTAATCGGCGAAAAGAACTCGGACCATCAAAACGCGAATCTCGCGACGGGGCCCCGGGTCAGGTCGGCGCTTCGCCAGCAAAACGGACGCGATTTCTGGGAGGCGCCCACTATTCGGCAATTATTATTTCTATCTTTTGACCTGGTATAACGTTCAACATATACCGTGCGAATGTAAATATTCGCGTCGGCACACCGCAAGTAATTGGAACAGAACGCCATCCAATCATTACACTGTTACCGAGACAGCAAGGTAGGAGAACTCATGGCAACGGTCACCAAGAAGGCGGCGGCGAAGAAGCCCGCAAAACGGACGATGACGGCTGATCACAAGGCTAAATTGGCGCAGGGCCGCAACGAGTCCCGGGTCGTGAGCCGCTACCTCGACGCGCTCGCCGCCGGCAAGGGCAAGCGGGGCCGCAAGCGCACGCCCGAGTCGATCAACATGCAGATCACCCGGATCGACAAGGACCTCGCCGAGGCGTCGCCGATCCGTCGACTCGAACTCGTCCAGCGCCGCTTCGACCTCGTGGCCGAGCGCGACCGCCTCGCGACGCGCGTGGACCTCGAGGGACTCGAGAAGGAGTTCGTCAAGGTGGCCAAGTCCTACGCCCAGCGCAACGCCATCGGCTACAGCGCCTTTCGCGAGCTCGGCGTCAGCGCCGAGCTGCTAAAGCGAGCCGGGATCTCCCGCGCCGCCCACTAGGGACAGTCCGAGGAAGCCCTCGAGCAGGACCCGTCCGTCGGCGCTACCGAGCAGGGTCGACATCGCCCGTTCGGGGTGGGGCATCAGCCCCACGACGTTGCCGGCCTCGTTGGTGATACCGGCGATGTCGCCGCGCGAGCCGTTCGGGTTCGCCTCGTAGCGAAGGATGATCCGCTCGCCCGCCTCGAGCGACGCGTAGGTCTCGTCGTCACAGGTGTAGGCACCCGAGAAGTGGTTGATCGGGATGACCAGTCGCTGGCCGAGCGTCGCGGCGCGCGTGAGGACCGACTTGGTCGAGGTGACGATGAGTGGCGTCGGGCCGGAGATGAAGGTGAGGCCCTTGTTCTTCTGCAGGGCCCCGGGCAGCAGGCCGGCCTCGGTGAGCACCTGGAAGCCGTTGCAGATCCCGAGCACCAGTCCGCCCTCGGCGGCGAAGCGAGCGATCGCGTCCATCACCGGCGAGAACCGGGCCAGCGCGCCGGGTCGCAGGTAGTCACCGTGGGCGAAGCCGCCGGGCAGGATGACGCCGTCGTAGCCCGAGAGGTCGGTCTCGGTGTGCCACACGAAGTCCGCGG
>JAKAZI010000117.1 GCA_021809495.1 Actinomycetes bacterium | reverse complement strand
GGCTGCTCACTGGCGGCGGCCGTCGCGGCCGGACTCGCCTACGGACGTCCCCTGCCCGACGCGGTACGAGACGCGAAATCGTTCGTGCTCGCCGCGCTCAGCTCGGCGGCGAACTGGCGACTCGGCCACGGGCACGGTCCCATCGACCACCTGGGGTGGAACGCGTGAACGAGCCGATCAAGCCGCCACTCACCACGACAACGAGCATCCTGCCCGCCGCGATCATCATCGGCATCGCCGTGGTCACGCTCGCCACCTTCATGATCGTGAACCTGGTCGCCAATCCGACCGTGACCACGAGCACCACCCAGCCGGTGGTCGTCGGTGGCCTCGCGACCGCGCCGTCAAACGCGCCCGTCGCGGGCTGTCACGAGAGCGGCAGTCCGCCGGGCAACATCGTCGGGGCGCTCATGGTGCCCGTGCACACGACAGACGTCGCACCCATCTCGCACCGCAACGGTGGGGCCGGCGACTACGACTGCCTGGCGTCACTCGCGAGCGCGACGAACGCCGGTTCCCTGCTTGGCTTCTATCGAACCCACCTCGAGGCCCAGGGTTGGAACCTCTTCTCGAGCGGCTCGGCGTCTGGCGAGCCGCAGTTGCTCTTCCAAAAGGCGGGTTCCGACACCTTCTACTGGGTGGTCGGCGTCACGGTGACCCACGCGTCGAGCGGCGCCGTGCGATGGACCTATCGGATCTATCAGAACTCGTCGGCCATCTAGGCGGCTTCGAGTACCCGTTCGGGCGCCGGTCGGTCGACTTCGACAAAGGCCCACGACCACAGCGCCAGGTTGAGTGGGTAGATGATGTAGCCGATACGCGTCGCTGACGCGCTCAGGATCATCACGCTGTAGGCGACGCTCAACACACCGAGTAGCGACGACAGGGTCAAGGGCCAGTGGGATCGAACGTATCGCCAGACGTAGTACGACAGCACGAGCAGCGTCACCGGCGCCAGTACGTGACCGAGCGGCGCCCACCACGTGGTGAGGATATGACCCGGCAACGGCGACGCCGCCGGCGAGCGAACCCCGGCCACACCGAGTGGGAACGCAAAGACGTTGGTCACGAAGGCCCACGGTGCGCGCAACGCGAACGGCACCACGGTGACCGCCACGATTCCCACCACGATCGCGCTCACCGAACGCCAGGTCGACCGACCCGCTCGGTCGCGACTCACGAGCAGTGCACCGAGCGCGACCGGCCACGCCGTCAACTTCATGGCCGCCGCGAGCCCGAGACTCACCCCGACCAGGTACCGTTCGCGACGTTGGAGACCGACGACCCCGAGCAACAACAGCGCGAGGATCGGCATGTCGTCGCCCCCCGTGGAGAGGAACAGCGCCCCGGTCGGTAGTCCCACCAGCACCTGGGCGAGGAGGATCTTCTTGTCCGGCGGCGCACGCATCATCGCGAGCGCGATGCCGAGGACGATCAGGGTCATCAACGACATGATGATGCGGGCGTCGGTGAGCCCGAGTCCCCGGTGCGTCTCGGCCGACGGCAGTCCAAAGACGCTCATGAGCGGAAAGTACGGGAAGAACGACTCGTAGGCGGGCAGTCCGGGCACGGCGTTGACCACGTGTCCGTTGTGCAGGTAGGCCTGATACGGGTCCTTACCCTTGGCGAGCAGGGCCGCCGAACGTTCGATCACCGAGACCTCGGGCTGCGCGAAACCCACGCCGTGGTCCAGTTGTCGCCACCGCGCCTCGAGGCCGAGTGGCACGGCGACACTGCCGACCGCGACGAGCACGAGCAGGGTGACACGAACCATCGTCGGACGCGACCAGCGTCGTCGCGACGTGATGAACGCCGCCGCACCGATCGCCGCGTACGGGGCCGTGGCGAGGTAACCCCAGTGCCACTGCGCCGCCTCGCGCGACGTGGTCGCGAGCCCCAGCGCGAAGATCGACGAGACGCCGTAGAGCCAGCCGTCGCGAGCGAGTCCGGGCATGGCGACCCACCATCTGACGAGACGGGTGCGCACGAACGCGAGGCGCGCCAACACGAGACTGAGTCTACCGGTCCATCGTTGCAATCATTGAGACGGGGTCTGGCGACGGATCGGCGACAACGTCTCGGGTGGCACCGGACCGCGAAGGAATCGTTGGATCAGCGCCGCCGTCTCGCGGGGGTGCTCCTTTAACAGTGCGTGCGACGCTCCCGGTACGACCGCGAGTTGGGCCTCGGGGATCGCCCGATAGAGCGCGATCGTGTCCTCGAGCCGTGTCGAGTCGTCGTCTCCGACCATGACGAGTGTCGCCACCTCAATCGACGCGAGCTGCTCGGCGGTGAGATCGGGCTCCGTTCGAAACAGGTGCATCGTTTTGTCAATGACGACCCGCGCGTGCGCGCGGCCGTCGGGAGAACGCACCGCGAAGTTCTCAGCCCACTCGTCAAAGATCGGTCCGTCGGTCGGAAAGGGTTCCATTGGCTCGAGCGCGTCGGGCCGCGTGTTCGCCCCCACGGCGACGAGGCGACCAACGAGGTCCGGCCGCGACATCGCCACGAGCAGTCCCACGATGGCCCCGTCACTGTGACCGATGAGGTGAGCTGGTCGACCCAGCCACTCGAGGAAGGCCACGGTCTCTTCGGCCATCGAGTCGTAGTGGAAGGGCTCCTCGGTGTCGGCCGTGCGGCCGTGGCCGCG
>JAKAZI010000116.1 GCA_021809495.1 Actinomycetes bacterium | reverse complement strand
TGTGGGTCGCCATCAACGCGAGACTGGCCGACGGTCACGACCCGTCGTGGCTCTACGACGTGCCGTTCGAGGCGCTGCGCGGTCGACGCGTGCGGTGTCTGGGCGATCGCCGACTCGATCTGGCGACACGACTCTGGTACGCCGGGGTCGAGTCGTACGTCGACGAGGAGCCAACACTCGACGGCCGGGTCGTAGACGTACTCGCGAACTACACCGCGTTCAGCGATCTACTCAGGGATTCCCAGCCGTGTTGAGGGTCGTTCAGGTGTACCCCGAGCTCTTAGGCACCTACGGTGACGGCGGCAACGGACTCGTGCTTAGCGAGCGGGCACGACGCCGCGGCGTCGACGTCGAGTTGGTCCGTGCCGGAATGGATGACCGGCTCCCGGTCGGCGACGTCTACTTGCTCGGCGGGGGAGAAGACGGACCTCAACGATTGGCGGTCGCGTTACTGCGAGAGGCGGAGTTCTCCAAGCACGTGGATGACGGCGCCATGGTGTTCGCGGTGTGCGCTGGTCTGCAGATGCTTGGAACGAGTTTTAGCGTGCAGGGAGACGACCAATACGTGGGCCTTGGACTCGTCGACGCCGTGACGACGCGCGCACCGGCTCGCGCCGTTGGCGACCTCGTGACCACGGTCGAGGGCATCACAATGGTGGGCTTTGAGAATCACGGTGGTGAAACCACGATCGGCGCGGGCGTCAAGCCCTTTGCGTCGGTCGTGCACGGTCGGGGCAACGACGGACGCGTCGACGGGTTCCGATCGGGGCGGATATGGGCGACCTACGCCCACGGCCCCGTCCTCGCGCTCAATCCGTGGCTCGCCGACGCCGTGTTGGTCGAAGCATTAGGTCTCGGAGAACTGGCGCCGCTCGATTCGGTCGCAGACCGTCTCTACGAAACGAGGTGCCAGGCGCTCATGAAGCGGTCGGCCGATTGATTCCTAGGTCGTGATCGCCACTGACCTCTTGACCTAGCTGCACGACGGCGTCTTCGATTCGCGCTCCAAAACGGCGGATCGACTCACCGTCGCCAGAGGTGACTGGGGCGCCGAAGGCGACGACCACGTGGTGGCGACGACGGTTGGGCGCGTTGACGAATCGAGGGGCCTTGGCGTACTTGGGTCCGCGAAGGAGGCCGGCTTCGTGAACGTAGGTCGGAATGACGGTCGCCTTGGCGCGCTCCGCGAGGTACGCGGCACCTCCCTTGAATTCCTGGATTGCTCCGTCGGGCGTTCGACCGCCCTCGGGATAGATGAGGAGGTTCCATCGGTCCTCGACCAGCTCGAGCGCCTGCTGGGCGCTGCGTCGATTCACGCGTTGGCGATCAATCGGGATCGCGTTGAACATCAGCACTGTTTTGAAGGCCTTTCGCCGGTCCATGAAGAAACTGTCCATGGCGGCCGCGACCACGGTGCGCCGACGGATTTTGGCGGGCAAGGCGCTGAGAATCAGTGGCGTATCGAGATTGCTGGTGTGGTTGGCGACGAAGATGAACGGGCCCGCTGCGGCGATATTTTCGACTCCGCGGGTTTCGAGCGTCGACATGTACCGCACGTACGGGCCGAGGAAGACTCGATGGATGAGTTCGCGCACGAAGCGGGTGCGATAGCGCCTGCCCCACGCCGTTGAATAGTCAAGTCCCAGTTCGGCCATGGACTATCGGCGGCGGGGTCGCTGCTTAGGGGTGTAACGCTTGGACGGGGCGGGCACGCCTCGACTCGGTCCGTCAGCCGTTGGCGTTCTCGATCCGCTGGCGCGGGCGGCCTTGCGTGCCTGGGCCATCTCTCGAGCGCGCTTTGATGAACCCGAGAATGATGCGTCGCCGTACTTCTGGAGGCGGAACGCGCGAACGACTAACCAGCCGCCGACGAGCAGGAAGGGAAGTCCGGCAACCCCGAGGGCCAGTCCCATGATCAGAGCGGCGGTCGCGACGCCAGCGCGCTTGCGGCGGTACGAGAAGAAGACGACCGCTGCACCGAGGACGATTATTTCAAGGAATTGGGGCAACCAATCCGATGGGTGGGTGAGGTGGGTGTACTGACAGATGTTGTGAACCAGGTGATAGTTCGCTGGGCACGTCTTTGCCGACGTGAGTTTCGCGGTGTTCGTAACCAGTGTGTTCTTGAAGAGGTGCGGGACGATGACCGCGGCGAGGGCGCCGGCGACGAATCCGCCAATGTAACCAACTTTCTGCTCAAGCGAATCGAGCCCCAGAATGACACTGCGCGGGACCGCGGAAGGACGCCGCGGCCTGCGTGACGGAGGGGTTTCGGTTGAGTCGGTCACACGTGCAGGATACAACGCGGCGGATTCTGGAATTATCTGGACAGTTCGAAGCGGTAGCATTGAGCGTCCGGGCGCTTAGCTCAGTTGGTTAGAGCGCAGCCTTCACACGGCTGAGGTCACAGGTTCGAGTCCTGTAGCGCCCACTCCGGTGAAGAGCGAGTTCGACATCGAGGCGTGATGTCGCGGCCTTAGTCGCGAGGTTTGGCGTCGCCGTCACTTACGAATCGCCTTGGTACGGTGCGACCTGACTTGACGCCGACGTCGTCGTGCACCGTGGTAACCCAAATGGGCCGACCAAGTATCTCGGATCGTGTGATCAGAACGTGGCCGCAAGTATCGAGGCCCAACCGATGGCACTTGCTCGGTTCAAGGTTTCATTCTCTCTATCTCTTCGAGACGGAGTCGACCGGCAATTA
>JAKAZI010000032.1 GCA_021809495.1 Actinomycetes bacterium | reverse complement strand
GTGAGCGACGGAGTTCGCCCTCCACCAGGACATCGACCAACTCCGGGACCAAGTGGGAACGCCGTAATCCTCCGAGCGGAAGATAGTGAGTAGTTAAGCGGTGACGGCATTGCAGCCTTGGCGCTAGCCAAGAGCGCGCAACAGGGGCACCCTGGGTGATTGTCTCCTCAAGGGTGCTGGTGAGAAACTCCCGTTCTCCTGGTGTTCAGATCCTCGCTCGCTGGTGATTGCCCCCTTCGCGGCCACACCCTCCATGGCTCTCGACCAGGAGATTCACCCTTTACCCAAATCCCCCACCACGAGAATTCCCTTTAATCGGGAAGATCTGGGCTTTCCGGGGATAGCGGGTCCTCCGGTTCTAGCGGGGAGAACGATCACCCTTCACCGGACAACATTCGAGACGAGCAGTCTGGAATTGGACTCGCCGGCGTTCAGCGACCCTCGGCGGACGACTTGACGAGTTTCATCGTCATGTGCGAATCAAGTTTGTCGACGCCGGGTACGTCACCGAGTCGTGAGGAGATGAACGCCTCGTAACTCTCGATGCTGTCGGTCGCGACGCGCAAGATGTAGTCGGGCAGCCCGAACATCCGGCGCACGTCGATGACCTCGTCGAACCTCGCGACGCCCGCTTCGAAGGCCTCGAAGGTGGCGCGATCCTTGTGCGTCAGGTCCACGAAGACGAGCACCTCAAAGCCAAGACCGACTGCCATGGCGCTGATCCGCGCGCTATAACCAAGGATCACGCCATCGCTTTCTAGACGCTTGACTCGACGAAGGCACGGCGCAGGGGTGAGACCGATGCGCTCGGCCAGTTCGACGTTCGACAGACGTCCATCGCTCTGCAATAACGCAATTATCTTCCTGTCAATCTCATCCATGTAACACTATATTGCACATTTACTCCTACTAGCGTTTGTATTCGCTATTTGAATGCGCACATTACGTCGTAATATTGTGTCAATGGGTGAACTGACGCGCTTTCCGCCTCGCGACCGCGACGAGCGGTCCATCGACTCGGACTTCCCTGAACGAGCCGCGATCACCCGCGCGGCGGCTGGAATCGGCGTCTACGCGGGCGCCTTTGGCGTTACCTTTGGCGCGATCGCCGTCGCGTCGGGCCTCAGCGTCCTGCAGGCAATCGTCATGAGCGTTGTCGCCTACACCGGGGCGTCGCAGTTCGCCTTCGTCGGCGTGCTCGCCGCCGGCGGGTCGCCGCTCGCCGGGCTCTCGGCGGCCTTGCTTTTGGGCACGCGCAACATGTTCTACGGCGTACCGGTAACCCAGGTCGTGCGACCACGGGGACTGCAGCGACTGTGGACCGCCCACTTCGTCATTGACGAGACCACCGCCATGGCCGTCGCTCAGCGCGACTCGCGCGCGGGTCGATACGCCTTCTGGGCTACCGGCATCAGCCTCTACTCATTGTGGACGGTCGGCACCGTGGCCGGTGCGCTGATCGGCAGCGGCATCAACACCTCCGCCTTCGGCCTGTCCGCCGCCGCGCCCGCGATCTTCCTCGCGCTGCTCTGGCCACAACTCTCGCGTGACGGCGCACCGACCGTGGCGATGACGGCGGGGTTGGTGTCCCTGATCCTCATTCCGATCACCCCGCCGGGGGTACCGATTCTCGCCGCCGCGGTCGTCGCGGCCGTCGTGGGTGCGTCACCGGCGCGGGCCACCGTCGCAAAAAAGGAATCGTGATGTCGCTCTGGATCATGCTCGCGCTCACCTCGCTCGGCAGCTACGGACTGAAACTCGCCGGGGTCTCGTTGCCCGGATCTGTGCTCAACCATCCCCGGGTTCAGCGAACGGCGAGCCTGCTCCCGCCAGCGATGCTCACGGCCTTGACCGTGACCGATCTCTTTGACGTCAGCGGTCACTACAGCGTGGACTGGCCACTGCTCGCCGGCGTTGGTGCCGGGGCCATCGCCATGCGCCTGAAGGCGTCCCTCGTGACCGTCTTCGTCGTGGCCATTGTCACGTGCGCGCTACTCCAGCTGATCGCCTGAGTACACCGGGGCCAGCGATTGGCGGCGTCGGCACTCCTCGACGACGTTCGCGCGTCCGCGTTCAGCACGGCGCGCCGTTCGACGTACGGTGCGGCGTTCGCACTCACCAAGCACCGGCGACGTCGCGTCGAAACGGGACTCAGCGAATCGGCCCAGCGTCTGCGCATTACGCGTCAGAACCTGAATCGTCCGACCCCGAGGACGTCGGCACGACTCCAATCGTCGCCGCCGACGAGGGTCTCGTGGTCCGGGGCACGACGAATACGGTGTCGCCGACCTTGAGGCTCGACACACTGACGTGGACACGCCCGCTCAGGACGACCGTCGAGGGATCCAGCGCGTAGGTCACGACCCGGGACCCACTTCGAACCGAGAGCGAGGTCGAGGACACCGCCACCACCACGCTGCGCGTGACCGGCGACGCGAGCGACGCCGTCACCGCACTAGTGCTACCCGTCGAAGCTGGTGTCGTCGCGCTGAGGGTCGCGACGCGCGCGGCTCCGGTGGTCGAAGGTGATAGGGCCACGGGCGCGACACTCGGCGACCTCGATGACGTGAGGTTGGCGGCGACCGCCCCGCCCCCGATCGCGGCGAAGGTGGTCACGGTCCAGAGACTTAGTCGCTTCAGTCGCTTGGCGGTCGAACGGTACACGGTGACTCCTCAGTGGCTTGGTGGACTCGGCCCTATCCCAGCGTGGCGGGCCCGCGTGAGGAGGCGCTGAATCGCCGATAAAGGCCCGTTAAGAGTTCGGTCACGTGGAGTTCGATGGCGTCATCGCGTTCACCGACGAGACAGAGTCGGCGACGACGGTGACCCCACCGTCGCCTCGCGCGGCGACTGGTCAGTGCGTTAGCGTCGAAGCAAGAACGACGAGGACGATAATCATGGCCGAGGACCGATCCATACTGAGCAGCGTCGAGCGTGAAAGGGCGTCGGTCTTCCATTCGTGGTCGGCTCAGGCGTCCATCAACCCGATGATGGTGCGCGACACGTCAGGGGTGACCGTGACCACCGAGGACGGCACCACGTACCTCGACTTCTCGTCCCAACTCGTCAACACCAACCTGGGTCACCAACACCCCGACGTCGTCGCCGCGATCCAGGCCCAGGCCGCCCGGCTTTGCACCATCGCCCCTCAGCACGGGTACGAGTCGCGCTACCGGGCCGCCGAGATGATCCTCGACCACTCCTTCGACGGTGCGGCCAAGGTCTTCTTCACCAACGGCGGCACCGAATCGGTCGAACACGCGGTGCGCATGGCCCGACTGCACACGGGACGATTCAAGGTCGTCGCGGCCTATCGCAGCTACCACGGCGCGACCTCAACGTCGATCACCCTCACGGGCGATCCGCGCCGGTGGCCCAACGAGCAGGGGTCGTCCGGCGTCGTGCACTTCTTCGGCCCCTACCTGTATCGGTCGTCGTACCACGCGACAACCCCCGAACAGGAGGCTGAGCGCGCACTCGCCAGCCTCGACGAGACGATCCGCTTCGAGGGTCCGTCCACGATCGCCGCCGTGATCCTCGAGACCGTCCCCGGCACGGCCGGCGTGCTGGTCCCCCCGCCCGGCTACCTCGCGGGGGTGCGCGAGATCTGCGACCGCTACGGCATCGTCTTCATCGCCGACGAGGTGATGGCCGGGTTCGGGCGAACCGGTGCGTGGTTCGCCTACCAACACTTCGACGTGCGGCCAGACCTCGTCACGTTCGCCAAGGGCGTGAACTCGGGGTACGTGCCCCTCGGCGGCGTGGTTATCAACGAGGCCATCAGCCACTCCTTCGACGACCGCGTCTACCCGGGCGGTCTCACGTACTCGGGCCACCCACTCGCCTGCGCCGCGGCGGTGGCCACGATGGAGGTCATGGAGCGTGACGGCGTGATCGAGCACGCCGCGCGCGTCGGCGAGACGATCATCGCCCCGGAGCTGGCCGCAATCGCCCAGCGCCACCCCAGCGTCGGCGAGGTCCGCGGTCTCGGCGTCATGCACGCCGTCGAACTGGTTCGCGACCGCGAGACGCGTGAGCCGCTCGCGCCCTACGGGTCGAGCTCGCCCGCGATGAACGAGGTGATCGCCGCCTGTCGCGACGAGGGGCTCCTCATCTTCGCGAACTTCAACCGCCTCCACGTGGTGCCGCCGTGCATCATCGGCGAGTCGGACCTGCGCGACGGACTCGCCCGCCTGGACCGAGCCCTCGCGACAGCGGACCGTCACTACGTCGGGTCGTGACCAACGACGAACGGCGCGTCGCCGTCGCCACGCGACTGCGCGCCCTGGGTCACGCCTTCGTCGACCGCGAGTTGAGCGACGACGAGCTCGACCGACTGGCCCTCGACGTCGACGGACTGCTCGCTCGAGTCCAGTCGGGCGGCGAGCGAACCGTCTCGATCGACCCTGAGCTCGTCGAGGCGTTCACGGCGCAGCGCCTGGACTCCGTCGCCTACCTCCACGAGTACCTGGTGAGCGACTCGGTCGTCGCGGGCGGCGCGAACCCGATGGGCTTGGGGGCGCGCCACTGGCGTGACGGCGACGTCGCGGTGATGGAGGCCGTCATCGGCAAGGCCTTCGAGGGAGCCCCGGGACGCAGTCACGGCGGCATCATCGCCACCCTGATCGACGAGACGATGGGCTTCGTGCTTGGACTGCACGGCCTGTTCGCCTTGACGGCCCGGCTCGTGGTCACGTACCGCGCGGCCGCGCCCGTCGGCCAGTCCGTCGTCGCGCGCGCCTGGCTCGAGCAGCGCGACGGGCGCAAGTTGACCATCAGCGCCACGGTCACGGCCGGCGACGTGCTGGTCGCCGACGCCGAAGCCCTCTTCATTACGGTGGACGCGACGAACTTCCTCGATTGACCCGAGCCCAACGAAGCGGGTCTGCGCCTTCGTTGTCACGCTCGCCGGCGTCTTCGGCGCCTGGTACCGCGTCGCGCGGACGCTCTCCATCCACACGGTCGACACGACCCGGCGCGAGCTCTTCTACTGAGCGGCCATCACCACCACCCTCGCGCTCGGCACGACGGCCGGTGACGACGCCGCCTACGTGGTCGGCTTCGGGTACCGTGACGCGGCCGCCCTCTTCCTCGTGCTGTTCATCGCCCCGGGTTCTACGTCGGACTCACCCGACGCCACCCGGTCGCCACGTTCTGGAGCGCCTACGTGCTGACGCGTCCCCTCGGCGCCTCGGTCGCCGACTGGGTTGGCGTCAGCCACGCGCGTGGTGACCTCAACGCGGGACCGGGAACCCGGGCCCTCTCGCTCACGGGCCTGATCGTGCTCGGCGTGGCGCGATCCGCGCGTCGAGCGAAGCGAGTCCGACCCGTAGAATCCGGCTATGCCCGCGATTACCGTAGCCAACCCCCTCGAGTTGCCGCGCCTCATCGCGCCACTCGTGACCGATCGCCCGCGGCGCGTGACCACGATCACGACCGCGCCGCGCGGACTCGAGGGCGAGGGATTCCCCGTTCGGCGAGCCTTCGCCGGGGTGGACCTGACTGATCTCGACCCGTTCGTGCACATGGACCAGATGGGCGAGGTGGACTACGGTCCCGGCGAGCCCAAGGGCACGCCGTGGCACCCCCACCGGGGCTTCGAGACCGTCACCTACATGATCGAAGGCACGTTCGTCCACCAGGACTCGATCGGCGGTGGCGGCGTCATCCAGAACGGCGCGACCCAGTGGATGACCGCCGGAGGCGGCATCTTGCACATCGAGCGGCCGCCGGACGAGCTGATCGACACCGGCGGACTCTTCCACGGGGTCCAGCTCTGGGTGAACCTGCCCGCGGCGCTCAAGATGACGACACCGCGCTACCAGGACATCGAGGCACTCGCCGTGTCACTGCTCACCAACGAGGGCGGCGACGCGATCATCCGCGTCATCGCCGGCCGACTCGGCGAGTTCGCCGGTCCCGGCGACACCCACACGCCGATCAGTCTGGTGCACGTCACGCTGCTACCGGGCGCTCGCCTCGCGCTGCCCTGGAACGCGGCCTACAACGCCCTCACCTACGTCCTCGCCGGTACCGGAACGGTCGGGCTCGACCGACGCCCGATCCACGACGGCCAGTTGGCCGTACACCGCGACGGCGACTTCCTGATACTCGACGCCGACGAGCACCAGGACTCACGCACGAGCGCCCTCGAGGTGCTCGTGCTCGGTGGCCAGCCCATCCGCGAACCCGTCGCCGCGTACGGCCCATTCGTCATGAACACGCGTGACGAGCTCCAGCAGGCCTTCGACGACTACCACGCCGGTCGACTCGGCCAGGTCCCCGCCGAGCACATCTGATCACCCTCGAGGCGGTCGCGACAGCGTCGCGGTCGAACGAGCGACGACGACGCCCGCCGCGTCGAGCAGGACGGCCTCAGCCGACGCGCGAGTCCGCGTGAGTGACACGACCTCGCCGCGCAGGCTCAACGTCTCACCACGTCGCGGGTCTCGAGCAATCTCAATCGTCATGGCGCTCAGCGAGGCCGACGGTCGCGCCGACATCTCGACGACGTCCACCGCCGCGACCATCGCCGCACCGAGCGCGACCCCGAGGACGACGCCGGCCGAGTCTTCGGGGACGAGGGTTCCCTCGACCCACCCAAGGACCTCGCCGTCGATCCCGCCGCGTTCGAGCGAGCCCCCGAGCGCACGAAGTACCCGCGGCACCCGGGCGGCGAGCCACTGGTCCACGTCGGTCGCTGTCACGGGATGAATCTACCGTCGCGACCGCCGAGAACTCCGCGAACCCCGTCTAGGATTCGCACCACGGGTTACTACCCGGTAAGGAGAGGATCGGCCATGACGACAGCGGTAATTGTTGATGCACTACGCACCCCGGGCGGGCGGCGCAACGGGAAACTTCGCAATTGGCACGCGGTAGACCTCGCGTCCGAGGCGCTCCGGGCCCTCGCGAGCCGTAACGACCTCGACCCGTCGGTGATCGACGACGTCATCATGGGCTGCGTCTCTCAAACCGGCGAACAGGCCTTCAACGTTGGGCGCAACGCCGTGCTCGCCGCCGGGTGGCCCGAGTCGGTGCCCGCCACCACGATCGATCGCCAGTGCGGCTCGAGCCAGCAGGCGATGCACTTCGCCGCCCAGGGCGTGATGGCCGGCGCCTACGACGTGGTCGTGGCCGCCGGCGTCGAGGTCATGACGCGCGTCCCGATGGGCTCGTCCATCGGCAAGGACTCCGGGTTCCCGTTCGGTCCGCGCGTGACCGAGCGCTACGAGCCGGTCGGCGGGCTAAGGAACCAGGGCATCGGCGCCCAGATGATCGCCGAACAGTGGGGCATCTCCCGCGAAGAGCTCGACGCCTTCAGCGTGGAGAGCCACCGCCGCGCCGCGCGCGCGACGGCCGAGGGTCGATTCGAGCGCGAGATCGTACCCGTCGCCGTGCGCGACGACGAGGGACGCGCCACCGACGAGTGGCTGACGACCGATGAGGGGATCCGCCCCGACACGTCGCTCGAGATCCTCGCGAACCTTAAGCCCGCGTTCCAAGAAGGTGGGTCCATCACCGCGGGGAACTCCTCGCAGATCACCGACGGCGCCTCGGCGGTACTCATCATGTCCGAGGAGCGCGCCCGCGCCCTCGGCTACACGCCGCGCGCCCGCTTCCACGCTTTCGCCCTGGCCGGCGTCGACCCCGTGACGATGCTCACCGGTCCGATCCCCGCCACCGCGAAGGTCCTCGCCAAGGCCGGACTCACCCTCGAGGACATCGACCTGGTGGAGATCAACGAGGCCTTCGCCTCGGTGGTGCTCGCCTGGCAGCGCGAGCACCACGCCGACCTCGCGAAGGTGAACGTGAACGGCGGGGCCATCGCGCTCGGCCACCCGCTCGGGGCATCGGGCGCCAAGTTGGCGGCGACCCTGCTCAACGAGCTCGAGCGCACCAACGGACGCTACGGACTACTGACGATGTGCGAGGGCGGCGGACTGGCCAACGCAACGGTGATCGAACGACTCGCTTAGCGATACCGCGTGGCCATGTAAAAGGCCGAGAACATCGCGACGAGTCCGATCCCGAGGTACCACGCCGACGTCGCACCCGGCAGCACCTGAAGGTAGTTGAGCACGATCACGATCAGTCCGAACAAGAGCAGGTCGAGCAGCATCCACCCGTACCAGTGCGGACTGTGATCGGAGCCCGGCGGCCGCGGCGGGGTGTAGCGGCCGCGCTGTTCAGCCGAGACGTAGCGTCCCATCTCTTTGCTGGTGCGCCGCTTGGGTCCGCTCGATGCCATAAGCGTCCATGGTACCCAATCACCCGACGGTCGCGAGACTACGGACAGACGGTGACATCCACGCCCGAGTCGTAGGGCACCGAGATCCCCGGACCGGGGTTCTGGCTGATGATCTGGCCCGAGGTCCCCGGGGTCAGACAGTCAGTGGGCAGGGCGTCGGTCACCTGACCAAGGTTGAGCCCCTGGGCCGAGAGCGTCGATGACGCCTCGGCGGGCGTCTGACCAATGACGTTGGCGACGTACACCTGGCAAACCCCTGACGAGGTGACCAGCTGGACCGACGTGCCCGACGACACCTGTTGACCGGCAGCCGGGATCGTGCGCAGGACCAAACCCTGGGCGACGGTGTTGGAACAGCCCGTCGTCGTCGAACCCACGGACAGCCCGTACTGGCCGAGGGTGGCAGCCGCCTGCAGCGACGTCTGTCCGCGAACATTGGTCAGCGGGAATGTCGCCCCTTGGGAGAGCACGGTCAGCACGACCTTCGCCCCCGCGTGCGACGACGTCCCGCCAACGGGCGTCTGGGAGAGCACGGTATTCGGGGCTCCGCCAGCCGGGGCGGTAGACGTCTGACTGACCGTGACAACGAAACCGAGCGTCTGCAACGCGCTTAGGGCCGTCGAGAGCGCTTTGCCGGTCTCGTCGGGCACCGTCACCGTCACGGGCGCGGGGCCCTGGCTCACCTGCAGGGTGACCGTGTCACCACTCTTCACGGTCGCGCCCGAGGCCGGATTCGTCGAGACGACAGTGCCCGAGGCCTTCGAGGAGTACACGAGTTTCGTGGTGCCGATCACGAGGCTGTCCGAGAGCAGCGTCGACGAAGCGGTCGCGACACTCTCGCCGACGACGTTGGGCATGGAGGTCACCGAGCTCGACTTCGCGAGGCGGGCGTAGGCGTAGCCCCCCGCGGCGAGCAACACGATGATCACGATCGTGACGACGAGTCCGCTCGACCCTCGACGGCGACGTCGTACGTCGGTGCGCGGACCGGACATGACCGGCACCGCCTGGGTCCTCTCGCCCGGCGTGACCGTCGCCACGGCCCGGGTGACGTCGGCGCCGTAGTAGGAACCGTCGCGCGTCGCGGCGTGCACCGGCTGTCCGTCAGTGAAGCGCACCAGGTCGGCACGAAGCTCGTCGGCCGTCTGATAGCGACGGTCCGGGGACTTAGCGAGGGCGAGCATGACGATCGCCTCGAGGTCGGCGGGGACCGAGTCCGAGAAATCCGACGGTGACGGCACGGTCCCGTGCACGTGCTGGCTCGACACGGCGACCGGCGAATCACCGATGAACGGTGGTCGACCGACCAAAAGCTCGTAGAGCACCACGCCGAGGGAGTAGACGTCGCTGCGTCCGTCGACGGCGGCCCCTTCGGCCTGCTCGGGTGAGAAGTAGGTCGCGGTGCCCATGACCGATCCCGCCTCGGCGAGGTGATCCTCGCTGGCGACCGCCTGGGCGATGCCGAAGTCGGTGACCTTCACCTGCCCGTCGGTGGTGATGAGAATGTTGCCAGGTTTCACGTCGCGGTGAACGACACCCGAACGGTGCGCGTAGCCCAGTGCGGCGGCCACCTGCGCGGTGATCTGGGCGGCCCGCGACGGCGTGAGCGTGCGAGAACCCCGCACGATCTCGGCGAGTGACGTCCCGTCGACCAACTCCATGACGATGAAGTAGGTCCCGCCGTCTTGACCCCAGTCGAAGACCGGGACGATGTTGGGGTGCGAGAGGTTCGCTGCGGCCTGGGCCTCACGCCGGAATCGTTCGACGAAGGTAGGGTCAGCCGAGAGTTCCGGGTAGAGAATCTTCAACGCTACGGCCCGGTTGAGCAGCAAATCCTGGGCCCGGTAGACCATGGCCATGCCACCCCGGGCTATCAGGTGCGTGACCTGATAGCGGTTCGAGTAGATACGCGGATCGCTAACGGGTTCCATACCCGCCCCAGCCTACGTCCTGGCTCGCCCTCAGTACCCGCGTCGTCACGGACACGTCGTCGCCGTTCCCAAAGCCGGTTGGCCGGCCTGCAACGAGAGCGCGCCTTCGATGAGACAACGCATCACCGGTCCGGCGACTGACGCACCGGTCGCGGAGGTGACCTGGTACGGCAGCACCACCGCGACCGCGACGGTCGGGTTGGTCGCCGGCGCGAACGCGATCATCCAGTCATCGGTGTTCTGGACCGAGTTGCCGACCTGTGCGGTGCCAGTCTTGGCCGCCACGTCAGCCCACGCGGGGAAGATCCCGGCGGCGGTGCCGTCCGAGGCCTGGACCACTTCTTGCATGAGCGGCACGATCCGGGCCGCCTCGGCGCTGGTGAGGGGCGTCTTCCAGGCGGTGTCCTGATAGCGCTTCACGACCGACCCGTCGGGACCCGCCACGTAGTTGAGTAAGTGCGGGGTCATAATCGTGCCGCCGTTCGCGACGGCGGCCGCAACCAGGGCCATCTGCAGCGCCGACGCGCGCACGTTCTGCTGGCCGATGGCCGAATACGCGATCCCCGGCTTGTTGTAGAGGAACGACGACGCCGAGGGAAAGAAGCTCGGCTGAGCACCGGGCAGGTCGATCGGTGGCGCCGAATTGAACCCGAATGAGTTCGCGGTCTCGGCGAGGATGTTCCCCCCGAGGTCCAACCCGATGCGCGCGTAGCCCTGGTCGCACGACGGGGGGAGCATCTGGGCGATGTCGCCGCCACAGGGCACGAACGCGTAGTTGGAGAGGGTCTTGTTCGAGTCGGGCAGATGGATCGTTGCGGCGACGGAGTAGTTCTTCGTGAAGAGACTGGGCATTTTCGCCACCACGGCGCTCGTCGTCACGATCTTGAACGTAGAGCCGGGTGGAAAGGTCTGCTGGATCGCCAGGTTCCCGAGCGGGGGGAATCCGTAGGCGTTGTTCGTAACGTCGAGTTTCCACGCCTTCGCCGCCACGGTGTAGCTCGACGACTCGAAGGGGGCGGGGTTGTAGGTCGGGTTGGCGTACATCGCGAGCACCGCGCCGGTGCGCGGGTCGAGCACGACGGCGCCGCCGTTGCGGCCGGCGAGGTACTTCGCCGCTACGCGCTGCAGCGAGGGTTGGAGCGTGATCGCGACCGAGTCAGCGGCCGATGTCGGCGCGAGGACCTGGGCCAGACTCTGGGGCGGCTGCGCGTGCGCGATCAGGTACTGGTTGTACTCGGCCTCGAGCGCCCAGGTGCCGTAGAACGGTGAGGCGAAGCCCACCAGTCCAGACGTCAGCGCGCCGAGCGGGTAGACGCGGGTGTAGGGGTAGTAGCCCTTCGTCGCCGGGACCGACCGCGCCAGGACCGTCCCGTCGGCGGCAATGATCTCGCCGCGCGGGTACTGGGTGTTCGACTGTGAGTTCCTCGGGTTCAGGATCGACGCGTTGAGCGCCGGCGCTCTGAAGAACTGAATGTTTACCGCCTGGGCCGCAATCGCGGCGAAGAGCAAGACGATCGCGATCGCAAAGACGCTCAGTCGGCGCGACATGGATTACCCCTTCGCCTTGGTCGTCGTCGTCGCGATCGTGGTCGTCGTGGCCGTGGTCGTGGTCGTCGTGGTCGTACTCGCGACCGCGACACTACGAGAGGAGTGCCAGAGCTGATTGAGATACGAGGCGTAGTTCAGGGCCGAGTTGAGCGAGGGTTCGCTGATCGTCGCGGCCAGGAGTCGTTGGTCCGACGGCAACAGGTGCGCAGAGGGGAAGGTCGTGTCCAGAACCTTATGGGGTGAGAACCACAGGACCCCGTTGGGCTGGCCCTGATAGACCGCGATGGAACCCGAATCATCGGCGAGGTAGTAGGTCGAATACGCGTACCAGTGCATGATGGCGACGAAGCCGGCCGCCACGCCGATCAGCACCAGGACCGCGATGGCGACGCGCCACGTGAAGCGCGACGACCGGCGTCGCGTCGTGCGCGGCGCAGCGATCGCCGGCGGGGCGGTCGACACCGTCTTCTTCACCGGGGTCATCGTCGCCACGACCTCGTCGAATTCGACGAGGACGACCGTTATGTTGTCGCGTCCCCCGGCTTCTCTCGCGGCGGCGACCAACTTGTCCACTGCGTCTTCGAGCGGCATCGGCGGGCTCGCCAGCTGCACCAGCTGTTCGGGAGTCAGCTCGTTGGACAGACCGTCGCTGCACAGCAACAACCGGTCGCCCGGCTGGGCGACGACCGACACCACGTCGATCTCGACGACGTCGTCCATGCCGAGCACCCTGGTCAACTGGTGGCGCCGCGGGTGAACGGCGGCCTCTTCGGGGGTCAGCCGGCCCATTCGGACCCACTCCTCGGCCACGCTGTGGTCGTCGCTCAACTGGCGCAGGGCTCCATCGCGGAGCTGGTAGACCCGCGAGTCGCCCACGTTGACGAGGGTCGGCGAGACGATCCCCGCCGCGTCCTCGGTCAACGCGATGGCGATGATCGTCGTGCCCATGCCGAAGCGTTCGGGGTTGGCGACCGCATCGGTGAGTACCGCTAGGTTCGCCGTCTCGACCGCGGCGTAGAGGCCGTCGACGGTCTCGTTCTCGTGGAATTGTCGAGTGATCACCTCGACGGCCAGTGACGAGGCGACCTCTCCGGCGGCGTGGCCACCCATGCCGTCGGCGACGATGGCCAGAGTCGCGTCAACGGACAGGGCGTCTTCGTTCGCGTCGCGCACGAGACCGGTATCCGTCGCGGCCGCGAACCGCCATCGCGTCAACGAACCACCTCCAAGAGGACGCCTCCGACTTGGATCACGTCACCTCGCTCGAGCAGCACCCGCCCACGGAGTAGTTCCTGGTTCACATAGGTCCCGTTGGTGGAACCCAGGTCCTCGATTGACAGGTCGCCCGCGTCGTTGGCGATGCGGGCGTGTCGGGTCGAAAGGTACGTGTCCGCAAGCGATATGTCACAGTCGGCCCCGCGCCCGATCACGACCGCGAGGTCCACGTCGATGCGTTGGCCCGCCATCTCGTCGGGTTCGATGAACTCCAGGGCCAACGCCGTCGAGTCCTTGCGGCGAGAACGTCTCGATCCCTGATCGGCCGGACGGGCTTGAACCACCGCGACGCGCAAGACCCGCGCGAAGAAGAGCAGGGCCACGACCATGACCAGAACTTGCAGCGGCCGAATCACCGCGGCGTAATTGGACGACGCGGCGAGAAGACTCAAGCTAACTCAATCCGTAGGTGCAGCGCTCCGACCGTGACGTCGTCACGGGGAGACAGCGAGACCGCGGTGACGCGATGTCCGTTCACGTAGGTCCCGTTCGTTGACTGCAAATCCCTGATGGCGACGCCCTCGGCCGTCCGCCACACCTCCGCGTGACGGCGCGAGACGTTCGAGTCGTTGATCACGACGTCCACGTCAGGGCTGCGTCCAATCACGACCGGTTGGTCGCCGACCGTGAAGATGCGTCCGTCGTCGGCAATGAGTCGGGGATGCGCCTCACCACCGAGGAAGTCGGCCTTGACCGCGAGGTCTCCGGTGCGCAGGTCGTCGTCGACGAAGATCTCGACCTCCACGGGTCCGACGAAGTTATACCCCTCGTTGATCGCGTGCTGGCGAACCGTCTC